>JBKPME010000196.1:0-8062 GCA_046731915.1 Actinomycetota bacterium
GAGAGTGAAGTAGGCCGAGCTCGGGGATGCCATCGGCGAAGGACGAGCATCCGACGCACCCGGCGTCGGGCCAGCCGTCGACACCCTCCTCGAAGAAGAACCTGTAGAGGATCAGCTGGCTGCGCCCGTCGAACAGCTCGGGCAGTGACCGCCGCCCGTCAGGACCCTCGAAGACGTAGTCGCGCTCCACCCGCACCATCGGCATGCGCTTCCGTGCGGCGGCGAGCTCGTGCATCGCGGCGGCGACGTTCCGCTCGCGCTCGAGCAGGGCCGTCAGAGCCGCGTCCCACTCGGTCTGACTGACGACAGGCGGACGAGCAAGGGTCGCCTCGGTTGTCTCCATGCCGGTCGTCTACCCCGAGTGTGGCGGGACCCAAACGATCCAGAACCTCGGGAAACATTCCTGAACGCTGGCTCAGGCGATCGTGCTTCTATTTCAACCCGGCATCCGCACTACGCGAAGGAGGCTCAGGCCCAACGCCCTAGAAACGAGGGCACCCGATAGCGCCGGGGCAGCGGCACCGGCTCCCCCGCCCAGCGCTGGCGAGCACTGATCGGGTTGTGATGCGCGGCGCACAACGCCATCAGGTTGCCCACGTCGTAGCCGCGCGGGCCACGGCAGCCGAGGCCGTCGATGTGATGCACATGCTTGGCGTCGTCGTCACAGTCGGGCCATTCGCGGGTCGGGTCGTGGCGCAGCTTGCGCGCGCGCAGCTTCATCCAGCGTCGGTCGTAGCCAAGCCCACCACTCGCCACGCTCGCCCGTGGCCGGCGCTTCGGCGCCTTGCCGGCGTAGTCCTCGGCCGTGATCTTGCCGGCGTGCTCGGTGCAATACGGCTCGACCTGCACCCTCGGGCACGGATCGGCGCCGCTGTGGCTCGTGTTTCGCGTCAAACTCGGCCGCTTGTCGGCCGACTGCGCGCCGGTTAGGCTCGGATTGCTCGGACTGCCCTGAGTGTCGCGCGGGCGGCCCTCGCCGGCGTGGCATCGCCCCAATCGCGATAGCGACACCGATGCCCGCCCCGCTTCCGAGGGCGCGGAATGCCTCTGGTACCGACGCATCGTCAGGCAGCTGCCCGAGCGCTCGAAGCAACGCTCGAGCTGGCCGGGCCAGCATCGCCCCTTGTCGACGAACCAATGCCGCTCAGAGAGGTCAGGTGAGACTATGAACCGCGAGCTCGTCAAGGTGGCCGACACAATGAACGCGACGAATTGGCAACCAGACGGATGGGATGCGCACACCCGCATCGGCGTGGTGGCCCCGCACGCCGACGTCGGACCCGAATCCGAGCTGCACGCGATGGCGCCTCGGGGAGTGGGGATCTACGGCGCGCGGGTCCTGTTCACCGCCATGGGAGCCGGCGGCGCGATGGACCCCACGATCCCGCACGCGCCCGTGCGGGCATTCGCCGAACCGCCGCACATCGACGACGCAGCCGAGCTGATCGCCGCCGCGCCCGTGAACGCGATTGCGATCGGGTTCACCAGCACGGCCTACGTACTCGGCGCCGACGGGGAGCGGGCGCTGGTCGAGCGGCTGACGGCACGCACCCACGGAATCCCAGTGGTCTCAACGTGCGCCTCCATCGTTGAGGGCTTGCGCGAGCTCGGCGCCACGCGCATCGCCCTCTTCGATCCGCCCTGGTTCGACGACGAGCTCACCAGGCTGGGCCGTGACCACTACACGAGCCAGGGACTCGATGTGGTGCACGCCACGTCCTGCGACCTGGTGTCCGCCCAGTCCGCCATCCGCCCGCCCGACGTCTACGAATGGATCCGTGCCCACACGCCGGATACCGCCGACGCAGTCGTCGTCGGCGGCAACGGCTTCCGCGCGATAGGAGTGATCGAGGCGCTCGAACAGGCGCTCGCCCGCCCGATGCTCACCGCCAACCAAGCATTGTTCTGGGGCGCTCTTCGTGCCGCGGACGCGGGCGTGACGGTGACCGGGTACGGGCGCCTGCTCGGCAAGCAGCACTGACAACTCTAGGCGAGCGGATTTACGACACCAATGCTCGCGCCGGCGCCTACCTGGGTATGAGCGTCGGCTCCAGCGGCTGGCCATAGGCAAGCGTTGCCGCCGGCAGGTCCCTGGCCCGCACCGCCTCGACGTCAAGCAGCTCGGCGACATGCACCACCACGTCAGCGTGTCTGTGTGAGGACGGGAGAGCAAGCGTGACGATCCGCGCGAACTCTGCTCGCATGCCTAGCCGGTGCAACTCGATCCGGCCCCACAGGACGACGGCGCCACGCACGAGCGCCAGCCGCTCGCGGCCCCAGGGCCGCTGTGGTCTGAACAGCGCGTAGACCCCGCACACGCAGCCGGGGTCCGGGGCTGGCCCTGCGTGCGCCGACGCCATTCGCCACAGCCCGCAGGCGCTACGGCAGCCGGGCAGACACTCCGCTCGCATCGGCCCGGCGTCCCACGGCGTGCGCGCCAACGGCGAGACGATCTCGTCGCCGATGAGCATCCACTCGCGGTAACCGATGATCGGCCGGATCGCATGCTCGGCGACGTCTGCGCTGCTCTGCCAGTCGCTCAATGTGACCTAATCGTACGCCCAGTGTTGACGCTGCCCGGCGGTGTTGTGAAATCAACGAGAGTCGGCACCTCAAAGGCAGCGCCCGCCCCCTCGGCGCGGCACAACCAGAGCTCGAGCCGCGATTCGGCCACCACGGCGTAGAGCCAAGTCGCCCTCCTGACAGGCCTCCATCTCGGGTTGCTTTCCCACTTCGTGAGTAGCCCGCCGGTTCGATCCCTCACACCCGCGTTGGACGAAAGCGCTAGTGCCGAGCCAGCGACATCTGCCTGTGGCACCGGCGGCACAGCGTCAGGAGGTTGTCGCGGTCAAGCCCACGCGGACCGGCTTGCCCAAGGCCGTCGAGGTGGTGGACCAAGTGGCGGTTTGGGCTTCACGCACCCGGTACGGGACGGACCTGGCAGCCCTTCAATGGGGCCCGGGGACCCTTAGCCGCCCCTAGCACCCACCACGGCTAGTCCGGGGTTCCGGCTCAAGCCTCTGGGCCGCTCGGTCAGTGAAGCCGCTACGCCGCTAAGCACGGGGGCTGAGGATGCTCGCCCCCTTGCGCCAGCCGTGCCGGGACGCCGCGTCCGCGATCGAAGCGCCCGCGATCAGCGCGCCCAGGATCGGCTCTGAAACTTGACTCACATCCGTCGCGCATTGCGACACTCCGCGCTTCACGCTCGAGGCGGTCTGGGGCGGCGTTGTCGCACTGGGGCTAGGGCGAACTGGCCAACCTGCCCCAGTCCGGTGCGCTGTCAGCGGCCGGTACGGCGTAGAGCGGACGCTGGTTGGTGCCATCGGCATTCATGAGCCAGATGTCGCCGTGCTCCCTGCGGTCGTTCGCTCGGGCGTAGACGATCTGGGTGCCGTCGGGGGAGAACGACGCGGAGAACACTCGCCTGTGACCTTTGGGGAAGTTCGTGAGCCGGGTGAGGCCGGTGCCGTCGGGGCGGACCGTGTAGAACTGCGCTCGCTCGGCATCGGCCTCTTCTTGGGACCGGAACAGGATTCGCGAGCTGTCGGGCGCCCAATCCGGGTTGTCGCCTCCACGGAGCTTCCAGGGTGTGACGCGATGGACGTTCGTGCCGTCCGCGTTCATGACGAAGATCGCCTGGCCCATGCGCGGCCTGCGCAGCGGCGAGATGTGGCGCTCGAACAGGATCAAGCGCCCGTCGGGAGACATCTGCGGGAAGTTGACGTCGCCTGCGTAGCGCCCGAGCCGCAGGATCTCGCGTTCGCCCGTGCCGTCGATCGAGATGATTGCCACGGCGCTGTGCTCGATCTGGTCCGTCTCATAGCGTGGGAACTGGCGGACGCGTCCCGTCGCGCGTGTGAACAAGAGGTGTTGGCCGTCCGGTGTGAATGAGACGTTGGCCGCGTCTTCGCAGCCGCGCGGGACGCGATTCGGCGCCGTGCGGGTGCAGCGTGGCGTCACGCGCCGCAGCCCGCTGCCGTCACTGTTGACGACGTTGATCCAGGCCGGCCCGTCGTCGGGAAAGCGCGAGAACGCCAGCAGCCTTCCATCCGGCGACCAGTCGGGCTGATCGTCGTGAGCGTGCCGCAAGCGGGCCACGATCCGCCGCACGGCGGTTCCGTCCGGATTCATCGTGTACAGCGCACTGCGCGAGGTCTCGTCGTTGAGCCAACGACGGAACGCGATCTGACCGTTGCCGCCCGGCGTCGTCGCGAGCGCGGCGGCGCAGGCACCTGCGGCGACCGCGGTCAAGCCCGCTGCGATGATGATCATGGGGCGCGTCAAACGGCGAGGACCAGAACTTCTGTGCGAGCGGATGCCAACAAGCCGTGGGAGTTTCATCTGGACGCTCCTTCCGTGGAGGGTTCTGCGCGGCCTCGGGCCATGAGGTTGTGCGCCAGTTACCTAACCTACTCGGAGACCGGCGCTAGGTGTGACCGGGGCGCCTGAAGCTGCCACGCTCAAACGGGCGAACGCGCGTGGGTTATCGGAGCCCAGAAGTACCGCCGTAGTACCGACTGCATCGTCGTATGCGTCCAAGGAGTTCGCCGGCGCGGACGATTGCGACGCCGACGTCAGGTCCCCGGTGACAAGCTTTCGGCCGCGCTTCGGCGCGCGCATCGTCACGCCGCCGCCGCTCTCCGCGGTGATCTCGCCGGGATCGGGAGGCGAAAGGAAGGCGTAAGCGCGAGGCGGCCCCGGCTCACGAGGCTGCTGATCGGTGCAGTCGACCTCGACAAGCCTGCCCGCGATCCGCTGATAGCGCTTCGCGGCCCGCTTCGTGAAGACGACCACGATCGCGCCCTTCTCCCTCACGATGCGCACGCCATGCGCCTCGCCGACCGGAAGCGGCGACTGCGCCATGCCGCTGGACGGCGCGACCAGCAACACGAGCGCCGCCGCGACGCCGATCACCGCTCTCACCACGACGAGCCTACCCCCCAGGTCAGCGCCGAGCGGCTGGCCGCGGTGAAATCACGCAACGGTGTATGGATTCGCGAGCTTCGGTTGCCACAGTCTGGGGTACAGATGGCATCCGCACGAGAGAGAGCGAAGCAGGCCAAGCTCGACGCGAAGGTCGATGCGTTGACCCAGGGGCTCGCGCATCCGCTCCGCAGGAGCATCCTGTACCACCTCGCCGACGAGGCGAACGGCAACAAGCCAACCTCGCCGAACGAGCTGTCGAAAGCGCTCGACGAGCCGCTCACGAACGCGAGCTACCACGTCCGGCAGCTCGCCGAGAAGGGGCTGATCGACCTGGCCGACACGACGCCGAGGCGCGGGGCGCTGGAGCACTACTACCAGCTCACGCAGCTCGGCCGGATGGCCGTGCAGACGGGCCGGTTCGCCGAGGGAGTGAACGCGTAGTGGACCAGCCGAGCGCGGCGACGACCGTCGCCTGCCACTTCCCGTGCAGGTCTTCGAACCTGTCGGCGTCGAGCAGCGCCTCCTGGAACTCGCGCCGCTGATCTACGCCCATCTCGCACAGCGGCTGGCATCCGACGACCTTTGTCGACGCGGCGGCTCAGCTCGGCGCTCGCCATTGGCGGAGCGTAAACCGAGCGGGGATACTGGGCGGGCAATGTCGCAGGAGAACGTGGAGGTCGTCCGGAGTTGCCTTGCGGCGTGGGGGCGAGGCGGACCTGAGGCTGCGGCCGAGTTCTTGGATGCGCAGATCGAATGGCGGGCCGCGGAGGGCGCTCCCGATGATGCCGGTCCGATTCGCGGTATCGACGCCATGCGGGCGTACGCGCAGGACTGGCTCGACGACTTCGACGAGTTGAGCTTCGAGCCCGAGGAGTTGATCGACGCCGGAGAACAGGTGGTTGCAGTGCAACGGATCAGCGGGCGTGCGAAGGCGAGCGGCATCGAGACGGAACTCCGGTACGCCGTCGTCTGCACCATCCGCGACGGCAAGATCGTGAGAGGGCGCGAGTACCGGGAGCGTGCTGAGGCCCTCGAAGCCGTGGGGCTACGGGAGTAGGCGATGTCGCAGGAGAACGTCGAGATCGTGCGGCGCATAAATGCGGCGATCGATGCCAAGGACATGGAAGCGCTCGTCGCGGAACATCACCCCGATGTTGAGATCGTGGTTCTTCGATCCGAGATCGAGGGCCCGTACCGTGGCCACACCGGACTCCGTCGCATGGCCGCGGACATGTTCGACGCTGATTTCGGGCAACGCATCGACGAGATGCGGGAGTTGGAAGGTGATCGCGTGCTGGTGCTCGGCCACCAGCACGCGACGCCCCGAGGGGCTCGGTGGGAGCACGTGCTGGCCGAGATCTTCGAGATTCAGGCCGGACAGGTGAAAAGGCTCCAAGCGTTCCGGACGGTCGAGGACGCCCTCGAAGCCGCCGGGCTGCGGGAGTCGGCGAACCGTCGCTCAGCGGCCGATCGCTCTCGGACGGCGTAGGCGCCGTCCAACCGGTTCCAGCGTGGTGTCGCTTGATGATCGGTCCTACCGTGTGCCAGCTGTAGGCGGCGGCAGGAACGTGTCGAGCTACCTGCCGACGACCTTCTCGACGCGGCGGCTCAGCTCGGCGCTCGCCATTGGCGGAGCGTAAACCGAGCGGAGATACTGGGCGGGCGATGTCGCAGGAGAACGTGGAGACGGTTTGTCACTCGCTGGAACTGGCAGCCGATTCCCGTCGTCGCCTGGAAGAGCGGCTCGCGCTGCGAGTCCCGTACATCCAGCGTTTGGTGGCGGGACTTTGGTGGAAGCGGCCTCCGCAATCGCGGCTGCGCCAGGCGATCGTGCCTCGACTTGTGCGCTCGGGGTTTGAGGCTGCCAATCGCGGCGATTTCGAGGTGGCATTCGCGAACTACGACCCTGACGTACAGTTCTTCCCGCCGACGGGCTTGGTCGGGCTTGGTGATGAGCCCTTTTATCGCGGTCTCGAAGCCCGCCTTCGATATCAACGGCAGTGGCACGCCGAATGGGGGGACTTTCGCTATGAACCCGACGAGCTGAGAGACCTCGGGGATCGCTTCTTGGTGATCGGTCGCATCAGAAGCGGCGGCCTCAGCAGCGGGGCCAGGCTCGATAGTGACTACGCCGACCTCTTCACACTCTCGGCCGGACGGGTGATCCGCGAAGAGACCTACTTCAACCGCGCCGAAGCCCTCGCAGCCGCCGGGCTGCGGGAGTAGGCGATGTCGCAGGAGAACGTGGAGGTCGTCAGGCGGGCGATTGCCGCAGTCAATGCGCGCGATGTCGAGGGCTACCTGGCCTGCTGCACGCACGACATCGAACTCCGCACGCCCTGGGCGGAAGTTGGCGGGGTCTATCAGGGCCGTGATGCGATCCGGCGGTTCTTCGGCGATCTCAGCGATGCAGGTCCGGACTTCGGGCTGACCGTCGAGCGCGTGCAGTCGGTTGGCACCGAGCGGGTGCTTGCCTTTCTCCGTGCGAGCGCGACGGGCAGGACGAGCGGCATCGATATGGGCCAGGACGTGCCTACGGGAAACATCTACGACTTCGTGGACGGGAAGATCGCTCGCGTCCAGATCTTCCTCGACCGCACCGAAGCCCTCGAAGCCGCGGGGCTGCGGGAGTAGGACTCGTCACGGACCTCCACCGTCAGGTCGCCCGGGTCGACGATCGTCCGGCTCAGGAGCAGGTCGACTTGGTCAAGCTGACAGCTGATCCCCGCTGCAAGTAGGGATCATTGTCGTCGGCGTGCTGGGGTATTGGCTCCGTCGAAAACCCGGGCCAGAGTCAAGTCTCATCGTCGCATGCGTCGCATCCGGCTGAGCTGGGGCTGCAGCTCCTCACGCGGCTACCGCAGCTACGAACGGCCGGAGCGCCAGACGTCGAGAAACGCTCGTAATGCTTGCCTTACTAGATTCTGCGTCGGCGGGGATCACGCGCAGAGCTGGCGCTTGCAAACCGCAATTACTTGGAGGACGCCGATGCCGGACACCACCTGCCACATGTCGATCTCGCTCGACGGCTTCGTCGCCGGGCCGGACCAGAGCCGGGAGAATCCGCTGGGGAAGCGCGGCAGGGAGGTCCATAGCTGGCACCTCGGCGACGAGCGCGCGAACGACGCCGACGCGA
>JBKPME010000197.1:0-10838 GCA_046731915.1 Actinomycetota bacterium
GAGTTTCTGCCGCATACGACCAGAAACTCAGCGCACCCCACCTAAATGCCCGACGTTTACGCGGCCGGCGCTGCCTCTGACTCAGCGGCTTCAGCGGGCTCGCTGGGAGCGCCATCGGTGGACTCGGCCCCGCTCGCCTCGGCCTCCGCCCGCTCCTCCTCCGACTCGCCGGTGGGGGGCTCCTTGGCCCAGTCCTCGTCGAACTCGACGCGCCACTTGCCCTCGTCGGTCTGCTCCAGCCGGAGCTTCGCCCGGAAGGTGCGCCCGGCGCGCGAGCGGAATCCGGTGACCGCCTTCGCGGTGCGTGCCACACCGGGGTCCTCGCCGGCCTCGCGGGACTGGCGCAACGACTCGATCAGCTCCTTTGCCACCGAGACCGGCAGGCTCTTGCCCGCCTTCCGCTTCCAGATCACGAACCCGCAGCCCGGATCCTCGCGCGACCAGCACGAGTAGCCCTTCCGGTTCTCAGTGATCTCGCGGCCGCAGATCGGGCAGGGGCCGAGCTTGGCTCGCTCGATCTGGACGCCCTTCAGCTTGTCGAGCTCCTCGACCGTCTCGGTCGTGAACTTCTTGATGTCGTCCATGAACGCCGGACGCGTGTCGCCGCCGTTCTCGATCAGCCGCAGGCGCCGCTCCCAGCTCCCAGTCAGCTCGGGCGAGGTCAGCCTGTGCTCGCCGAGGAGGCGGATCACCTGAATGCCCTTCTCGGTCGCCACCAGCGCGCGGCCGTCGCGCTCGATGTAGCCCACGTCCACCAACCGCTCGATGATCGAGGCGCGTGTTGCCGGTGTCCCGATCCCGGAGTCCTTCATGGCCTCGCGCAGCTCGGCGTCCTCGACCTCCCTGCCGGCCGTCTCCATGGCGCCCAGGAGCGAGGCGTCCGAGAAGCGCCGCGGCGGTTGCGTCTCCTTGCGCATCCACTCGACCTCGCGCGTTTGCACGCCCTCGCCCTGCTCCAGCCGAGGCAGAAGCTGATCGCCGCCGGAGTCATCCTCAGGGCGGTCGTTCTCCGACAGCTCGCCGTACACCGCGCGCCAACCGGCCTCGATCAACCGACGTCCGCTGGTGCGGAAGACGTTCTCGCGAACAGTGGTCTCAACGCGTGTCCGCTCGAAGACGGCCTCGGGATGGAAGACGGCGAGGAAACGCTTTGCGACGAGGTCGTAGACCTTGACCTCGTCGGCGCCCATCTTCGAGAGGTCGTGCTCCGAGTTGGTCGGAATGATCGCGTGGTGGTCCTGGACCTTCGCGTCGTTGACGACGCGGCCCAGGGGCAGCGAGGACAGGTCGAGCACGTACTTGGCGGCCTTCTCATAGGCTGGGGCGTGGCCCACCTGCTCAACGGTCGGCTTGATCTCCGCGACCATGTCGCCGGTCAGGAAGCGCGAGTTCGTTCTCGGGTAGGTGAGCGCCTTGTGGTCCTCGTAGAGCCGCTGCGCGGCCGCGAGTGTCCGGCGCGCCGAGAAGCCGTACAGGCTGTTCGCGTGGCGCTGCAGGCTGGTCAGGTCGTAGAGCAACTGCGGCTGATCGCGCTGCTCCGACTTCTCGAGCTTCGTGATCTCGCCGGCCTGGTCGCGGACGGCGTCGACGATCGCCTGCGCCTCCTCCTCGCTCGGGAGCCGCTTGCCGCCCAGGTAGCGCCCGGTGTAGCGCCGCTGCTCGGTCGCCTCGAAGCGCGCCTCCACGAGCCAGTACGGCTCCGGCACGAAGGCGCGGATCTCCTCCTCTCGGCGGGCGACAAGCGCGAGCGTCGGCGTCTGCACGCGGCCGAGTGAGACAGCACCGTCGAACGCGGCGCGCAGCCGGATAGACGCGGCCCGTGTGGCGTTCATCCCCACGAGCCAGTCCGCCTCCGAGCGCGAGCGCGCCGCCTCCTCGAGTGAGTGCAGCTCCTCGGCCGGCCGCAGATGCTCGAATGCCTCGCGAATCGCGGTCTTCGTCATCGATGAGAGCCACAGCCGCTGCACCGGCTTCTGCACCGGCGCGAGGTCGTAGACGTACGCGAAGATGAGCTCGCCCTCGCGGCCCGCGTCGCACGCGTTCACGATCAGGTCGACGTCGTCGCTCGCCATCAGCCGGTGGATGGCCGCCAGCTGCTTGCCCGCACGATCGTCGTTCGGGATCAGCTTGAAGTGGTCTGGCAGGATCGGCAGGTCGGCGAACCGCCACTTCTTGAGCTTCGGGTCGTACTCGTCCGGCGGCGCAAGGCCCACGAGGTGACCGACCGCCCAGGTGACGATGTGGTCATCGCTCTCGAGGTGGGTCTTGTCCTTCGACTGCTTGAAGGATCCGGGCAGCGTCGAGGCCAGGTCGCGCGCGACCGAGGGCTTCTCAGCGACTACTAGGGTCTTCGCCATCAGGGATCAGGGTACGCATATCGCCTCGCACACTCCCACGGGGTGGTGGCTCGAGGAGGCCGGTGGCGCCTCGCCCCGTCCCGCCTTGGACGGAGCGCACGACGCCGACGTTGTGGTGATCGGAGGCGGTTATACGGGGATGTGGACGGCCTGGCACCTGCTCGATTCGGAGCCAGGCATCCGTGTCCTGCTGCTGGAAGGCGGTGTCTGCGGGCACGGGCCGTCCGGCCGCAACGGCGGCCTCTGCGAATCGCTCTGGTTCAGCGCGCCCACGCTCCGCGAGCGCTTCGGCGACGGGCCCGCGCGTGCGCTGCTCGACGCCTCCAGCGAGACGGTGACCGAATTGGGCGCGTGGTGCCGCGACAATGACGTCGACGCCTGGTTCGACCAGTCGGGCTACCTGTGCGTGTCGACGGGTCCCGCCTTCGCCCACGCCGGGCTCGCCGCCGTCGAGACCGCCGCCGAGCTGGGAGCGCCCGAGGCGGTCCAGGACCTCAGGGCCGCTCAGGTTCGCGAGCGAGTCGAGTCGCCGGTATTCGACCGCGGCGTCTTCGTGCCCGACTTCGCCACCGTCCAGCCGGCGCGTCTGGCGCTCGGTCTCCGCCGGCTCCTGCTCGAGCGCGGCGTCCAGCTGTTCGAAGACTCACGGGTGCGCAATCTCCGGGTCGAGCCGGGTGGCCGCTCGGTCGTGGCCGAAACCGCGGGCGGCCGGGTGCGCGCCGAAGCGGCGGTGCTCGCGGTCGGCGCCGCCGCTCGCAGCGTGCGGCCGCTCCGCTCGCGCCTCTCCGTGACCTCGTCCCACATCGTGCTGACCGAGCCGGTGCCCGACCTGCTCGAGCAGATGGGCTGGACCGGGGGCGAGTGCATTACCGACGGCCGCACGCTTCTTCATTACTTCCGGACGACGCAGGATCGCCGCATCGCGTTCGGCTGGGGCGGCGGGAAGGTCGCCTACGGCGGCCGCCTGAACGGGCGCATCGAGGTGGATCCCGGCGTGGCGGCGAGCATCCGGCGCCACCTGCTGCGGATCTTCCCCACGCTGGAGGGCCGCGCGATCACGCACGCCTGGGGCGGGCCGATCGACGTGTCGCCGAGCCATATCGCCCAGGTCGGCACGCTTCCAAATGCACCAGTCCACTACGCCTTCGGCTTCACGGGCAACGGCGTCGGCCCGACCCGCCTCGCCGCGCGCGCGCTCGCCTCGCTCGCGCTGGACCGCCGCGACCGCTACACGGCGCTGCCGATCGTGGGTGCGGATCCGGGCGCGTGGGTGCCGCCCGAGCCGCTCGCATGGGTCGGCGGCAACGTGGTGCGCCGCGCCTTCCTCCGCCGCGAGGAGGCCTTCGAGCGAGGCGCGCGGCCGGACCTCCTCACCCGCGCGGCGTGCGCGGTGCCGAAGGCGCTCGGGATCCACGTGGCGCGCTAGTACGGGCTGTAGCCGTACGGCTTGCCGCGATCCGGCCCGCGGCAGCCCGTCCTGCGCTCGCCCGGGTGGAAGGGCAGCCGGACGATCACCTGCGCCTCGTTGTTGTCCTCGTTCGACTCGTAGACGCGGTTGTTCGGGTCCGCGATGTGCGCGTATGCGAAGCACCCCCGCAGGCCGGTCACGTCGATCCACTGCTCCGGGTAGGTCGGCGGGTAGACGTCCGCCCAGCCCACCGAGGTGCCGAGCGTCACGTGCTGCGCGCGCGAGTTGTTGCTGCAGGCGGGGTAGTGTGCGCTGCGCGGAGAACGCGGGAGCGCCGGTCGCGTGTGCACGAGGTCGCGTAGGCAGTAGGCGACCTTCGGCCCGGTCCGGACGAGCTTGGTGCGCTTGCCGTCGGCGTCCACATGCCACAGCTCGAAGCGGGCGGCGTTGTAGAACTTCCACCAATAGCGGCTGAGATGGGCGAACTTGAACTGCAGGCGGCCGTCGGTGGTCACCCCGATCCTCCCCCCGCCGCGCTTGTAGATCCGCTGCCGCGCGCGCATGAAGCGTGGCCCGATGCGGGTTCCGAACAGCTCCGCCGGTCCCTTCCCGATGCTGTCGATCGCGTTGCCGGCGCGCAGCAGCGTGCGCCCGTGGTAGCGCTCGGCGTACATGCCCCACGGCCGGTTCATTACGAGGTCCGGACAGAGCAGCCGCTGGGCCTGGGGACCGATGCACGGGTTCTCCGCGGGCTGCTGGGCCTGCGATGGCCACGTCGCCAGAGCGGTTCCGGCGAGGGTTACGACGCAACAGAGCGCAATCGAAAGGACGGCACGCACCGGCGGAGTTGTAGCGACTACGGTGAACGGCATGCGGATACTGGCCATCGACGGGGGCGGAATTCGCGGCCTGATCCCGGCACTTGTGCTGGCCGAGCTCGAGCGCCGCGCCGGGCGCCGAGTGTTCGAGCTGTTCGACCTGATAGCCGGCACCTCGACGGGGGGAATCCTCGCCTGCGCGCTCTGCGCGCCCGATCCGTTGCCGGCCACCGAGGTGGTGAAGCTATACGAGGAGGAGGGCCCGAAGATCTTCGACCGCTCGCTGTTCCAGCGGATCCGGAGCGCCGACGGCCTGCTTGACGAGAAGTACGACGACGCCGCGCTCGACCACGCGCTCGAGCGCTTCCTCGAGCAGAAGCGGCTCGCCGAGACGCGCCCCGACCTGATCGTGCCCTCATACGACACGTTCGAGCCGGGTCCGTACTTCTTCAAGACGACGAAGGCCAAGGAGGCGCCCGCGACCGACGACTTTTCCCTTTCGATCGTGGCGCGGGCGACCTCGGCGGCACCGACCTACTTCGAGGCGGTCGAGGCGGGCGACAAGGCATTGATCGACGGCGGCGTGTTCGCCACCAACCCAGCTATGTGCGCCCTCGCCGAGGTCCTGAACCGCGACGACGTGCGGCCGCGCGACGTCGTACTTCTGTCACTCGGCACCGGGCAGCGGACCAACCGGCACAGCTTCGACGAGATCAAAGACTGGGGCCTCGTGAACTGGGCTCGCCCGATCCTCGATGTCGTCTTCGACGGAGTGTCCGACGCCGTGGACTATCAGCTCGAGCGCGTGCTCACCGGCGAGCGCTACTGGCGCCTGCAGGTCGAGCTCACGCTCGCGAGCGACGACCTCGACGACGCCAGCGAGGGCAACCTCGCGAAGCTGCGCCGGCAGGCGGACGAGCTCATCCGCGCCCGCAGCGCCGACATCGACACGGTGTTGGCGAAGCTGTAGTGGCGCATGCCGCGGGCGGTACCCGCGGCGCAGCGATGCCCTCAGGCGCATGCCGCGGGCGGTGCCCGCGGGCGCAGCGATGCCCTCAGGCGCATGCCGCGGGCGGTGCCCGCGGCGCAGCGATGCCTTAGGCGCAGGGGCCCGTGTCCACGCGGCCGCGGAGCCTTCCGAGCGCCCTCTTCAACACCGAGTCGGGCACGCCGTAGCCGGTCCGCTGCCGGCCCGTCGAGGCCGCGAAGATCGTCGCGACGACGCGCCCGGAGCCGTCGACGACGGGCCCGCCCGAGTTGCCGTGGCGCACGCGTCCGCGGATCGAGGTGATCAGCCGCACGAGCGGCCCGCGGCCGTAAGAGTCCTGGGTGATGACGGTCGCGGTCTGGCCAAGGCGCGCCGGGCGCACGTCATAGTCGCCGTTCAAGGGGAACCCGAGCACGGCCGCCGACGTGCCCGGCTGCGCGTTCACGTTGACCCGCAGCGCCGGCGTTCCCTCGAGCTCCGGCACGCGCAGGATCGCCAGGTCGTTGCGCGGGTCGTACCAGACCGCCTCGGCGTCCAGGGAGCCCTCGCCCCTGAGCTGCACGGTCGTGTCGTCCTGGCCCGCCACAACATGCGCGTTCGTCACGACCAGCCCGTCTCCGACGACCCATCCGCTTCCCTGTACGCCCAGGCCGCACGCAGTCCCGAGCACCCGGAGCACGCTGCGCCCGGCCGCGCGCACCTCGGGATCGCGCGCGATCCGCGCGGTCGGCGGGGCCACGTTCGCCGACGGCCCCCGGATCGTCGGGAACGGGTCGAACCGGGCCAGCGCCTGAAGGATCGGACCGGACGGCGGCAGGACCGCGTTCAGCTGCCTGAGGATCGCCGAGCGCTGTATCGGCTCGCGCAGCTCGCGCGCGCCCGGGGTCTGGAGCGCCACGGCACCTGCGATCCAGACCAGGAACAGGCCCAGGCACGCGACGAGCACGCCGCCCCCTACGCCGTCCACGAGCCCGAGCTCTTCGGGCAGCCGGTGGCGAAGTTGGAAGCCGACCAGCTCGAGCCCAGACGCGAACAGAGCACCCAGCGTGAGCGCCCCGAAGAGCGCGAACAGCGGCGCGTACTCGGAGTGCGACCCCTCCTCGAGCAGTAGCGGGCCGAGCCGCGATCCGACGAAGGCGCCCACGGCAAACCCGGCGAGCGCAAGGCCGCCGGCGATCAGACCCTGGCCGAAGCCCCAGACCGCCATCAGGACGGTGAAGGCGATGATGATCCAGTCGAGGCCCGTCAAGGCCGAGGCAGCGTAATGCGCACGGCTACTATCGAGCGCAGCCCCCACCGCGCAGCCCCCGTGAAGAGCATCCCCGCTGAGCGCCGCCGGCGCATCACACACCGAGCTATGCCCGCCCTCGGTGGCCTAGCCGCCGTGTCACTTGTCGCGGGAGCGTTCGTGGGGGCGAAGGCCCACAGCGCGTCGGAGCGTGCCGCCGTCGACTTCGCCGCGGCATGGGGGCGCGGCGACTACCGCGAGATGCACAGCCTCCTGAGCGCGGAGGCGCAGCAGCGCTACCCACTGCGCCGCTTCCGCCGCGCCTACGAGCGCTCCGCGGCGACAGCGACGCTCACGTCGATCGAGGCGAGCGACGCGGACGAGTTCGAGAACGGCCACGTGACCGTCCCGGTGATCGTCGGGACGAGGGTGTTCGGCCGCCTGCGCGGCGACCTTCGGCTCCCGATCAGCGGCGAACAGGTGAACTGGGATCCGTCGCTTGTTTTCCCCGAGCTACGCAGCGACGAGCGGCTCCGGCGCTCGAGCCTACCGCCCGCACGCGCCACGATCCGCTCACGCGACGGCAAGGTGCTCGCGGAGGGCCCGGCGCCGTCCAGAAGCTCGCCGCTGGTGGGAATAGCGGACTCGATCGCCGGCCAGATGGCGCCCGAGGAGACCGCCGCCGAGCGGAGGGCGCTCTACGCGCACGGCTTCCCGCGCGACTGGCCCGTGGGACAGACGGGACTCGAGGAGGTGTTCGAGCTCCGACTGCGCGGGCGGCCGGGCGGCGAGCTGATCGCGGGCGACCGCGTGCTCGCGCGCGCCCGTCCACGCGCGGCGTCGACGGTGAGGACCACGATCGATACCCGCCTTCAGGAGGCGGCCGTCGTCGGCCTCGCCGGCCGCCTCGGCGGCGCCGCCGCCCTCGACCCGCAGAACGGCGAGGTGCGCGCGCTCGCAGGCATCGCCTTTTCTGCGCCGCAGCCCCCGGGCTCGACGTTCAAGATCGTGACCACGACCGCCGCGCTCGAGCGCGGCCTCGTGAAGCCATCGACCAAGTTCCCGGTCGAGACGCACGCGGTCATCGACGGCGTCGAGCTCCAGAACGCGAACGGCGAGTCGTGCGGCGGCACCTTCCGCGACTCGTTCGCGCATTCCTGCAACTCCGTGTTCGCACCGCTTGGGCTGAAGATCGAGGCCGGCCCGCTGGTGGACGCCGCCGAGCGCTACGGCTGGAACGCGCGCGCGACGATCCCCGGCGAGGTGCCGAGCACGCTGCCTCCCGCGACGGAGATCAAGACGCCGCTCGAGGTGGCATCGACGGCTATTGGCCAGTTCAGGACGCTCGCCACGCCGCTCCAGATGGCCTCGGTCGCTCAGACGATCGCGATGGGCGGCGTTCGCGCGCTGCCGCACCTGGCCGGCGGCCGGACACCGCGCCGCGTGCGCGTGACCTCCCGGCGCGTCGCGCGCATCATTGAGTCGCTGATGACCGACGTGGTGGCCTACGGGACCGGCACCGCCGCCGCGCTGCCCGGCGTGCGCGTGGCCGGCAAGACAGGAACCGCCGAGCTCGAGGACACACGCGACTCGGAGACGGGCGAGACGCTCGGGCCGGACCCGAACAACACCGATGCCTGGTTCACCGCCTACGCCCCGGTAAGGCGGCCCCGCATCGTGGTGGCTGTGATGCTCGTCCGCGCGGGCGCTGGCGGCGCCACCGCTGCGCCGGCCGCGCGGGTCGTCCTCGACGCCGCGCTGCCGTGATCGCTTCGCTCAGATGTCGAGCCGGTAGGTGAGGTGGTCGCCGTCGCTGCCCTCGATCTCCAGTTCGAGGGGGCGGTACTCGGTGTTGGCGAGCGGGAGCTTGAACAGCAGCATCAGCCCCGCGCTCGGCCCGAGCTGGGCGACGCTGCCCGCCTGCGGGAGGCACTCGTCGGGGAGCAGCTCCTTGGCGTGGTACGCGAACTGGTTGTCCTCGGGTAGCTCCTCGGGCTCGAACTCGTTGCCCTGGTTGTCGAGGATCTTGAACTGGTCGACCGTCTGGTGGGGGTCGTCCGTACGGTTGCACGCCTGTAGGAAGACCCCGTAGAGCGTCTCGCCCTTGGTGGGCTCGGTACCCGCCTCCACGTAGGCCATGTCCGGAGCGACCCGGGGGTTCAGCTGGCGCGTGATGAAGACGTTGTATTCAATGCCCTGGAGCTCGAGCGCCAGGCCCTCGCGGGCCGGCTCGTCGACGCCCTGCTTCACGTCGGCTTCGCCGCAGGCAGCGACGCCCACGGCGAGTGCGGCGAGACACAGCACGACGGGCAGGCGGCGAGGCATGCGGGCGGGGATATTAACCCCGGCTCTCAGGGCTTCGGCTGACGGGCCGGGTCCATGCCGGCGTACGTGCCGAAGCGCGCCGCCTTCTCCGGCTCGTAACCCGCGATCGTCGCCCGCTTCAGCTTCACCCGGTCCGGCTCCTCGAAGATCATCCGCAGCCGCTCGAGCGCCTTGCGCGTCTTCCGTCGCACCCAGCCCGCTGCGCCGATCTCCTTCAGTCGGTCGATCCTCGTGGCGGGCTCGCTGAAGGTCGTGAGCTCGACTCGCGTCACGGTGGCCGATTCGCGCGTGAAGTCGTACACCGCCACCGAGCGGTTGCGGCCGCGGCGTCCGACGCGGATCTCCTCGATGATCTGGCGCGGCCGGTCGGCCTTCGTGATCGTGAGCTCGGCGTACTCGTTCGCGAGCGGGGCATTGAGCTTGAAGCGGGCCGCCGCCCCAACGCCGACCGGGTAGACGCGGGCGAGCCGGTAGTCGTCCATGAAGTGGTCGGTGAAGGACGGCCGCGCGGCGAGGTCGCAGACGAAGTCGTAGACCTCCTCACGTGGGGCCGAGATGACAGCCGAGACGGTGACCTCGCGCATGGCGCGGGGATCGTACCGGCCGCCGCGCGCCGATCCCGGGTGCGACTACGCGGCGCGGGGCACGACGGCGAGCCGCCGCTCGCTCGCGTGGACGCGCTCGGTGCGCACCGCGTGGCGCCGCTCATCCGGGAGCCCCGCGAAGCAGAGGTCGCAGAGAATGCGGCCGCTCTCGAGCTCGTGCATGCGCTCGCCGGCCAGCGGAGTGCGCCTGCAATGGCCGCAGGAAGCGGAGCTCGGCGGCAGCGTGCCGATGCTGCTGCGGACGAGCATCGAGGCCAGCTCGGGCATGCAAATTGCTTCGACGGGCGCCCGAAAAGCCCTCCAAGCTGAAAAAAGCCCGCTCTTACCGTCTTTTTCACTTGGATAGTTCGTGTCCATCGATACCATCCAGTGCCCCCACCCCCTTGAGGAGAGAAATCCCCATGGAAGCATTCAACGCCGGCACGCTCGCTGGTGCCGGGTCCTTCCGATGCGACTCCTGCGGATTTGCCGTCGCCCTGCATGAGCGTGACCCCGTTCCATCCTGTCCCGAATGCGGCGGCGAGAGCTTCAGGCGCGCGTCGCTGTTCGGCGAGTCGATCCGCCCACCGATGCGCCACGAGGTCGAGGGCGCGCCCGACTGGCTCGCCGAGGCACGCGACGCGCTCGTCCGGGAGGGTGACTACCTCGCGTTCGAGGACGACAACCGCGTGCGCGTCTTCCCGCTGCAGGACGGGTGGACGCGAATCGGGCGGAGCCTCTCGGCCCACGTGCGCTTCGACGACCCAACCGTGTCGCGCCGCCACGCGCTGCTCTACCGGGACGACGCGGGGGCGCGCGTCCTGGACGACCGCAGCCTGAACGGCGTGTTCCGGAACGGGGAGCGCGTGGAGCTCGCCGAGCTGGAGGACGGCGACGAGATCTCGATCGGGCGCTTCAGCCTCTTCTTCGTGAGCCTCGTCGCGGAGCGCGCCGCGGCGACGGGCGTTTAGGAGCTGAGCTCGGCCAAGCCCTCTTCGCGGGTCTTCACCGGCCGATAATCGAGTTCGCGCTCGGCGCGCGAGATGTCGAACGTGCACTCCTGGGACGAGACCCAGACGGCGAAGCGGGTGAGCGGCGGGTTGCCGCGCCGCTTGAGCAGGCGCCAGACG
>JBKPME010000198.1:0-9607 GCA_046731915.1 Actinomycetota bacterium
ATGCGCCGCCGGAGCGAGCCTCCCATTTCGCCTAATCCCCGACCCAAGGGGCGATAGAGACATGAGCGCCGCTCGAACACACAACACCTGCCGCGGCCCCTAGACGCACCACCGCCGCCACCCAATTGACACCGGCCCCGCTTTCATAGAGACGAGAAGCGATAGCGGCGACAGACCGCTAGCCCATCCGAGAGTGCAGAAATGTTCCCCGCTTCTAAGGCGCGCGCTTTGCATGGAAAGCAGCACTCCGCCCAACGCGACCTCGACTTGTGCAACCTAGGCGAAAGCAGCACTCGCAGGTCTAGCCTTTGAAGATGCTCGCAGCTTGGTATGAGCGTCCGGGACCGGCCGCGGAGGTTCTTCAGATCGGGGAGATGGAGGCGCCAGAACCGGGACCGGGTGAAGTGCTTGTCCGCGTCGCTCGGTCCGGCGTGAACCCTGGTGACACCAAGAAGCGCGGCGACTGGCTCGGCTACGGGATGCCGTTCCCACGGATCGTTCCGCACAGCGACGGCGCCGGGGTCGTCGAGCGCATCGGCGAAGGTGTGGAGTCGGCTCGGGTGGGTGAGCGCGTCTGGCTCTACGGGGCGCAGTCCTACCGGGCGTTCGGGACCGCGGCCCAGTTCAGTGCGGTTCCTGCCGAGCAGGCGGTGCCGCTTCCCTCCGGAGTTAGTGACGAGGTGGGGGCGTGCCTCGGCATCCCCGGTATCACCGCTCATCGCGCGGTGTTTGCCGACGGGCCGGTCGCAGGCAAGACGATCCTGGTTCAAGGCATCCTGGGCGGCGTCGGCTCCATGGCTGCGCAGCTTGCGCGCTGGGGCGGCGCGACAGTGATTGGAACGGTGACGCGCGAGAGCGATGTCGATCGGGTCGATCCAGCCGCTGCTCACCCGGTCGCGCTCGATCAGGAACACGCGGGCGAGGCGATCCGCGCGCGCGCACCCGACGGCGTGGACCGCATCATCGAGGTTGCCTTGTCCGACAACGCGGACCTGGACGCCGAGGTCATTGCGCTCGACGGCGTCATCGCCGCCTATGCGAGCCGTCACGACCGGCCCGCGATCCCGTTCTGGCCCATGCTCTTCGCGAACGTGACCGTCCGGCTCATCGGCAGCGACGATTTCCCGCCAACCGCGAAGCGCGATGCGGCGAACGATCTGACGACGGCCGCCAGCGACGGGGCGCTTTCGATCGCGATCAGCGATCCGCTGCCGCTCGAACGCATAGCCGAAGCTCACGACCGAGTCGACGCGGGCACACGACAGCGCGTCCTCTTGACAGTGCCGTAGTCGTCCACTGCCGCTTTGAGGCAAATGCGATCGTCGGTTCCGGCCGACGCGGGCTATCGGATCTCGCGCATTGCAACAGCGGCCGCTCGTAGACCGAAGGTCGCCGTGCCGCTGTCAGGATTCGTCCAAGGCGACTATTTCGCCAAAACTGCGGGCTGCACGGAGGTAGATCCTCGCCCCGTCAGGGGCGAAGCACGACCGCTCCGCCGGCGGCGCCTCCGATTGCTGCCGCCAAGGCCGCGGCGGCCTCCTCAAGCGGGAACGTCGCCGCGACCGAGAGCTCGAGCTTCCCGGCCGCGAGCAGCTCGGCCAGCTCGCCGAGTGCGCGGCCGTCGGGCTGCACGATCACCGACGAGATCTCGATGCCCCGCTGCTCCTCCGGTGGGTCCAGGGTGATCGTGGCAAGGCGACCGCCGTCGCGCACGGTGCCGATCGCGCCGGCTGAGCCATTAGGCGCGGCGTTCGCGACGGCGGTCACGCCCAAGCCGCCGCCAATGGCGCGCGCCTGCTCCGGCCAGTCGGGGTCGTGATAGTCGAGCACGTGAGCCGCTCCCAGGCGGCGCAGGCGCTCATGGCTGGCCGGTCCTCCGGTCGCGATCACGTTTGCGCCGCGCGCCGCGGCCAGTCCAACGAGCAGCGTGCCAGTCACCCCGCTCCCACCGTTGACGAGGACCAGCTCGGCAGGGCGCACCGCCAGCGCTCCGTCGATCACCTGCGTGGCGGTCAGGGCTGGAACCGGGAACGCTGCAGCGGCCTCCCACGAGATGGCGGCAGGCTTGCGCGCGAGCATCATCGCCGAGGCGATCAGCAAGGGCGCCCAGCTTCCCTGATCCCGCAGCGGGACGGGGTGGGTGAGCACCTCATCGCCCGGATCCCAGTGCTCGACGGAATCTCCGACCGCCGTGACGGTGCCGGCGGCCTCGACGCCGAGCGCCATCGGAGGGGCGCGGCCGACGTCCCACCCGCCCGTCCGGACGAACTCCTCCCAGTTGCCGACGCCAGCGGCCCGGATTTCGATCAGGACCTCGTCGTCCGCGAGGGGGCGCGGATCTGGGAGGTCGATCCGCCCGACAACACCGCCGAACTCGCTGATACCGGCGGCCCGCATCAAAGAGGCGCCGCCTGAGCGTGCGCGGGCTCGACGATGAAGGGCGGGCAGATGAAACCTTCGAGACCCTCCTCTGGCATCGCCCGCCCAGTATCTCAAGGAGACCGCTGCTTTCCATGCGACTTGACACTGCGCCGCCAGCCCCCTCGGGCAACCCACGCACTGCCCCTATCGCGTGAAAGGAGAAGTCCGCGGAGCGTGGAGCACCGGACGCGGTTCGGTTTTCGACATGCCTCACCAGCTAGGAGCAGCCGTTGCATGTGGCGCTCTCGATGCCCCACAAAGGCTGCCTGGCTTAGGCGAGTGAGGATTTCCTGCGAATCGGCCCCGGGCCTTTGGTGCCTCCGTGGTACCCCGCCCACGCTGCCGCCACTGGCCCGAAACGACGAAAGCCGCTCCAGGAGCGGCTTTCGGGAGTAGCGGGGGCGGGATTCGAACCCGCGACCTTCGGGTTATGAGCCCGACGAGCTACCTGACTGCTCCACCCCGCGGCGCGACAAATGAGGTTAGTGAAGGCGTGCGTTAGCGTCAACGCGATGGCCGAGCTCATGGTCTATGAGAAGCGGACGTGTTCGACCTGCAAGAAGCTTGCCTCTCGGCTCGAGGAGCGGGGCATCGATTTCGACCGTGTCGACTACCACGTCGAGCCGCTCGGCGCGGCCGAGATCCGGGAGCTCGTGAGGAAGATAGGCCGTCCCGCGCGGGAGCTGTTCCGCGCACGTGAGCCGGTCTACGCGGCGCTCAGCCTGGCCGATCGCGAGGTCGAGGACGACGAGGCCATCGCGCTCATGGCCGAGCATCCCGAGCTCATGCAGCGGCCGGTCGTCGTGAAGGGCGACCGCGCCGTCCTGGCGCGTCCGGTCGACCGTGTGGACGAGCTTCTCGGCTGAAGTGCCCGTCGCGGTCATCGACATCGGCACGAATACGACCCGGCTGCTCGTGGCCGAGCCGGAGGACGGCGACGTTGTAGAGCTCGAGCGGCGCACGATCATCACGAGCCTCGGCAAGGGCGTCGATGCCACCGGCCGGCTTGCGGACGACGCGATGGATCGCGTGGCGGAGGCGATTGCCTCCTACCGCGAGGTCATCGACCGGGTGGGCGCGGACCGGATCGTCGCAGTGGCGACCAGCGCTATGCGCGACGCCGAGAACGGCCCGGCGTTCCACGACTACCTGAAGGAGAAGTACGGCGTCGACGCGCGGACGATCTCGGGGGATGAGGAGGCGCGTCTGACGTTCCTCGGTGCGACCGCAGGCCGTCACGACGACCGCGAGACGGTTGTGATCGACATCGGCGGCGGCTCGACCGAGTATGTCGTCGGCCGAACGGGACACGATCCGAGCTTCCACACCTCCACTCAGATGGGCTCCGTGCGCCACACCGAGCGCTTCCTGCACGGCGACCCGCCGAAGCCGGAGGAGCTCCGGGAGCTCGAGGAGGACGTGAGGCGGATCGTGCCCGACGTGGCGGCGGACCACGCGATCGCGGTCGCCGGTACGGCCACCTCGCTGGCCGCCATCGACGGCGCCGAGGACGTGCACGGCTACCGGCTCAGCCTGGCCTCGTGCAAGCGGATCAGCGCGATGCTCGCCGCGCTCCCGGTCGAGGAGCGCCGCAACGTGAAGGGCCTCCACCCCGACCGCGCGCCAACGATCGTCGCCGGCGCAGTGATCCTCGCCGAGTCGATCCGCACACTGGGTCTCGATCACGCCGAGGTCTCGGACCGCGACCTGCTGCACGGGGCCGCCCTGACCCAATAAAGAGAATCGCCCGCATCATGCGGGCGATTCTCCAACGGCCCTATCAGGACGGGCAGGGGTACGTGCCATGAAAGGGCCTTGCGGTTCGGACGGCGGGAGGCGCCGATACGATGCGGCTTCGCCCGAACCTATGTACCGGGTGAAAACCTACGGGTTCGCCGCAGGCCTCCTTCACCCAGCGGCCCCACTATAACCCAGAGCGGGGAATAGCGCTACTGCCCAATTAGGCGAGGTTCGCCTTGCGTGGATACACGATCGACGGGTCGGTCAGCACGTTCACGAGCGCCGGCTTTCCGCTTGCGAACGAGCGCTCGAGGGCAGGACGAAGCTCATCGGGCCGCTCGACCAGCTCGCCCTGGCCGCCAAGCGCCCGCACGACCTCGTCGTAGCGGCAGCCCGGCTGCAGGTCGGCCGCCACCGAGTAGCCGTAGAGGAACTCCATCGGATGCTTCTCGAGCGCCCAGATTCCGTTGTTTCCCATCACGCCGACGATCGGCACCCCGTGGCGGACGAAGGTGTCGAACTCCATCCCGGAGAAGCCGAACGCCCCGTCGCCCAGCAGCAGGCAGACCTGCCGCTGTGGGTGGGCCAGCTTCGCCGCGAGTGCCGCGCCGGGCCCGGCGCCGAGGCAGCCGTACGGACCGGGGTCCATCCAGCAGCCGGGCTCGTAGGTCTCGATCATCCGGCCGGCGAACGAGACGAAGTCGCCGCCGTCGCCGATCACGACGGCGTCGCGGTCGAGGATCTGGCCGAGCTCGCCGTACACGCGCATGGGGTGGAGCGGCGCGCGGTCGTCGGTCAGGTCGCCCTGCTCCGCCGCGCGCTTCTCGTTCTCGAGGGCCCGCAGCTCGCCTGCCCACCCTGAGCGGTCGGCGCCCCCAGCAGACCGCAGCGCGTCGAGCGACCCGGCGACGTTCCCGTACAGCTCCGCGGCCACCGGGCGCGGGTGCGCACGGTCCGGACGCGAGGAGCCGATCACGATCAGCTGCGTGTCGTGGCCGAACGACCCGCCGAAGCCAAGTCGGAAGTCCATCGGCACGCCCACGACCAGCGCCACATCGGCGCCTTTCAGCCCCGTCCCGCGCGCGCGCGAGAAGAACTGCGGGTGGTCCGCCGGCACGCAGCCGCGGGCCAGCCCGTTCAGGAAGACCGGGATCTGGAGCTCTTCGGAGAGCGCCTGAAGCTCCTTCTCTGCGTGTGCCCAGTAGAGGCCGGTCCCGGCCATGACCACCGGCCGCTCTGCGCCGCGCAGTAGCTCGGCGGCGCGATCGAGCGCGTCGCCGTCGGCCGCCGACGAGGGGTCTGGAAGCGCGGCCGGCGCGTCGGAATCCACGTCCGCCTCCATGAACACCTGGTCCATGGGGAAGTCGAGGAAGGTCGGGCCGCTCGGCGGCTCGACCGATGCCGCCAGGGCCTCGTCCACCAGGCCTGGGATCTCGGCTGTTGAGTTGGCCGTTCGCGCCAACTTCGTGAGAGGCGCGACGAACGGCACGTGGTCGATCTCCTGAAGCGAGCCCATCCCCCAGCGCGCGGCCGGCGCCCGGCCGCCCAGTGCCAGCAGCGGCGACGCGTTCATCTGCGCGGAGGCGAGCGCACTCATCCCGTTGGTTACACCCGGGCCCGCGGTGAGCGCGCAGACGCCGGGCTCGCGCGTGGCCTTTGCCCACCCCTCAGCGGCAAAGGCGGCCGACTGCTCGTGGCGTACGTCGACGATGTCGATGCCCTCCTCGCGGCAGCCGTCGTAGATCGAGAAAAGGTGGCCGCCCGAGAGCGTGAAGAGCTTCGTGACGCCGTGCGCCTTGAGGCGCTTCGCCACGAGCCGTCCGCCGTGCAGCCCGGTCGACTGCTGGGTCTCGGCTTCGGTGCTCACGAGGGAGCGTGAGGCTACTGGAAGCCATAGCTGCGCCGCGGGCACCGCCCGCGGCTTGCCCAAAATCAGTTATAAGCCCGAGCGTCTATGACCGGTTCCGGGCTCGAGGGAGATTTCGGGGGGACGTTTCCGTTCGAGGCGCGGTACATCCAGGCGGGCGACGTGCGGCTCCACTATGTCGACGAGGGGCCGCGCGACGTGTCGCCGCTCCTGTTCGTACACGGCAACCCGACCTGGAGCTACCTCTGGCGGCGGCCGATCGCGGAGCTGTCGGCGAACGGGCGCCGCTGCATCGCGGTCGACCACATGGGCTTCGGGCGCTCCGACAAGCCACCCCATCCCGCCCGTTACACGCTCGCGGCCCATGTGGAGCACGCGCTCGCGCTGGTCGACGAGCTCGACCTGAACGACGCCACCCTCGTCGCCCACGACTGGGGCGGCCCGATCGGACTCGGCGCGCTGGTGGAGCGGCGCGAGCGCTTCCGCTCCGCCGTGCTCCTCAACACATGGGCCTGGGAGCTGCCGAGCTTCGTCCCGCCCCTCCTGCGCGAGCTCCGTACCGAGGGGCTGGGCGAGTTCCTCGCGCTCGCCGGCAATCTCTTCGTCGAGGCGATCCCGGGCGGTATGGCAAACCGCGAGATCGACCCGGTGATGATGGAGGCCTATCGCGCGCCCTTCCCTGACTACTGGTCGCGGATCGGGCAGCTGGCCTTCCAGCGCGACATCCCCTTCACCGAGCGCGACCGCAGCGCGCCGCTGATGGGATCGATCCACGAGCGACTCCACGAGGTCGACCTGCCCGTGACGCTCCTGTGGGGCATGCGCGACCCGGTCTTCCAGCCCGTCTTCATGGAGCAGTGGCGCGAGCTGTTCCCGGACGCGCGCGTGATCGAGCTGCCCGACGCGGCGCACTTCGTCCCCGAGGACCGGCCCGACGCGTTGATCGAAGCGCTGTAGCGGCGGAAGCACCGAGCGGCGCCCGGTGCGCACCGATGGGTTAGGCGGAAGCGGCCGCGGCGCGGCGCGAGGCCGCCTCGATGCTCTCAACGTTGCGCGGGAGCACCTCGACGCGGAGGCGGTTGCCGAACACCACGTGGAGGATCACGCCGCCGAAGCGGTCGGAGATCATCCGGGCGTCGTAGAGGGCCGCCTCGAGCTCCGCCGGAGCCACGCCGCACGCCTCGAGGAAGCGCTCGGCCACGTCCGTATCGAGCTCGCGCGCGGTGAGCTCGAGCTGCTCTGTGCGGAACAGGCCGGCGGTAGCCGCGTTCGTCGGCTGGACCACGACGGCCGCGATGTCGTCCGACATCACGCGCGCGACGCTGCTCACCGACGCGACCAGGCCGCGCGCGGTGGCGTCGTCACCGAGCTCCTCGAGCAGCTCCGCGAGCCGCTCGCGGCCCAGCAGGCCGCCCTCGGTGCGGGCCTCGAGCAGGCCGTCCGTGAACATTGCCGCGACCGAGCCGGACACCAACGGCACCGTCGTCTGGCGCAACCCGGTGCGCACGCCGACGCCGATCGGCGGCGAGGAGCCGGCCGTGACCGGCTCGTGCGGCTGCGGGCCCACCACGAGCGGCGCCGGATGTCCGGCGGTCGCGTAGGTCAGCGAGCCCGTCTCCGGGTCGTGCACGGCCAGCAGCACGGTTGCGAAGTCTCCGCCCAGGTTCTCGTCGATCACGCGGCCGGCGACCTGCAGTGCAACGCGCGGCTCGAGGCCGGCCTCGAGGTAGGCACGAAGCGTGTAGCGCATGAAGGCGGTGCGGGCCAGCGCACCGCGGCCGTGACCGGACACGTCGCCGAGGATGAAGCCCACGCGCCCACCGGGAAGCGGCAGGACGTCGTAGAAGTCGCCGCCGGCACCGGGGCCGTCGGCAGGCCGGTACGCCACCGAGGTGCGCAGGCCGCCCACCCGGTCCGGGACGGGCGGGAGCAGCGCGCTCTGGAGCAGGCCTACCTCCTGGAGCAGGTCACGGCGCTGGCGGTCGAGCGCGCGGTTGCGAAGCATCGTCACCAGCGCGCCGAAGCCGAGCAGGACCGACAAGACACCGGTGACCGCGAGCGCGAACTTCAGCGCAGCCGGCACCTGGTTCACGAACTGCGGCACCGCGCGGATGATCGGAGGTCCGTTCTTCGTGTCCTTGGCCTCGTTAGGGCGGGCCCGGCGGTCGGTCGGGTTAGCGCTGCCGTCGCCGCCACCCTGGGCCCGGCCGACCCGCTCGAACGCGGGAGCGGCCGCGGCGGGAGCGGGCTCGAACTGCGCATGCGTGCCGCCCACACCGGCCACGACGCCGGGGTTCGGCGCAGCGGCGGGACGGTTGCCGTCCTCGCGCTTGAAGCGGATGCGCTCGGCGCCCGCCGGACGTGGGCGGCCCTCGCGGCCTAGCGACACCGGCTTCGACTGCGCAGGCGTCTCGGTGACCGGGGTTGCGGGCGGGGTCGGGGTGTCGGGCTGACCCGTGCTCGGTGTGCCGGTGTTGCCCGTCGGGGCGGGCTCAGGATCAGCGGTGTTGCCCTTCCCACCGGCGCCGGTCGGCGAGGGATCGCCACCGCCGTTGCCGCGGCCGTTGTTGCCGTCGTCGGCCGGAGCCAAGGACGGATCCGGCACGGGCGTCGGAGCGCCGGTCGAAGGCGGGGCTGCCGGGTCGGTCGGGTCAGCCGGATCGTGCTTGCCGCCGCCGCCGAGGCCGTCGCCGTTCCCGATTCCGTTCGCGTTGCCGTTGGGCTGGGGCTGGGGCACATCGCCCAGCTGCACCACGCTGTTGCCGGTCGAGGCTCCGTTGTCGTTCTTCGGCTCGGCGTTGGCGATCTGGCCGGGCGCGCTCCCCGCGAGCAAGACGAGGGCGATAGTGCAGAAGACCGCGAATGCGGCCAGCGCGCGGGCTGCGAGCACCCGCGTCTCCTCGCGCAGGGGGTGGAAGGGGGCCACGTGTATCTATTCGGCAGGCTCTGGCCCTAGCTTGAGGAGCCTCCGGCACCCGACTCGACCTTTCGTCCAAAGTCGGCCCCAGGGCGTAAATCGGCACAGCTTCCGAGACGCCTTTCAGCGCAAAGGCGCAGCTGTGCCGGCCTAGTCCCCGGCGACCGGATCCCGCGCCGGCGGGTTGTCCTCGACACCCTTCGGGTTCGAGCGCAGCGGCGCGACGCCCCGGCGCGGCATGGAGAAAATCTTGCCGTCGTAGAGGGAGGGCGGCAGCTCGAAGCAGGGCGCGCGCTTGTCCTCGTGGCTCTGACCCGGCTGGAGCGCGTCGTCCGGCGACCTCCGCTCGCCGCCCGGGCACTTGAAGCTCTCGATCGTCCCGAGCTTCAGCGCGCATGAGCGAGTTCGGGTGCATGTAGGCGTTGCCGCGCACCCAGTTAGGCGGGTCGGATCCGTACTTGTAAGGCCGGAAGGAGCGGCCTTCGATGATCCCGATCTGTGTCTGCCCGCGCTGCCCCGTTCCGTAGTCGGCAGCGAGGTCGGCTCCCCCGTTCGTCATGAACGCGGCAATCGTCGTCTGGTGGAAGTCCAGGTACGAGAGGATCGGGTTCAGCTCGGGGAAGAAGGTCTGGATCGCCTCCGCGAGCGGCTCCGCCTCGCGC
>JBKPME010000199.1:0-12220 GCA_046731915.1 Actinomycetota bacterium
GTCGTAGCCGGCGCGGCCGCCGAGCTGTCGGACGCGCTCGCGGGCTTGCCCCGGATCGCCGCCGCCGCCGCCCCGCCCCCGGCCGGCGAGGAGGCGTGGCCGGCGGAGCCCGACGGCGCCGTCGCGGCGATCGTTATGTACACGTCGGGCACGACCGGGCCGCCCAAGGGCGTTGTCATTTCTCGCCGCGCGATCGCCCACAACCTCGACGCGCTCGCCGACGCCTGGGCGTGGACCGCCGACGACGTGCTCGTGCACGCGCTGCCGCTGTTCCACGTCCACGGGCTCGTGCTCGGCATCCTCGGGCCGCTTCGCCTGGGCAGCCGCGTGCGCCACCTCGGCGCGTTCGACCCCGACTCCGTCGCCGCGGAGCTCGAGCGCGACGCCACGATGCTGTTCGGCGTCCCGACGATGTACCACCGCCTGGCGGAGCGCGCCGAAGGCGATCCCCGCGTCGCGTCTGCGCTGCGCCGCGCGCGCCTGCTCGTCTCGGGCTCGGCGCCGCTCCCGGCCGCCGACCACGACCGGATCGAGCGCGCCTGCGGCCAGCGGATCGTCGAGCGCTACGGGATGACCGAGACGCTGATGATCACCTCGGTGCGCCACGACGGCGAGCGGCGCGCCGGGTACGTCGGCCTCCCGCTGCCCGGGGTCGAGCTGTGCATCCTCGACGACGAGGGCGCCGAGGTGCCCGCCGACGACGCGACGATCGGCTCCGTGCTGGTGCGCGGGCCGAGCGTCTTCGACGGCTACCTCGACCAGCCGCGCGTCACCGCGGAGTCCTTCCGGGACGGCTGGTTCAGCACGGGCGACCTGGCGGCGCGGGCGCCGGACGGCTACGTCCGGCTCGTCGGGCGGCGCTCTACGGACCTGATCAAGAGCGGCGGATACCGGATCGGCGCAGGCGAGGTCGAGTCCGCGCTGCTGTCGTTCCCCGGCGTAGCCGAGGCGGCCGTGCTCGGCGTGCCGGATGCGGACCTGGGCGAGCGCATCGTGGCCTGGGTGGTGGCGGGCGAGGAGCGTCCCGAGCCGGACGCCCTGATCGAGCACGTGGCAACTTCGCTGACGCCTCACAAGCGCCCGCGCGCCATCCATTTCGTCGACCGCCTGCCCCGCAACGCCATGGGAAAGGTGCAGAAGCGCGCGCTCCAGCCGCCCGGTTGAGACGGCCGGGGCGCCCGTTCCGGGTAGCGTTTTGTATGTAAGCAATACCCCTGGCTGATCGAGGTTCCTCCAGGGGTCGGGCGCCGGTCGCCCGACCCCAGTCAGGGCGTCGGGTGGTTCAGGCGGCGGCGCTGAGTTCCTCGCGGAGCCTTGAGCCGTGATGTCGCGGGGGAACGTCGACATCGTCCGAGCGGGTTGCAAGGCGTGGAGCCGAGGCGATGTCGACTCTGTCCTGGCCTCCCTCGATCCCGAGGTCGAGTTGCGCGATCCGCCGGAAAGCCCCGACGCTCAGACGTGGCACGCGCGGGCGTAGCGCTCGACGTCTTCGTCGCGATATGGGACCGCCGCTAGCCGGCCGCTGTCGAGCTCGGCCGAGTAGACGCACATCATCGCGACGAACCGGCGACGAGGGTGATCCGGCTCGAGCACAGCTATCGCTGGCGCGAGGAGCACCTCGTCGCCCTCCCAGAGCGCCAGCATGCGGTCGGCGTAACGTCCGAAAAACCCGGGCGTCGCTATCCCGCCCATATCGACCTCCCGCCACTCCCCAATCCGCCCGGGCGGTGTAGCGTGCCGCGCAACCGAGGAGAGGAGGCGCGTGGTGCAGCTGCAGAGCTCAGGGGATACGTTCCCCCGCTTCAGAGCCGCGGCCGTGCAGGCGGCGCCGGTGTTCCTGGATCGCGAGGCAACGCTCGACAAGCTCGGGGCGCTTGTGTCCGAGGCGGCCGCCGGCGGCGCCCAGCTCGTCGTCCTGTCCGAGTCGTTCGTGCCGGGCTTCCCGATCTGGAACATGACCCTCGCTCCGATGGACCAGCACCGCTTCTTCCGGGCGCTCTACGAGAATGGCGTTGTCGTTCCGAGCCCCCAGACGGAGCGGATCGCCGCGCTCGCTCGTCGCCACGGCGTCTTCCTCTCGGTCGGCGTCACGGAGCGCAGCCCGGTGAGCATGGGCGGGCTCTACAACGCCAACCTGCTCTTCGACCCCGATGGGCAGCTGCTCAACCGCCATCGCAAGCTCGTGCCGACCTGGGCCGAGAAGCTGACCTGGGCGAACGGCGATGCAAGCCAGCTACGACCCGTGGACACCGAACTTGGTCGGATCGGCGCGCTGATCTGCGGCGAGAACACGAATACGCTCGCGCGCTATGCGCTGCTTGCCCAAGGAGAGCAGGTCCACCTCGCCACGTACCCGCCGGCGTGGCCGTTCCGGCGCTCCGGTAGCGGGCGAAACTACGACCTGCGCCGGGCGATCGAGATCCGGTCCGCTGCTCATTCATTCGAGGGCAAGGTCTTCAGCGTGGTCTCCTCGGGCGTGCTCGACGACCGCGCCGTGGAGATGGTGGCCGATGGAGACAGCTCGGTGGAGGAGGCCCTCCGCTCCGCCCCGGCCCCCGCCTCGCTGATCGTGGGCCCGACCGGCGACCCTATCAGTGAGCCAGTCGTCGGCGAAGAGGGAATCGTTTATGCCGACATCGACATCGGCGACTCGATCGAGGAAAAGCAGGCCCACGACATCGTCGGCTACTACCAGCGCTTCGATCTGTTCTCCCTACGCCTCGATCAACGCCGGCAGCGGCCGATCGAGTTGATCGACGAGGCGGAGCCTGGGGCCGGGGCTCGTGCCCAACCCGCCGACGAGACGCACGAGCCCGCCTTCTTCGAGACCGGCGGCGAGATGAGCTGAGCCGTGGTTGGCGGCTACGCCGCGAACTCGCCACTGCCGCCGGCCGCACCACCGGCGGGACGCTCCTCGGCCTGGCCGAGATCTACGGGGTACCGGGGGGCAAGTCCGGTCCGCGCACTGCGGCGGCCTGCGCGATGATTTCGGCCTGGAGGTCGCTGACGAGTCCGAAGGTCAGCTCGGTGATGGTGGGGTCCTCCCTGTACTGCTCGGTGTAGACCGCTGTCTTCCACTCCACGAACCTGTTGGCGAGTGCCCTGAGCTCCTTGACGGGCCCTTGACGGGGGTCATCGAGCGGCAGCAGATCGCCAAGGTCGTTGGCGGCGCGTGTTCGCTTGCCCATGCTTCGAAACGCCTTCTGCTGGCCGTCCGCGTCGCCGAAGCGGGTGAGGATGGTCTTCGGGATGGACGTATGGTCGAACACTGTGTGCGACACGGCCGGCCGGGCGTAGGGGGAGACCAAGAGCGCCGGGACCCGCACGCCGTACCGTGCCCCGGGAGCACCCCGGCACGGGTAGTCGTTGGGGTCGACGTGGTCGTAGAAGCCGCCGTGCTCGTCATAGGTGATTACCAGCATGGACCGGTTCCAGCAAGGCGAAGTCGCGAGCGCCAACAAGATGGTCAACACTAGCTCCTGGCCGAGGATGACTCTGGACGGCGGATGGTCGTCGTTTGAGCCGGGCGGCCCGAGTGGCCGGAAGTCGACAAAGTTGGGGTCGATCCATGAAACGCCCTTGGGCAGCGTGCCACGCGCCGCGTCGTCGAGGAAAGTCGTGTCCTCGAGCAGGGTACGGCGATTGAAGTACGCGAAGTTGGCGTCCGTCGAGTAACGGTTGCGCTCCCCCCGCGGCCGGAAGGCGGAGTCCGCCGCGCGCAAGGTCGCGGGGTCGTGTGAGTACCAGCGCCACTGGTCCTGACGCAGCCAGCGCGGGAACGCCCTGCCCTTGTAGAGCGGGGCGTCGCGAACCTTGCGTTTGATGAAGCCTGGCACCCACGCGGGCAGGTCGAGGTCTTCATCCGCGGACGGCACGCCGCCGGTCATCGCATACAGACGGTTCGGCCACGTCGGCCCGGCTACCGAGCTGAACCAGCGGTCGCACACGACGAAGTTCCGCGCCAGGTAGTCGTAGACCGGCACCTCGTTCGCCTGCTGGTAGCCGAGCACGATGTCGTCCCACAGCTGCTCATCGGGCGGCAGCTCGCCCTTGTTCTTCCTGCGCCACTCAGCCTTGTTGCGTTTAAGCACCTTGGCGTAGTTGGCGAGAAAGCCCTGCATTCCCCCGTCCAGCTGCTCCTTGACGTCCTCGACGCCGTGGCCGGGATCCTGCACCTTGTGGTGGAGGTACCGTCCATTCATCGGCTTGACGAACTCCATCCCGCGGCCGCCGGGGCTCGGGTTGCCGTGCACGGCAGGGTCCAGGCCGTCGACATCGGCGAGCACGCCGTCCGCGCTCAGGTAGCCGAGCATATGGTCGAAGGACCGGTTCTCCATCATCAGGACGACTAGGTGGTCGATCTTGCTCAGGTTGTCGGCCACCGGCGCACCGTATTGCGACTCCAGACGGCATGCAACCGGCCTTAGACCTGCCGCAGGCCAGTTGTCGGTCGCGCCCAGACATGCAGCACCGCGTCGGCCCGCACCAAGACCGCAAAGCCCCTGGCCCTCGTGGCCTGCCGCGAGCGGAGCGGTGGTGGTATTAGGCCGTCGCCGCGCCCACGTCGCGGACGCGTGGGAATGGTTCGACGCAGGCCAGCAGCACCCCGCCGATCAAGACGCGACCTGCCTCGAAGTGTCGCCCATCGAGCGCGGCGTCTAATCGCTCTCCATGCAACTCGGCACTCGTATCGCCGCGCGGCGACGTCGCTCCCAGCAGGTTTACGCGACACCCTCCGCGCGAACCAGAAGCGCGCTAGTCGGCCGAGAAACGCACACTCCGCGCAACCTTCACGCGCCGAATGTTCACGTCAGACAGGCTCCGGGTAGGACGCCAGCGCCAACAAACCCCGCCTTTGGGAGGGCTCAGATGCTCTCGGTCAAGCGCGGTGCGACCTTCGTCGCCCTCGCAATCCTCGCCAGCGGTACGGCCGTAGCCACAGCGAAGAAGCCATCAGGCGGCTTCAAGACCACCACGAAGGCCTACCTCGTCGGGGTGCCCGGCACAGGGTTCTCGACCGAGCCGCTGCTCACCGCCGGCGACCTCGTTCCGGTGACCGACTCGCCGAACGAGCACTACCAGATGGTTGGCATCCCGGACGGCCTCGGCGCCGTCACGGATCGTCCCGGCGTGACGCGCGTGTTCATGAACCACGAGCTGAACTCGAACGTCCAGAGCCATCCGTACGCCGATCGCGCGGAGCATCAACGCGGCGCGTCGTCTCCGAGTACCGGCTGGCCCGCGACGGATCCGTGCTCTCCGGCCGGCGCGCGTTCGACACCGTCTATCAGGACGACACCCTCGTCGGACCGGCCGCCGATACAACCAACACAACTCGGGCTTTCAGCCGCTTCTGCTCCGGCTTCATGGCCGGCCGCAAGACCGGCTTCGACCGACCGATCTACCTGACGGGGGAAGAGACGAGTGACGGTACGTCGTTCAACCCGAACGGCGGCCAGAGCGTGGCCGTGTTCGACCGTCAAATCCACGCGCTCAAGGACTTCGGCTACTTCCCGCGCGAGAACACCGTGGTGGCGCAGGGCACCGGGAAGCGGACCGTGGCGTTCGCGCTCGAGGACGGGCCGCAGACGCCCGACTCGCAGCTCTACATGTACGTCGGCAAGAAGCAGAAGGATGGAACGGTTCTGGAGCGCAACGGCCTCGTGGGAGGGGACCTGTGGGTCTTCGCGTCTGACGACCCGGGGAACAACAGCGAGGCGACCTTCAACAACGGCACCCTCGACGGCCACTGGGTAAAGCTGCCAGACGCGACGGACCAGGCCGACCAGGAGGCCAAGGCGGACGCCGCCGGGGCCTTCGGCTTCGTCCGGATCGAAGATGGAATGTTCGCCCAGTCAAAGAAGCGGTTTGACTTCGTGACGACAGGTGAGTCCACCGACCCGACCATCAACAGGCTCGGGGCCAACTACCGGCTCCGCTTCAACCCGAACAGGGATCCGGAGGATCAGAACCCGAAGCTGTCGGTGATCTTCAACTCCGACCAGATCGACGCCGCGAACCAGGACGGCCCGTTCAGCCCCGACAACATCACCACGCTCCACTCGCTCGAGGCCATCCAGGAGGACGGCACCTCGGCATCGCGCCCGGAAATGACGTCGAGAGGGCGCGACGGCAGCGTCTGGCTAGTGGACGGCTCGGGCACGAGCGGCACCCCGACCGACTTCCCGTCGCGCCTGCGAATCGCTGAGCTCACGGGGAGCACTGGAGGCAAGGTCGACCCGACTCCGCAGTCGGCCGGCATCTGGGAGTCCAGCGGCATAATCGACGTGAAGCCTCGGTTCAGCGGCAGGCGGCTCGTGTTCCTGCTCGACGTCCAGGCACACTCGAGCGCGCCGCCGAACGGAGCCACGGAGACGGTCGAGGACGGGCAGCTGCTGCTGCTCAGAGGGGATCGCCGGTCACACTGAGCGCCGCGAGGGCTAGGTCGGCTGGTGGATCGGACGGATCAGGAGCTCGTTCACGTCCACGTGCGGCGGCTGCGTAAGCGCGAACATCACCGCCCGAGCGATGTCGTCCGCCTCCAAGGCGCCGCTCGGGCGGTTGTCGAAGAAGGGCGCGTCGACGGCGCCTGGCTCGATCAGGGTCATCTTGATGTCGGTGTCCGCGATTCTCCAGACGCAGCGCCTCGCCCATGGCCAGCGATGTAGACCCGGGTGACTTAGAGGCTCTCGTAATGCCCGGCCCTGGCGGGACGGCGGGGAAGCGAGCCGCGGTGGGGTCCATGACGGCGTGCTTGGTGGCTGAGTAGAGCGAGCCGGGAAGCGCGCGGCGGCCGTGAGGCCCAGTTCCCAGCGGGGCCAGTGGCGCGGATGCGACGCCCCTCCCACACCGCCTGGACTGGCCGCTCGATCACGATCTCCGCCGAGGCCCTCACCCGTCCGCGAACGGTATCCCGTGGTCGTGCTCGCGCATGCCGAGCTCGTATCGAGCAATTCACGGTGTGGTGCTTGAAGCCGTCCGGGTCCGCGTACCGGCTCATCGCATGATCGCCTCCGATCTCAGTCACCCCACCCGCTCAAAGGCTCGCGAAGCTGGCGCAGGAGTTCCTCGCATCTGCTCTCGCCCGCGCGACCGCACTACGGATTGACGATGGTGCTTCTGGAAGCGCCTTGGAAGCGGCAAACCGCAGCAAAGCGCAGCAGCTTTGTGGGGCCCACCGCTCCTCGAGCGTTCTGAGCGACAGACGGCAGTAGACCGCAGCAGCTGCTCGCGCCTTACAAGCAGGAGGTCGCCGGTTCGAGCCGGCACCGCCCATCTCCGCGGACGCGCTTGCGAAGCGGGTATCGCCGCGTAGCCAGGACGACCTTCGGGAAGTCCCGCAGCGCGTACGGGAACGCTTCATCGATCGGGGGCTGGCCGTGTCGGTCTAAGTCCTCGATTTGACGCTGCCGCATGCCCGTGCTCCTCGCGCAAAAAGAAGCAGTCGCGCGACGGCGTCTGCGGTCGCCCGCACGTCCAGCCCGGTTTAACTGCGTCCAGGGTCGTTGGGCACGCGACGGACTGGACGATTCAGTCCGGCGCGATGTTCTGGTTGAGCCGGAAGAAGTTGTTCGGGTCGTATTTGCGCTTGAGCGCCTTCAGGCGGTCGTACTTGTCGGCGCCGTAGGCCTCGCGGATTCGATCCTCCCCTTCTTCCATCAGGAAATTCACGTAGACGTGCTGGTGGTGGGGTTGCAGCGCGGTCCACAGGCCGCGCGCCCACTCGCGCTCCGTTTCGAATCCCTCACTTGTCGTCGTTATGCCGATCACGTTCACTGTGTGGCCGGCGTCGCGGCCTCCGAAAGCGGTTTCGTCCTCACCTACCCGGGCCACAGCGCCGCCGAGGTGATAGATCGAGAACACGGTCAGCGGCGAGACGATCCTGAGCCCGTGATCGACGAGGGTGTCGATCACCTCATCGGTGAGCTCCGCCAGATTGCAGGAGCGGATGTAGTACCACCAGTGATGGGGGAAGCTCGGGTCGAGCATGGCCTGGTGGTTGGTGAACGGCATGGGGGCGCACCGGTCGAGCAGCGGTGAGCCGAACTCCCGCAGCGGCTTCAAGACCTCCGCGCCTTCCTCAACCGGCCCTGCGTAGCACGTGCCGACCACGACGACATGCCTGCCATGGAGCTCCTCGGGCATCGCGGGGACGGCCGGAACACGGCGATGCGTCACGATCGTCGTGAGCTCGTCCGGCACCTCCTTGATCCACTCCCGGTAGAAGCGAACGACCCTGGGGGAGTCCTCCATAGCCCACATGACCGGCCCGGCGATCACCGTCGGGCCAACCGGGTTGAGCCGGAACTCGAACTCCGTGACGATCCCGAAGTTCCCGCCTCCGCCGCGCACGCCCCAGAACAGGTCCGCGTTCTCTTCCTCGCTCGCCTTCACGAACTCGCGCTCGGCGGTGACCACGTCGACGCTGAGGAGCTGATCGATCGTCAGGCCGTACTTGCGCTCGAGCCAACCGATTCCCCCTCCGAGGGTCAGCCCTGCGAGCCCGGTATGGGTCACGATCCCCGCGGGGATGGCGAGGCCGAACGCCTGCGCCTCGCGGTCCAGGTCGCCCAGCAGGACGCCGGCCTGGGCCCTCGCGGTCCGCGCTTCGGGATCCACACGAATGCCCTTCATCTGGCCGAGGTCGATGACCATCCCGCCGTCGCACACGCCCAGCCCCGGGTAGCTGTGGCGACCGCTTCGCACCGCGACGAGCTGCCCCTGATCCCAGGCCATGCGAACCGCGGAGATCACATCGGCGACACCGGCACACTGAGCGATCACGGCCGGGCGACGGTCGATCGAGCCGTTCCAGATGCGCCGCTGCTCGTCGTACGTCGTGTCGTCGGGGCGGATCAGTGACCCGCCGAACGCCGTCGCCAACTCATCGATCGCGCGGCTGTCGAGTTCTACCCCACTTGCAATTGCGCTCACGAGCGAACCCCAGTTGTACGAAGGGCCTCAGTCTCTCACCCGACGCGTGCGCATGCACACCCTCCAGTCCCTGCTCGCGACGCGCTTGCGCAACTCGCGCAACGCAGCAGTGAGCGCCGGTCGACACTGAGCAGCTCCCTCGCTTGGATATGAGCAGTCGGCGCGTCGCCGCTGTCCTTGTCCGGCTGGCGCGAAATCCTGACCGCGCAGTAGTCGGCTGGGGCGGGGCCGCTGCCCCGCGCGGCTCCCGGCTCAGCTTCCGGTGTGGGTATCCCATCACGGGTCGCGCTCTCGCTCCGCGCGGGCGATGCGGAAGCGGCCAACGAGCCGGTCCGGGTGCCCAGACGTCGTCCACTGCGGCTCCGGGTCCACGGCGAAGACGTCCGCCGCCGCTGGGGGAGCGACGCATTCGTTGCGCGGCCGGCGCCCGCCAACCGGACTGCGACCGACGCCCGCCAACCGGAGTGCGGCCGACGAGCCCGCTCACAGCCTCCGAGCGGGGTCGAAGGGTGTGAGCTCGGGTGCGGCGCGCCCCTCGAGTACGAGCGGGGCGAGCAGGTCGGCCGTCGCCGGAGCGAGCGTCACGCCGAGCATTCCGTGCCCGGTCGCGAGGTAGATGTCGTCGAGTCCGGGGAGCGCTCCGATCAGCGGCAGTCCGTCCGGGGTCGCCGGCCGCAGTCCGGCCCACGCCTCGACGGGGCCGTCCGGGTCGGGCTGCCAGCCCGCGAGGTACGGGCGCGCGGCGGCGAGCAGCCGCTTCCCCACGGCCGGTGAGACGTCTTCGTTGCTCGCGCCGAGCTCGAACACGCCTGCGACACGCACGCCGTCGCGGAACGGGCTAAGGCCGAGCTTGGCCTCGGCCAGGTAGAGCGCATGGCGCGGCGGCGTGCCTCGGCCGGCGACCGTAACGCTATAGCCACGTGCGCCCATGAGCGGTACCCGTACGCCAAGGCGGCGGAGCAGCGGGGCGGTCGGCAAACCCGCCGCGACCACGAGCCGCTGCGCCGCCAACGGACCGGAAGTGGTCTCCAAAGCCCAGCCGCCGTCGCTTCGCGCGAGCGTGCGCAGCTCGCAGCCTTCGTGGATCTCGACTCCGTCGGCCCGCAGGCGCTCCGCCAGGCCGGCGGTCAGCTGCTCCGGGCGCACGAAGCGGTCGACGCGCGCATGCAGGCCGGCCCCGACCCGGGCCCTGTCGAGCGCGGGCTCGAGCGCGGCCAGCGCCGCAGCGTCGAGCTCGTCGACCGATCCTCCCTCGTAGCCCAGCTCGCGCAGCCGCTGGAAGGTCCTTCGATAGAGGTCGAGCCCGCCCGGTGTACGCGCCGCGACGACCAAGCCGGCGGTGTGCATCTCGAATGCCACGCCGGCGTCGCGATAGGCGTCGAACAGCTGCAGCGTGCGGCGGTTGAGGGCGAGCAGCGCCCGGATACCGGTGTCGAAGCGGGCGCTTGTGCAGTTGCGCCGGAAGCTCCAGAGCCAGCGGACGAACGCCGGGTCGAGGCTGGGTCGGAGCACGAACGCCTCGCCCCCGGTGAGAAGCTGGCGGAGGCCCTCGCGCACCATGCCGGGGGCCGGCAGCGGATACGTCAGGCTCGGCGAAACCCACCCGGTGTTGCCACGAGACACGCCTCCGCCGACGCCCGCCCGCTCGAGTACGGCGACGTCGGCGCCCCGGCGCCGGAGCGCCCATGCGCAGGCGAGGCCGACGACCCCGGCGCCGACGACGGCGACTCGCGGGTCGCTCATGGCCGCGGGTTCAGTCCTTCCAGTTCACGAACCGCTTCGCCTGCTCCCCGACGTTCTCCCCGAGGATCGGATGTTGCGCCATGTCCGGGGAGTAGCGGCTCGCCGGAACGGTCCGGCCCAGGCTCTCGGCCATCGAGCGGACATAGTGGGGAGCGCCGCCGCAGCAGATGCCGATGTACCTGACGCCCAGGTCGCGCGCCGAGGCGGCGAAGTCGGCCATCTCGAAGCGGTTGCAGAGGAACGGGTCGAGCGCGAGCGGGAACCCGCGCGTGCCCTCGGCGTCCTTCAGCGCCTCCATGTGCGGCTGCTCCGGCGTGGTCCGGTAGGGAACCGGTTGGGCAGCGACGTGGCAGTCGACGGCGGCCCTGATCCGCTCCAGTATCGGCAGCATCGTCCGCGGGCCGCGCGAGCAGTTGAGCCCGACGACGTCCGCGCCCCTGGCCTCGAGCTGCCTGCAGGCCTCGTCGACCTGGTCCCCGACTTCCGTCACGACGCCCGTCGCGGCGAACGTGACCATCGACGGCAGGCCGGACTCTTTGATCGCCTCGAGGCTGATCAGCGCCTCGCCCAGGTAATCGTGGGTCTCGGAGATGATCAGGTCGGCTCCCTCCTCGGCCGCCCACCGGACCTGCTCGCGATACATCTCGCGCACCGTCTCCCCCGAGCTCTCGGGCGCATCCGGGTCATAGACCCAGGTGTTGCAAATGTTGCCGGCCACGAGCGCGTCGCCTTCGGACGCGACATCCCGCGCCAGGCGCAGCGCGTGTCGGTTGAGTGGCTCGAGGTCTCCTTCGCGCCCGATCGACCGCAGCTTGTCGCGGTGGCCGTAATACGTGAAGGCCACCATCACCTCCGCGCCGGCGCGGAGCAGCTCGCGATGGAGCTCTCGTACGGCATCGGGAAAGTCGAGGACGACCTCCGGCACGAAGGGACCGGCCTTCACGTAGCCCCGTCGCTCCAGCTCGAATAGGTATCCCTCCGCCCCGACTACGACGCCCCGGTCGAGGCGCTCGCGAATCCCTCTCATGGCGTCGATCGTAGCCACCCGTCGGGGCGCCCCGGCGATCGAGCTCCAGATCCGCAGCAAGGCGTGGCGATGAGCCGCCGCATCGCATTTCTCGCGCGCGGGTCGTCGATGCCTGCTACGCGTTTCCGTACGGCGCGTAGCGGCGGTGCAACATGAGCTGGTTGCCGTCGGGGTCGGCGAAGGTCGCCATGTGGCAGACGCCGGTGTCGAGGGTGTCGCCGAAGAAGGTCACGCCCATGGACTCGAGCTCCGCGCGCGCCGCGTGGACGTCCTGCACGCGCAGTGGCAGCGGATTGCCGGTTTGGGCGACGAACCCCATCCCGACTCTCTCGGGCTCCCAGATAACAAAGCAGGTGCTGCCTGCCCACTGCTCGTACTCGGCGTCCTCATCGGGGCGCATGCCGAGGACCTCGCGGTAGAAGCCGCGTGCGCGCTCGGCGTTCTGTGAGGGGATGCCGATGAAGTCGAGTTCCTGAATGAGTTCCATGCGCGTCACTCTGTCAATCAGCCCGGAGC
>JBKPME010000200.1:0-9589 GCA_046731915.1 Actinomycetota bacterium
CTTCGGGCGCGGCCTCGGTGACGAGCGTGGGCTTCAGGCCCTTCTCGATCGTCTCCTTGGTCACGACGCACTTCTTCACGTCGCGCCGTGAGGGCAGCTCGAACTGCACGTCGAGGAGCGTCTCCTCGAGGATCGAGCGCAGGCCGCGGGCGCCGGTCTCGCGGTCGAGCGCGCGGTCGGCGATCGCCTCGAGCGAGTCGTCGGCGAAGACCAGCTCGATCCCGTCGAACTGGAAGAAGCGCTGGAACTGCTTGACGAGCGCGTTGCGCGGCTCGGTGAGGATCGTGACCAGGTCGTCGCGCGTGAGCTGGTGGATCACCGAGCAGACGGGCAAGCGGCCGATGAACTCGGGGATCAGCCCGCACTCGACGAGGTCCTCGGGGAGCACCCGCTCGAAGAGGTCGCCGGTGTCCTTGTTGTGCTTCGACGACACGGTCGCGCCGAAGCCCACGCCCTTGTGGCCGATGCGCCGCTCGACGACACGGTCGAGGTCCGCGAACGCTCCGCCGCAGATGAACAGGATGTTCGTCGTGTCGATCGTGAGGAACTCCTGGTGCGGGTGCTTGCGCCCGCCCTGCGGCGGCACCGACGCCACCGTGCCCTCGAGGATCTTCAGGAGCGCCTGCTGCACGCCCTCGCCCGACACGTCGCGCGTTATGGAGGGGTTGTCCGCCTTGCGCGCGATCTTGTCGACCTCGTCGATGTAGATGATTCCGGTCTCGGCCTTCTTGACGTCGAAGTCGGCGGCCTGAATCAGCTTGAGGAGGATGTTCTCGACGTCCTCGCCCACGTAGCCGGCCTCCGTGAGCGCGGTCGCGTCCGCGATCGCGAATGGCACGTTCAGGATCTTGGCGAGCGTCTGCGCCAGCAGCGTCTTGCCGCAGCCGGTCGGCCCGAGCAGGAGGATGTTGGACTTCTGCAGCTCGAGGTCCTGCTCGCCGTCCGACTGCATCATCTGGACGCGCTTGTAATGGTTGTAGACGGCCACCGAGAGCGTCCGCTTGGCCGGCTCCTGTCCCACCACGTACTCCTGGAGGACAGAGCAGATCTCCTTCGGCTTCGGGAGGTTCTCGAGGTCGAAGGTGGGAGCGCCCGTCAGCTCCTCGTCGATGATCTCGTTACAGAGATCGATGCACTCGTCGCAGATGTAGACGCCGGGTCCGGCGATCAGCTTCTTGACCTGTCGCTGGGACTTGCCGCAGAAGCTGCAGAGGAGTTGTTCGTTCGAGTCGGTTGGCCGGGCCACTCTGTTCTCCCTCGGCGCGAGGGTAGCGCACCTGAAGATACGCGGCGAGAGGCAAAGTCCCTTCTCGACACATTGGTTCCGGCCCTGCCGGCGTCCAGTTTCTAGTGCTTCGCGATCACGCGGTCGATGAGGTTGTAGTCCTTCGCCTCGTCCGCGCTCATGAAGTAATCGCGCTCGGTGTCCTTCGCGACCTTCTCGAGGTCCTGCTTCGTGTGCTTCGCCAGGATCTCGTCGAGCCGGCGGCGGACGTCGATGATCTCCTTGGCGTGGATCTCGATATCCGTGGCCTGGCCCTGGAAGGCCGAGCTCACCTGGTGGATCAGGATCTTCGAGTTCGGCAGCGACATGCGCTTGCCGTCGGCGCCGCCGGCGAGGAGCAGGGCGCCCATCGACATCGCGATCCCGACGCAGATGGTCTGCACGTCGGGCTTGATGAACTGGATCGTGTCGTAGATCGCGAGGCCCGCGTACACCGAGCCGCCGGGCGAGTTGATGTACAGCGAGATGTCCTTGTCGGGGTCCTCCGACTCGAGGTGGAGGAGCTGGGCGACGATCAGGTTGGCGATGTCGTCGGTGACCGGCGTGCCGAGGAAGACGATGCGCTCGTTGAGCAGGCGCGAGTAGATGTCGAAGGCGCGCTCGCCTCGCGACGTCTGCTCGACCACCATTGGAACCAGAGGACTCATAGGAGCGGAGACTCTAGCGGGCTAGCGAGCGGGATAGCCGAGGCTGCACACCGGTCACGGCCCGGTACTTGCCTAACTGCCCGGGGTCCATAGCTTCTCCCGCGCCGCCGCGCGCGCCGCCTCGATCGGCTTCGCGCTCTCCACGATCAGATCGACCGCCTTGCGCATCGCGATGTCCTCGCGGAGGGCCTCGTCGGCGCCCTGCGAGCGGGCGCGCTTGAGCGCTCGCTTCAGCTGCTTGTCGCTGGCGTCCGGCGGCGCCGAGGCGCGCAGCGCCTGCTCGACCTCCTCGGAGGAGACGTCGATTCCCTCGGCGTCCACGACTGCCGCCAGCACCGCCTCGCGCTTCAGGGCCGTCTCCGCCTCCGGCTCCGACTCGACGACGAATTCCTCCTCGCTCTTGCCCGTCATCGTGAGGTACTGCTCAGGATTGACGCCCTGAGCCGCCAGCCGGCGCGCCGTGCGGTGCCACATCTCGTGTGCCTTGGAGTGGATGAGCTCTTGCGGCAGCTCGATCCTCGCCTTGGCTACGACCGCGTCGACGGCAGCCTCGCGGAACTCCGCCTCGATTGCGCGCTCCTCGGCCTGGGCGACACGCGACTCGATCTCGGCGCGCAGCTCGTCCAGCGAGTCGTAGCCGCCCGCCTCGACCGCGAAGTCGTCGTCGAGCTCGGGGAGGCGCTTCTCCTTGACCTCCTTGACCTCCACGGCGAACGAGGCGCCCTGGCCCGCGAGCTGCTCGGCCGGGTAGTCGTCGGGGAAGGTCAACTCGACGGTTCGATCCTCGCCCGCGGCCGCCCCCTTCAGCTGGTCCTCGAAGCCGGGGATCAGGCGCCCGGAGCCGAGCTCCACGACCTGGCCTCGGCCCTCGCCGCCCTCGAACGGCTCGCCGTCCAGAGCCCCGACGTAGTCCATGACCACGAAGTCGCCCTCGTCAGCGGCGCGGTCCACCGTCTCGAGTGAGGCGTGCGACTCGCGCAGGCGCTCGAGCTCGGCCTGCACCTCCTGCTCGTCGACCTTCGGCTCGCGCCGCCCGACCTCGATGCCCTTGTAGTCGCCGAGCTGGGCCGGCGGCACCACCCCGACTTCGATCGTGAACGCGAGCGGCGAGCCCTTCTCGGGGAGGTCGGAGAGGTCGACCTGCGGGTCGCCGACGGTCTGGATGCCGGCGTCCGCGAGCGCCTCCTCGTACCAGCCGGGCAGCCCACGTCGAACGGCCTCGTCGAGCACCGCCTCGCGCCCGACCTGGCGCACCACGACCTCGGCAGGCACCTTGCCGCTGCGGAAGCCGGGCACGCGCATCTCGCGGCCGAGATCCGTGGCAGCACTCCTCAGCTCGCGCTCGAGCGCATCCGTCGGCACCTCGACCTCCACGCGTACGCGCGAGTCGGGGAGCTCGGTGATGTTGGTCTTGACGGCCGCCGGCATGGAACCGGTGACTGTACCTTGCGCTTCTGTGAGTGTCGGGAAACGGTTCCAGGCGTGGCTGGTGACAGGGCCGCTCGGTCATCTCTGGAGCGCCGTCGCCGACATCGTTCTGCTGTGGGCGCGCTACCTGGTGAACCGCGCGCGCGGGCGCGCGTAGCATGGGCGCCGCGGTCGGCTGGGGAGTTCTCGCGGCCTCCTCGCTCGTCATCGGCGCCGTCCTCGGGCTCGCGCGGCGGTGGTCGCCGAAGCTCGTGGGGCTGGTACTCGGATTTGGTGCCGGCGCTCTGATCAGCGCCGTGAGCTTCGAGTTGTTCGAGGAGGGCATCAGGCAAGCCGGAGGACTACCCGTGGTGATCGGTTTGGCGGTCGGCGCCATGACCTACTTCCTTGCCTCCGGGAGGGTCGCCTCAATGGGAGGGGGCGCCGCGCTCGCGCTGGGGGCGTTCCTCGACGGCATACCGGAGCAGATGGTGCTCGGCATCGGGCTCGCGGGAGGCGAGCCCGTGAGCGCGGGGCTGCTCGCCGCGATCTTCGTGTCGAACCTGCCCGAGGCGATCGGGGGGGCGACCGACATGCGGCAGCATATGAGCCGCAAGCAGGTGACGATGAACTGGATCTGGATCGCGGCCTTTTGCGCGGCCGCGACGGTGCTCGGCTACGCGGTTGCGGACGTCGCCTCCGACGAGCTGCAGGCCGGCATCAACGGTTTCGCCGCCGGTGCTCTGATCGTGATGCTCGTTGACTCCATGATCCCCGAGGCAACGGAGCAGTCCGGCAGGCCGACCGGGCTCGTGACGACGCTGGGCTTTGCGGTGGCCGCGGGCCTGGCGTTCACTTAGGCGCGCGGCGGCGCATGACGAGCCACGCAAGTGCCGCTCCGAGCAGCATCGAGAGCGCGATCACAACGATCAGCGGCGTCTCCCAGGTGCCGAGGATCCAGTTCACCTCGACCTCGTCGAGGTTCAGCGCAGCGAAGACGCCGCCGACGCCCGCGAGTACCAGCACGGCGACCTGCCGCTTCTCCACGGCTGCAACTTACCTCAGGCTCGCCGGCGCCGGCAGGCGGGCGAGCCGGCGCCGGTAGCCGTCCATCACCGCCTTCGGGAAGTCCGCGTGCGTCTGGGTCCGGAGACTCGCAACGCGCTCGCGGTGGAAGGGGCTCTCGCGGTTCTCGTTATGCCCGATGACGTTGCGCGAGGCGATCCCGTAACGGCCCTGGAGCGCGCGCGTGAGGCGCAGCGACGCCGCACGCTGGCGAGGGTTCCCCATCACCTGCGCGTCGCTCTGGCCGACGTGCTCGATGCCGATCGCGGTCCAGTTGAGGCCGACCGTGTGGCGGCACATGATCGACGTGGGCACGAGGCGGTAGATCGTACCGTCGCGGTCGATCACGTAGTGCGAGCAAACACCCGGCAGCTCGTGAAGCTCAGGGTCCGGCTCGTTGCGCGAGAAGTAGTCGAAGACGGGAGCGAAGCTCGCCGTCGCCGTGTAGTGCTCGACGATGACTCTCGGGTCGCGCAGCCGGTAGTCATCGATGCCGTAGTGACGCTGCGCGTAACGGGCCATGTCCGCCTTGCGCTCGGGCCCGAACGGGATCGGCTTCGCCACCTCGCGCGGCGGAGCGATGGCGCGAGCGAGCGCCAGCACCGCGCTCGCGTGCGTGCGGACGCCGGGCGGCGGGAGGGCGCCGCCCGGCAGCTCGACGACGAAGGCGGTGTCGCCGGCAAAGGTGTGGTTCTGCCATGAGACCGCCGTGCCGTGGTAGCGCGGCAGGGTCTTTCGCGCGAGGCCGCTGCGAGCGGAGTAGAGGCGCTCGAGCTGCGCGTCGCCGGTGCTCTTCACGACCATCCTGAGCGCCTGGTGGTACCAGATCGTCACGCGCGGCCGCTCGCGTCCGATGAAGCGCTGCATCACCTGCGTCTCCGCCTCGGACGCCGGTCCCGACCCGGACTCGTACACACCGTCCTGTGGCTGCCAGCGGTAGGGGAAGTTCCGGTTCAGGTCAACGCCGTGCGCGTTCTGGCGGTTGTTCGCGGCGGTGCCGTCCGGGTTGGCGTCGTCCACGAGCCAGAGGGCCGTGCCGCGCGGCGGGTGGGCGCGCCGCAGGCGGGCGACGATGGCGCGGCCGGCCTGCTCGTCTCCGTGGACCGTGCCGACGACGAGTACCTTGACGCGCGCGCGAGGGCCGCCCACGCGCATGGCGCGGATCGGCCGGCCCTGCCCGGAGTGCCCGATCGTCTCCCAGCCGGATGCCTGCGCGGGGGCCGGGCCGGCGGCCGCGGCGGCCGCGGCTACGCCGGCGAAAAATGCCGAGAGCACCACCCTTCCGGAGTATGGCGACCGCGCTAGGGTCACCGTTGGGTGATCGGAGAGCTGACGGAGCGCGCCGCCGAGGGAGGGCGGATTGCAATCGACACGGAGTTCGTGTCCGAGCGGCGCTACCAGGCCCTGCTCTGCCTGATCCAGGTGGCGGTGCCGGACCCAGCCGCGGAGGGCCATGTGCGAACCGAGGTGCTCGACCCACTCGAGGGCGATCCCGACTTCTCCCCGCTCGCGCGCGTGCTCGCCGACCCCGCGGTTGAGGTCGTGATGCACGCCGGGCGCCAGGACGTGGCCATCCTGCGCCGGTCGCTCGGGACCGAGGTCCGCAACATCTTCGACACCCAGGTCGCCGCCGGCTTCCTCGGATTCGGAAACCAGGAGGGCTACGAGTCGCTCGTCAGAAAGGTGCTGAAGGTCAAGCTGAAGGGCAGCGAGGGCTTCACGCGCTGGGACAAGCGCCCGTTGACGCCGCAGCAACTCGAGTACGCGGCGGACGACGCCCGCTTGCTGCTGGCACTCGGTGAGGAGCTCGAACGGCGCCTTGAGGAGCGAGGGCGGCTCGAGTGGGCGCGCGAGGAGTCGCGCTCGCTCGAGGAGGTGAGCGACGAGCGCGACTCGCAGCGCTCATACGAGCGCCTGCCGCGGCTCGGACGGCTGAGTGAGGCGGCACGCGGCGTGGCCATCGAGCTCGCCGAGTGGCGCGAGGAGGAGGCGCGGGGCGCGGACCGCGCGCCGGGCTCGCTGCTCCCCGACCAGGCACTGGTCGAGCTGGCGCGCCGCACTCCACGCGACAAGCACGGCCTGGAGCAGATCCGCGGACTGCCCCCGCAGGCGCTCCACCGGCGTGCCGACGCGCTGCTTGCCGCGATCCACCGCGGCCGGAGGCGGACCCCTCCCCCGCCGCCCGTCGAGCTGCCGACGCGCGAGCCCGCGGACGCGCCGCTTGTCTCGCTTGCACAGGCGCTGGTGCGGCACCGCTCGATGGAGTCCGGCGTGGCCGTTGAGCTGATCGCGACGCAGGCCGAGCTCAGCGCATTGGTCGGCTCACTGCGGCGCGGCGAGAACGACAATCACCTGCGGGTGACGAACGGCTGGCGCCGCGAGCTCGTGGGTGACGAGCTCCGCGAGCTTGTCGAAGGCCGCCGCGCGCTGAGCGTGGACCCGAACGGCGGACTTCTCGTACGGCCCGTGTAACTTCGGCTACCTTCGCGATGTGGGGTAGGCCCACGTCCGTAAGGGGAAGCAGCGCCCGGGAGGGGGAACTGCGATCACTCGCAAGGGACGGTCCATGATCGGCTTAGCGGCGGCCCTCGTCGCGACTGCGACGCTGCCGGCGCTCGGCTGGGCGCAGGCCCCGACCGGGCCGGCGACAACCATCGACCTCACCCCGCCGGACCCCACGAACGACGCCACGCCGACGTTCGAGTTCTCCTCGTCGTTTCCACACGCAACCTTCGAGTGCGCGGTGGACAACTTCGACGCGCCCGCGACGTGCACTTCGCCGCATGAAACCGCACCGCTGGGCGACGGCCAGCACACGCTGTTCGTGCGGTCCCTCGACGCCAAGTTCCCCCCGGGTGAGTGGGCCTCCGATAGCTTCACAATCGACACCGTCGAGCCGACCGTGACGATCGGCTCCGCGCCCGCCGCCTCGACGAACGACACCACGCCCGAGTTCGTTTTCTCCGTGAATGAGGCCGCAACATTCGACTGCACGCTCGACGGCGCCAGTCTCGTCGGCTGCAGCTCGCCAGTCGAGGCCACCGCCCTGAGCGACGGCCCGCACTCGTTCAGCGTGCGCGCGACCGATACCGCGGGCAACCAGGGCCAGATCGTCACGTGGAGCTTCGCGGTCGACACGATGGCCCCCACCGCCACGATCGACGGCGGCCCGAACGACCCCACACCAACCGCCACGACGACGCCGACCTTCCTCTTCTCGTCGGTCGACGCCACAGCGACGTTCGAATGCGCCATCGACGGCGGCAGCTTTGCGGCGTGCGGCTCGCCCTACACCACGAGCCCGCTCGCCGACGGGCCGCACCTCATTGAGGTCCGGGCGGTCGACCCGGCCGGCAACCAGGGTGCCGCGGCCACACGCAACTTCACGGTCTCCGGGGACAGAACAGCGCCGGAGACGGTGCTCGTCACATTCCCGCCGGCACAAACGCCCGAGCGCACCCCGGTCTTCAAGTTCGTCGCGAGCGAGCAGAACGCGACCTTCGAATGCAGCCTCGACGGCGGCGTCTTCGCGGCGTGCACGTCACCGTGGACGTCGCAGTACCTCTCCCTCGGGCCGCACCGGCTCGAGGTACGCGCGCTCGACGCGTTCGACAACCGCGATCCGACACCCGCCCTGGCGGAGTTCACGGTGACCGATCCGTCACCTGGGCCGGCCCCGACGCCGACCGTCGACGCGGGCGTGCGCGCGCTCGCCCTGAGCGTGGTGACGAACCTCAACCGTGCAGCACGGCGGGTTGTGACGACGGAGATGCGCATGATTCTGCGCCGCGGCGGCGTGAGGGCAACCGGGTTGAGAGCGCTCGTGCCCGGGACGCTGACGATCACCGCGAGCGCACCGGTCCGTGGCTCGAGCAAGGCCGTGCTGAAGGGGAGCACGAGCTTCGGAGCGCCGGGCACGGCGCCGATCGTGCTGAAGTCGACGCCGACGGGGAGGACGATGATGACCCGTTACGCGACCGTGCCGCTCCTGATCAACGCCCGCTTCAAGACCGCGGACGGGCTGACTCTGAGCGCGAATACCGCAGCGGAGCTGGTTCGCGACTACCTCACTTCGGCGGAGGCGAAGCGTGCGGTGGCGGGGAGGCTGGCGCGGCTGGAGGGGAAGCCCGTGGACAGGCTGTCAGTAGACGTGGTGCGCCGCTGCGCGAGCAACTGTCTCAGGGTGCAGGCTCGGTGGCTCGCGAAGCACCGCCTGTGGAGCGCGAGCGGGCGCGCGCGTCAGGTGAAGGGTCGCCTGCTCGCCCGGATCGGGACCATCGTCAGCGCCCGTCACTGACGCTGGGCAGGGTGACCCCCGCCGGAAGCTCGCCCTCGTCGATCAGCCGACGGATGTCGCCGCTTCGGCGGGGGCTCAGGTAGACGTGGCGCTGGCCGACGCTCGGCTTCTGCTCGAGCAGACCGGCTGCGAGCAACGCCTCGCCGACCTCGTAGGCCAGGGCGCGCTCGTTGCCGGCGAAGCCGCGCGCGAGGTGGTCGAACGCCGTGTGGTAGCTCCCCCACTTGCCCATGCCATCGAGCCGCTGCAGGATGCGCCGCGCCACGCGCCGGGCGGGATCTGGATCCTCGTGCGCGCGCGACACGGCGCCCGCCGGCTCGAGGAGGTGCAGCAGCTGGTGCTCGAGCACCTCCACACCCGCCTCGTCGAGCGGCGAGGCGCCGAGCCGGGTCACGGACTCGGCCACCCGCAGGGGGTGCGTGGCGCCGATTGGCGGGCGCAGGTCCGCGATGTCGTCGACGACATGGCCGGGTACGAGGTGAGCCTGAGCGCGCAGGCGGTCGATCCGCTTCTCCTCGAACTCCGCGGCCAGCGCCTCGTGCGCGTACTCGGCCGCCTCGGCGGGCTCGGCGGCGGGATAGGCGAGCGCCAGCATCCCGTGCAGCTCCCCGAGCCGCAGCGACAGGTCCTCGCTCGACCGCGGCGGACCCGGCGACGCGCCCTCCACCACGTGCTCCACGGCGGCGGCAGCCAGCTCGCCCGAGCGCTCGCTCACCGCGCTTGGATCGGCCCTCAGCTCGGGCGAGATCGGCAGGACGGCCACGACCTCGCCCTCGTTGGCCGCGACCGCTACAACGATCGGGGTGCCATAGCCCGTTCGCGACTCACTCAGCTCGACGAATCCGCGGCGCAGCTCCGCCTGAAGCAGGTCGCGCAGCCGTGCCGACG
>JBKPME010000201.1:0-31006 GCA_046731915.1 Actinomycetota bacterium
GAATCGAGCGTTGGAACCCGGCTTACCGCGTTACGCTCGGTCCCCCCGCGCGAAGTTTCGGGCGTGCTCGGGATCGAGCAGGATCTCGGCTCTTCGCGGCGCGCCTCAACGGGCCGCCAGCCACTCGCCAGGACCGCGGAAACGTAAACGGGAACCGACGACTCCGCTCTACCACGCGGGTCATCGGAGGTCAACGCGGGTCTGAGCACCGCTTGGACGGTTCCCCCTACACGACACCAGACGGCCAAGTTCGTCCGCCGCTCACCCGGGCGGGTGCGCCCAGAATTGGCACTACAAAAGCGGTTCCGGCACGATCAGCGGAGGGGGAGGGATTCGAACCCTCGGTGGACCGTAAGGCCCACAACGGTTTTCGAGACCGCCCCGTTCAACCGCTCCGGCACCCCTCCGAGGCCCATGATGATAGGACGCGCTGCGTGGGTCATAGCGCGCCCGTATCCACCTCGGGCCTCATAGACGCTGTCGGGAGGCTCGCCTAAGCTCGCTTCCCTGGTAGTAAAGCCGCAATGCAGTTCTGCCGAGGTGGAGCGCATGAGAGGCACCGCGGCGCGATTGGCCGTGTGGGTGATCTCCTGCCTGCTGCCTTCGATGGCGGGCGCTCACGCGGCAAACGCGGCCACCTACCAGGTCCCGGGCACCATTCCCGACGACTGCTCGGTCGCGGTGGAGCAGGACGTCATGGACTGGCTCGCCACCGTGCCGGACGGGAACACGGCTCGGTTCGAAGCCGGCGGGTGCTACGGGCAGGACGGCACGATCACGCTGAGCGGCCGCGCCGATCTGGTGATCGACGGCCAGGGCTCGGAGTTCCGGGCGCTGACAACCGGAGACAGCCACCGGGCTAACTGGCACTTTGTCGGGGGAGGGAACCTGACCGTCCAGAACTTGGCCGTCCGGGGGAGCAACGCCCAGGGCGTCTACCAACCCGGTTTCGAGTGGCAGCACGGCTTCTCTGTCGAGGGCGTGCGGGGCATGACCCTCTCCAACGTGCAGGCGCGCGAGACATGGGGCGACGGCGTGTATCTGGGGCACAGCGCCAACTCGCCCGCGTGTGGCGACGACGCCTCGAGCGCCCGTAACGTTCTCATTACGGGCGCCACGCTCGAGCGGATCGGCCGGCAGGGCGTCGCCGTCGTGGACGCCGAGAACGTGACGCTGCAGGACTCGTTCATCGGGCCGGTAGCGCTCGCGAACGTGGACCTCGAGACCGACGACGACTGCGAGCTGGCGCGTCACATCACGATCGCCCGCAACCAGTTCGGCGCGCACACGTGGGGCGTGGTCGACAGCGTCGGGTTCGGGGCGGACCCGCAGGTGGGTGACGTGACCGTCAGCGATAACACCCAAACGGCTGCCGCCCCCAGCTGCTTTGCGGCGATCCGGATCCTCGCGCCGGTGGTGCCCGCCGGGCAGACTCCCGTCTACAGGAGCGGCTACACGTTCAGCGGCAACCGCCTGCTCGGCACCCGCAACGGCTTCGAGCTCCGGGGCTTACGGAACGTGGATGTGAGCTCGAACAAGGTCTCCCTGCCGCCAACGACCGGCTGTGGGAAGCGAGCCGGCGTGCTGCTCGTCGACTCACACGACGTGCAGATCCTGTCCAATTCCTTCGCCGGCGCGAACAACGTCTTCAAGGCAGACACACTCAGCACGAACATCACGTCTGGAGCCAACACGACGGCGCCCGACACTTCCATCGGCTCCGGCCCAGATGGCAGCGTCAGCTCCACGGGCGCCGGCTTCATCTTCGGCTCGGACGACGGGGGCGTCAGCTTCGAGTGCAGACTCGACGGTGCCGCATTCGAGCCGTGCGTCTCTCCAAAGGACTACTCGGGCCTCGCCGAGGGAGTACACACGTTCGAGGTCCGCGCCTTCTATCTGGCGGACAACCCGGACGGATCGCCGGCGAGCCGTACCTGGACCGTGGACACGGTGGCACCGATCGTCACGCTCAACGAGCCGGCGCCCGGCTCGACGATGGGCAACGCCGGCCCGAGCCTGTCGGGAACAGCGGGCACGGAGCCCGGCGACTCCGCCACCGTGACCGTGAAGATCTGGCCGGGCAGCGACACCACTGGATCGCCTCTGCAGGCGAAGACGACCGCCCGAGACGCTGGCAGCGGCGCCTATAGCGCCTCGGCCGAGGCACTCGCCGACGGCACCTACACCGCGCGCGCGGAGCAGTCGGACGCCGCCGGCAACAGCGGCCAGAGCAATACCAGCACGTTCACGGTCGCGCGCCCGCCTGAGCCGCCGATCGCCGCCCGGCCCCTGGTCGCGCCCCTGGCCGCACCCCTGTCCGACGTCGAGCCTCCCGCAGTCGAGCTCGGTGGCAGGCGGACCCAGAAGGCGGGCCGGACGATCAAGGTGACCCTGAAGGCGACGAGCGAGAACCTGTGGGCCACGGCCTGGGGACGGCTGACGGTTTCCGGCTCGAAGAGGCCCTACAGGCTCCAGGGCGTCAGCGCGAGGTTCATCGCGCACGGCGCCACGGCGACGCTCAGGCTCGGGGTGTCGCGGAGGGTGCTGGGCGAGATCGGTCGCGCTCTACGCCGGCAACATAGGGTCTTGGCCCAGCTGAAGCTGTCCGCGCACGACGCCGCAGGCAACATCACAACGAAGACGCGGACGGTCAAGCTCGCGCCCTGACCGTCGCGGCGCTCAGAAGCGAGCGTCCGCCCCGAGCAGCCCGTCCAGCTCCTCGGGCGGCAGCGGACGCGCGAAGAGAAAGCCCTGACCGAACGCGCAACCCAGCTCGCGCAGGTCGACGACCTGCTCGCTCGTCTCGATCCCTTCCGCGATGACCTCCATTTCCAGCGCGCGGCCCATGGCGATCGCCGCAGCCACCAGCGCCGAGTCTGGGGAATTCGCGGCCATCCCGGACACGAACGAGCGGTCGATCTTCAGGATGTCGGCGGGCATCTCGCGCAGGTGGTCGAGCGAGGAGTAGCCGGTGCCGAAGTCGTCGATCGCGATGCGCACGCCCGCCGCGCTCAGCGCGCGCAGTGCCCGGAAGCCGGAGTCGCGGTCCGCCATGGCGGTGCTCTCGGTCACCTCGATCGTCAGCCGGGACGGGACGAGTGCCGAGCGACGCACTGCGTTCAGCACGGTCGAGACGACATCCGGGTGCGTCAACTCGCGCGCGCTCAGGTTCACCGCCAGGCTGAACGGCGACGGTCCGCCGCTCAGGCGGTCCCAGTCACGGAGCCGCCGACAGGCTTCGCCTACGGCCCAGGCGCCCACCTCCACGATCAGCCCGCTCTCTTCGGCGACCGACAAGAACTTGTCCGGCGACAGGAGCCCGCGCTCTGGGTGCTCCCAGCGGATCAGCGCTTCGGCGCCGACCATCTCGCCGGACTCGAGGCTCACGAGCGGCTGGTAGAAGAGCCTCAGCTCGCCGCGCTCCAGCCCGTGCTGGAGCTCCTGCTCGATCGAAAGCGCGTCCACCGCGCGCTCCCGCATCTCCACATCGAAGAGCTCGGTACGCGCGCCGCCGCGCTCCTTGGCGCGGTACATCGCCGCGTCGGCGTCCTCCACGAGCCGCGAGCAGTCGGCGTCCTCGCCCGGCTCCGCGAGGGCAATCCCTATCGAGACGCTCAGGCGCAGCTCGGCGCCGCCCGCGTGAATCGGCTGCGCGATCTCGCGCTGGAGGCGGTCCGCCACGCCCACCGCCTCGAGGACGCCACCCACCGACTCGCATAGCACGGTGAACTCGTCGCCGCCGAAGCGCGCCACGGTGTCCTCGGGCCGGAGCATGCGCTGGACGCGCGCAGCGATCTCGCGGAGCACGTCGTCGCCGGCGCTGTGGCCGAGGCTATCGTTGATCCGCTTGAAGCGGTCGAGGTCGAGGAAGTACACCGCCGTGGCCTGCGCCCGGCCGCGTCGCTCGATCGCGTGCGCAAGGCGGTCGCTGAAGAGCGCACGGTTCGGCAGTCCGGTCAGCGAGTCGTAGAGCGCAAGGCGCTCGAGCTCGGACTCCATGCGCTTACGGTCGCTCACGTCGAGGAAGACGCCATAGAACAGCGGCGAGGCCTGGCCGTCGGGCCCGCGCACCACCGTCATCTCGTCGCGGATCCATACGACGCGACCGTCGGCGCGGCTGATCCGGTACTCCTGGACCAGCGCCTCGCCCGAGCGTGCGCACTCGGCCTCGTTCCCGATCACGCGATCCGCGTCCTCGGGGTGCAGCAGGCGATCCCACAGGCCGCCGTCGCGCAGCCAATGCTCCTGCGAGAAGCCGAGCACGCGCTCGATCGACGGGCTGATGTAGAGGCACTGGCCGTCTACGCCGGGCTCATACACGTACGCGACGGAGGGAACCCCTTCGGCTAGTGGGCCGTATGTCGACTCGATCCGCTGGAGGATCGCCTTTGGATCCACGGACATCGTGTTCCTTATCGGCAGCTAGGGCGCGGACCTATCGCCTCGATGCGAAGAACGCACGCAGCAGATCCGCGGCCTCGTCGGCCAGCAGGCCGCGCGCCAGGGCCGGCCGGTGGTTCAGTCGCGGCTCGGCGAGCACGTCCAGCACGCTCCCGGCGGCACCGGCCTTCGGGTCGTCCGCGGCGTACACGACCCTCGGGACCCGCGCGAGCACGATCGCGCCCGCGCACATCGCGCAGGGCTCGAGCGTCACGTACAGGGCGGAGTCGAGGAGCCTCCAGGTGCCGAGATGAGCCGACGCCTCGCGCAGCGCGAGCACCTCGGCGTGGGCGGTCGGGTCGCCGCGCAGCTCGCGCTCGTTGCGGGCGGCGGCGATCACCTCGCCCTCGTGAACGATCACCGCGCCGATCGGGACGTCTTCGTGCTCGAGCGCGGGGTCGGCCTCGCGCAGGGCGAGACGCATGAAGTACTCGTCGCGCGGGAAGAAGCCGACGCTCGCACTCACGGCGCCACCAGGCGACGGCCCACGTGGCGCTCGGCGAGGCGCAGCGCGCCAAGCGCGCCGGCCCGGTCCGCCATCCGCATGCCCCGGGCGGCGATGGAGAGCGCCGACGGCCGCCCGCCGCCGAGCGTCCCGCTGTCGATCAGGTCGCGGTACCAAGCGATCGTGTCCGTCAGCGTGCGGTCGAGGGCGCGTGCGCGGTAGCCGAGCTCACGGCGCGCCTTGGCGGACGAGTAACGCCAGTTCTGCGCCATCAGGACGAGTCCCTCCGCCGAGACCGGGCTCGGCAGGCCGGCCGCCTCGGCGGCGCGCGCGAGGCCCCCGGCCGCGCGCGGCCGCACGAGCAGCGGGTGCCGGACGCCGGACAGCTCCGCCACCCGCTCGAACAGCTCAACCCAGCGCGTGTCGTGGCCGCCCAGCACGTAGCGCTCGCCGGGCCGCCCGCGCTCCGCCGCTCTGATGTGGCCCTTGGCCACGTCGCGCACGTCCACGACGTTCGTCTCCCCGTCCACGATCGCGGGCAGGCGCCCGCGCATGTAGTTGCCGATCATGCGCGTCGAGGTCTCGCCCGGGACGCTTTGGTCGACCGGCACGCCGAACACGTAAGAGGGGTTGACGATCACCAACTCCACCCCGTCGCGCACCCCCGCAGCGAGCGCCTCCACCTCGCCCTCGTGCTTGGCGTCGGGATAGGCGAGGCCGAGGCCGCCACCGCGGTAGTAGTCGTCCTCCGTGCCCGTCTTACCGGGCGGGGCCGGCCCGATGCCCGCCACGCTCGAGGTCACGACCACGCGGCGCACGTCCTCGGCCGCCGCCGCCTCCACGGCAATGCGAGGCGAGAGCGCGTTCACGCGCCAGACGTGCGCACTAGGGTGCGAGCCGACGTAGCCGGCACAGTGAAAGACCGTTTCGCAGCCGCGGAAGGCGCGCCGAAGTGCGGCGCGGTCGAGAACGTCGGCCCTGATGGGCGCCGCCTCGAGCTCGCCGATGCGCGCGAGGCGGGAGTGGTCGCGGTAGGTCACGCGCACCGGAGACGACTCGGACGCAAGTTGCGCGACGTGCGCGCCGATGAAACCAGTGGCGCCCGTAACGCAGACCGTCACAACAACTTCAGCGTCGCCAATTTGTTTCTGCGTTCGTACACTCGGTGCCCCACCGTAACCCAATGCAAAAACGCCTCCTCCCCCTGATCGCGGCGCTCTCGGTGCTGATGTTTCTTCCCACGGGCGCGCGCGCGAGTGACTATGTGCCGGATGAGGTGATCGTCCACTACGAGCAGGGCACGGGCGGCGGCGTCGCGGCTGAGCTGGCCCAGAAGGCGGGTGCCGAGGCGGTCGCGGAGCTGCCGGGCGGCTCCGAGCAGCTCCAGATCGAGGACGGCGAGTCCGTGCGCCATACGATCTCGGAGCTCCGCAAGGACCCGAACATCGAGTACGCCGTGCCGAACTGGCGTGCGCACGCCGCCGCCGAGGCACCGAACGATCCCGGCTTCAAGCTGCAATGGAACCTGTTCGGCACCTACGGAATCAACGTGCTCGACGCATGGACGCTGGCCGATGGGCTCGGTGCGCCCGGCGCGCGCGGCGCAACCGTCGCCGTACTCGACAGTGGCGTGGCCTTCGAGCGCCGCGGGCGCTACCGCCGCGCCCCCGACCTGCGCCGCAGCACGTTCGTGCACCCGTGGGATTTCATCCAGCGCGACCCCCACCCGAACGACGTCTACGGCCATGGCACGCACGTCGCGGGCACGATCGCGCAGACGACCAACAACGGCATAGGAACCGCGGGCATCGCCTACAACGCGAAGATCATGCCGCTGCGCGTGCTCGACGCTCGCGGCGAGGGCGACTCGGCAGCCATCGCTCGGGCCATCCGCTACGCGGTCCGCTACAAGGCGGATGTGATCAACCTCTCGCTCGAATTCCCATCCGAGGTGCGCGCCTCGGAGATCCCGGACGTGGTGAGCGCGCTGCACTACGCGCGCCGGCGCGGTGTCGTGGCGACGGCCGCGGCCGGAAATCAGACCGACATCGCCGTGGCCTACCCGGCGCGTGTGCAGTCGGTGATCGCCGTCGCCGCCACCACGATCACCGGCTGCCAGGCCGACTACTCGAACTCCGGCGAGGACCTCGACGTGGCGGCGCCCGGCGGAGGCGCGGATGCGCCCAACACGGACAGCGCCTGGGACGCCGCCCACTGCAACCCCGACTCGCTCGGCAAGCCGATCGTGCAGCAGACCTTCACACGCGGCGTGCAGCAGTTCGGGCTCCCGCGCATCTACGAGGGCACGTCGATGGCGAGCCCGCACGTCGCGGCCATCGCCGCGCTTTTGATCGCCACCAAGCGGCTCGGCCCGAACCCCAGCCCGGTCCAGCTCGAGGAGCGCATCAAGTCCACCGCGCGGCCGGCGGGCCCCCACGACCGCTACGGCGCGGGAATCGCGGACGCGGCGGCTGCGCTGCGGTAAGCCGAACGCGCTCAGGCGGCGGGCCAACCGCCGGGATGGAGCGCCAACCTTAGGTAGTCCGGATGATCATCACGCTGCAGGGAGCATGATGCGAGACCTTGTTCGGGACGCTCCCGAGCAGAAACCGCTTGGCACCGGTCATGCCCTTGTTGCCGACGACGATCAGGTCCGCGCCCTCCTCCTCCGCAACGTCGAGGATGGCGTCGGCCGGGTCGCCCTCGCGCGCGTAAGTCTCTACCTCGACACCCGACTCGCGCAGACGGCCGGCCGCGCCTTCGAGCGTCTCGGTCACGTCCTCGCGCGGATTGACCATCCACTGGAGGTCACCGGGCACCTGCTGGCGCTCATCGCGGAGCCGTCCCTCCGGCACCGGCTCGTACGCGCTCACCAGGTGCACCTTCGCGCCGATCTGCTGGGCTAGCTCCGCAGCTTGGCGCACAGCCTCGCTCGCGGTCTCAGACCCGTCGGTCCCCACAACCATGGACGAGAACACGCGCGCATAATAAGCCGATTGCGTGATGGCCGTTTGTGTGCCCAGCTATTAGGGTTGACGTAATGCCCTCGACAACCCGCTGTCTGGCCGTCGACGATCATCCGACGGTGCGGCAAGGACTCGGCCTCATGTTCGGCCTGGCCCCCGACCTCGAGCTGGTCGGTTCGGTCGAGAACGGTGAGGACGTGGTCCAAGCTGTGAAGCGCCTCCGCCCCGAGGTGGTGATCATGGACGTCCGGCTTCCCGGCATCGACGGCATCTCCGCCGTCAAGCGGATCGCCGAGGCGGCGCCCGAGGTCAAGACCGTGATGTTCTCGGGCTACGGAGACAAACGCCTCCTGTCCGACGCCATCGCCGCGGGCGCGCGCGGCTACGTCATGAAGGGCTCGCCGCCGGAGGACCTCCTGCGCGCGATCAGGACGGTCACGGGCGGGAAGCCGTTCGTCGACCCGTCGCTATCGCCGGCGCTGCTCATGTCGCAGGTCGGCCCCGACGCGCCGCTCTCCGAGCGCGAGCGGGAGATCCTTCAGCTGCTCGCCGAGGGCCTTCACACCGAGGAGGTCGCGCGGCGGATCGGGCTGAGCACCGAGACCGTCAAGTCGGACACCAAGCGCGCCATCCTCAAGCTCGAGGCCGACACGCGCGTGCACGCCGTTGCGATCGCGCTCCGTCAGGCGATCATCGAGTAGCGTCAACCGCGGTGGAACTGCCGCGCTTTTGGATCGTCATGCAGATCCTGATCGTGATCTTCGTCCTGATCGGGATGGTGATCGCAATCGTGAAGCTGAGCTGACGCTCCCTACGAGGCCGGCCTGAGCGGCGGCGCCTCGCCCTGTTCGGGCGACGGGGTGATCTCCTGCTCGATCGGCGCGGGCAGCTCGATCTCCGATCTTCGGAGCTCGGCGTAGCCCTCCTCGACCGGCTTCACCCAGAACTCCTCCACCGCGATGATGATCAGCGACAGGATCGGCACGGCCACGAACAGGCCGACGAAGCCGAACAGCGTCCCAACCACCACCACGCCGATGGCGATCACCGCGGGGTGCAGGCGGACCCGCTGGGCCATGATGATCGGAATGGTCACGTTGCTCTCGAGCTGCTGGACGAGGATGTAGGCGATGAGCACGACGACCGCCTTACCCGGCGAGTCGGTGAGCGCGAACAGCACGGGCGGGATCGCCCCGGCGATGGACCCGAAGTAGGGGACGACCACGAGCAGCGCCGATAGCACGGCGAAGAAGATCGCGAAGTCCAGGCCCACGATCGTCAGCGCGACGTAGAGCATCACGAACGTGACGAACATGTCGATCACGACCCCTTCCAGCCACCCAATCCACGACTGGCGGATTCGGCCGAGGACGAAGCGGACGTGGTCACGCCGCGGGGGCGGGAAGAGGCGCACCAGCCCATTCACGAGCGGCTCAGGGCGGATCGCCATGTAGTAGGCGGTGATGAGGATGAGGACGAGCGCGCCGAGGATGCCCGCGACGTTCAACCCGATCGAGGTGAGCGGCCCGATGAGCCTGTCGGGCTCGTCCGTGTAGCGCTCCACGAAGTTCTGGACCTTGTCGCCGACCTCGGTCGAGTTCTGGCCCGTGACGTCCGCGTACACGTCCTCGAGGTTGCGGGTGATGGACGGCACGTCATCCACGAACTCGTTGGTCTGGTCGACGAACGGGGGGATCAGGAGGTAGATGACGAGCGCGAGCGCGCCGATGCCGGCGATGAGGGCGACCAGCGCGCCCGCTGGACGCGGGATCTTGTAGCGCTCGAGCTTCTGGGCCGCCGCGGCGAGCGGAATCGCGATGATGATCGTCATCAGCATCGCGAGCAGGAGCGTCACGAGCTGCCGGAAGAGGAGGCCGAACAGCAGCAGCCCCGCCGCGAGGAAGACGGTGCGGTAGGCGACGTGCGCGGGCGAGATTTTCAGTTCGCGGTCATCCATGCCCAGGCCTACGGTACGCCGCCTGAATGACGAACGAGCGCCGTTCTGGCGCCCGTCCGAAACCTTCAGGGTCTGTGGTGTGCGCCGCGGTCAGGTGCGGCGCTCGAGGTCGGCCACATCCTGGGCCTTCTCATCGGCGCGCTCCTGCGCCTTCGCGAGCTTCTCCTTCTCCTCGCCCTTGCGCTCCTCGCGCCGGCCCTGCGAGCGCATCGCGCTGTCGCCGGTGATGTCACCTGCCGCCTTCTTGGCACGTCCCGTGATCTTGTCGATGAGGCTCATAGGCCCAGCCCTACCCGCTTTGGGCGACCGGAAACGCAGATAGGTTCCCCAAGATGACAAATGAGGAAGCCCATCGGCTTGCTCGCGAGAAAGGTGTCTCCCGCTGGCTGTACGCGCTCGTGCGGGGCATCGTCTCGCCCCTTTTCCGGGTCTACTTCCGGATGCACATCTCAGGCGCGGACTGCCTGCCGCCCGAGGGACCGGCCATCGTCGCACCGAACCACAAGAGCTTCTGGGACTCGTTCTTCATCGGTGTCTGCACGCGTCGGCAGGTGCGCTTCATGGCGAAGACCGAGCTGATCCAGGCGCGCTACGGGAGGCTACTGGTGCGGCTGGGAGCCTTCCGGTCCGGCGCGGCCAGGCCGACGAGGACGCCCTCGAAACGGCCCGCATCATCCTCCGCCGGGGAGGCCTGCTGGCGCTCTTCCCGGAGGGCACCCGAATCCGCGACCCCGACAACCTCGGCCACCCGCGCCGCGGGGCCGGACGGCTGGCGCTCGAGACCGGCGCGCCGCTCGTGCCCGGCGCGATCACCGGCACCGAGAAGACCTTCCGCGGCGGCTTCCCGGTGCCCCGCCGTGTGCAGGTGGCGTTCTCGCCGCCGGTCGGCGTGTCCGACCTGACGCCCTCGCAACGGGGGTCGTTGGAGCTGATCGACGAGATCGTGTGGCCGGAAGTGGAGGGCTCGTACCGGCGGCTGCGGGCCCGTCCGAGGCTGATCGCGGCTTCGCTCACTGCACTCGGCATCGGGGGCGGGTTGCTGGCCAGGCGTAAACGACGGCGGTGAAGGGGTGGCTGTGCCCAACGCCGGCGCCGTCCGCGGCGTCCGTGTCGACTTAACCGTGTAATACGCGGCTAACTCGACAAGGTCCTCTTCAATGCCGGTCGTTCGCCCCGTCCGATGGGCGTTTTAGGTTCAACCTGTGCGCTTGATCGTCGCCAGGTGCGAGGTTCGTTACACGGGCCGACTGTCCACGGTGCTGCCGGAGGCGCTGCGGCTCCTGATGCTCAAGTCGGACGGGTCGGTCATGGTCCACGCCGACACCGGCGGCTACAAGCCTCAGAACTGGATGACGCCTCCGACTGTGATCGAGGAGCAGGACGGGCTCATCCTCGTCCGCAAGAAGGGCGCCGAGGACCGCATCGAGATCCGCGTTGCCGAGGTTTTTTCCGACGTGACGCACGACATGGGCGAGGCGGCCGCGCTCGAAAAGGAGGGCGTCGAGCGCGAGTTGCAGGCGTTGCTCGCGGACGCGCCGCCCGAGGGGCTGCGACTGATGCGGCGCGAATGGCCAACGGACATCGGGCCGGTGGATTTGATGTGCCGCGATGACAACGACGAGTTCGTCGCCGTCGAGATCAAGCGCATCGGCACGATCGACGCCGTCGAGCAGCTCACGAGATACCTCGAGCGCATCTGCGAAGAGCCTGGTCTTGGCCGCTGTCGTGGCGTGCTTGCTGCGCAAGCGATCAAGCCACAGGCACGGACGCTCGCAGAAGCACGGGGCATCGAGTGTGTGGAAGTGGATGTTGAGGTTCTGAAGGGGATCAGGGAGCCGGCGCTTACCTTGTTTGGGTAGGCACCGGGAACTCGCGCTCCCGCATCCCCCGCTCGATCTCCGCGTTCACCGTCTCGATCACCTTCACGCGCGCGTAGCGCTTCGACTCGGCCTCGACGAGCTGCCACGGAGCGGGTGGATGGTCCGTACGGTCGAGCATGGCCTCCACCGCTTCGACATAATGCGGCCGCTTCGCGCGGTTCTTCCAGTCGTCGTCGGTCAGCTTCCACCGCTTCAGCGGATCGTTCTCGCGCTCCTGGAAGCGCTTCAGCTGCTCGTTCTCCGAGAGGTGCAGCCAGAACTTGACCATCACGCCGCCCTCCTCGCAGAAGGTGCGCTCGAACTCGGCGATGGTCGAATAGGCGCGCTCCCACTGTTCGGGCGTCGCCAGCTCGTCGACGCGCTCCACCAGCACGCGCCCGTACCACGAGCGGTCGAAGACGGTCATGCCTCCGAGGCCGGGCAGCGCGGGCCAGAAGCGCCACAGGAAGTGGTGGCGCTTCTCCCGCTCCGTGGGCGCGCCGTACTGCGCGACATGCACATGACGAGGGTCGAGGCTCTCGACGAGCCGCTTCAGCGCGCCGCCCTTCCCGGACGCGTCCCAGCCCTCGAACACCACGGCGAGCGCCGGCCCCAGCCTCCCCTCGTAGCCCGGCAGCTTCCCGCCGAGCGCCAGCCGCAGTGTGGCCAGCCGCTGCTGAGCAGCCTCAAGGCGCGGCTCGTACTTCTCCTTCGACAGCGAGCGCGAGAGGTCGAGCTGGTCTAGCCGTCCCACTGCGACGCCACCTGTCCGAGCCCTTCGAGCGCCCGCTCCATCTCGCTGGGCTCGGTCGCGGGCACGTAGAAGAGGGAGCGCGTCACTCCCGCCGCCTTCAGGCGCTCGAGGAGGCGCACCTCCGGCTTCGCGCCGAACACCGTCACCGGAATGCGTCCGCGACCGGCTGCCTCAGCGCGCTGCTGAAGCTCGGCGATTCGCTCACCGAGCGCCTCGGGGTTCCGCACCCGGTTCGGGATCCACTCGTCGCCGTACGCGACCACCCGGTCATAGACCTTCTCGCCGAGGCCGCCCACGAGCACCGGCGGGTGCGGCTGTTGCACCGGCTTGGGCCACAACCAGATCGGGTCGAAGTCCACGATTCGCCCGTGGTACTCGGCTTCGTCCTGCGTCCAGATCGCCTTCATGGCCTCGACGCTCTCGCGCATGCGGCGAAAGCGCGTATCCGGGTCGGTGCCGTGATTGCTCATCTCCTCGATGTTCCAGCCGGCGCCGACGCCGAAGAGAAAACGCCCGCCGGAGATGCGGTCGAGCGTCGCCACCTCCTTCGCCGTGACGATGGGATCGCGCTCGATGATCAGACAGACACCGGTGCCGACCTTGAGCCGCTCCGTGGCGACCGCGGCGGCCGCCAGCCCGACGAACGGGTCGATGATGTGGCTGTACTCGCGCGGAAGCTCGGTGCCGCCGGGATAGGGCGTGTCCCGACTGACGGGGATGTGGGTGTGCTCGGGGAAGAAGAGCGACTCGAAGCCGAGCTGCTCGGCCCTCCGCCCAAGCTCCGCGGGCTGCATGCCGTAGTCGGTCGCGAAGTGCGCGAGTCCTAGCTCCATGAAAGCGGAAGGCGCTCCAGCCCGTAGATGCCGTGGATCGAGCCGAGCGCGGGCTCGCCGTCGAGCGCGAGGCCGGGCATTCGCGCGGGCAGGAAGGACAGCGCCTCGTGCAGCTCGGCGCGCGCCAGGTTCGCGCCCAGGCAGTAGTGGATGCCGGCGCCGAAGGTGAGCGGCTTCGCGTCGCCGCGGTCGGCGGTGATGTCGAACGCCTCGGGGTCGCCCTCCACGCCGTCGCGGTTACCCGCCAACGAGCAGACCATCACCACCGTGTCGGCCGGGAACGTCACGCCGCGGTACTCGACCTCTTCGTGCAGGAGCCGCGCCGTGAACGGCGTGATCGGCTCGTAGCGGAGCAGCTCCTCCACCGCAGCGGGCGCAAGCTCGGGGCGGTCGGCCAGCAGCTCCCACTGGTCCGGATGCGCGGCGAATACGCGCAGCCCGTGGGCGAGCTGCGACTGGGTCGTGTCGACGCCGCCCACGAGCACGTTCAGGACGAGGTTCATGCACTCGGCGTCGTCGAGCCTGTCGCCCTCGTGCGAGGCCTCGATCAGTGTCGAGATGAGGTCGTCGCCCGGATCGTCGCGGCGGCGCTCGATCAGCGCACGCGCCCACTCGTAGAACTCCGCGCAGGCGCGCTCGATCTCCTCGCGCTCGTTCATAAGGCTGTGCGGGTCGAACTGCCGCTGGATCAGGTTCGACCACTCGTGCAGCTTTGGCGCGTCCTCGAGCGGCGCGCCCATCACGCTTGCGATCGTCAGTGAGGGGTAGGGCTTCGCGAAGTCGCCCACGAACTCGCAGCTGCCTGTGCCCTCAAGGGGCTTCCACAGCCGCTCCAGGAACTCGCGCATTGCCGGCCGCCAGCGGTCCGCCGCGCGCGGCGTGAAGGCGGGGTTCACGAGGTTGCGAAGGCGCCGGTGGGAGTCGCCGTTGATGTGAAGGATGTTCCGCCGCATCTGCTCCAGCAGCGGGCCCTCCTCCACCTCGAACATCTCCGCGATCCGAAGTCCCGGGAACGTCGCGCTCTTGGTGCGCAGGAAGAACGAGCCCGCCTCGCGGTCGAGCACGAAGTAGCCGAGCTCCGACTTCGCGAGCCATGTCTCCTTGCGCAGCTCGTTGATCGTCTCGTGGAAGCGCTCCCCCGTGAGATCCGGCGCGAAATAGTCGAGCTCCATCGGCGGGGCGGACGTTACAGTCAATGGATATGAGCTTCCTTTTCCGCGACAAGACCGCGATGCCCGAGCAGGCTGACGCGCTCCCCGGTCGCGACAGCCGCCCCTTCCACGTACCCGAGAGCCACTTCGTGCTCGGCACCCCGCTCGAGCCGCCCTTCCCCGAAGGGGTCGAGACAGCCATCTTCGGCATGGGCTGCTTCTGGGGCGCCGAGCGCGGCTTCTGGCAGGCGCCCGGCGTCTACACGACGGCGGCGGGGTATGCCGGCGGCTTCACGCCCAACCCGACCTACGAGGAGGTCTGCAGCGGGCGCACCGGACACAACGAGGTTGTCCTCGTGGCCTACCGGCCGGACGAGATCTCCTACGACGAGCTGCTCCGGATCTTCTGGGAGGGGCATGACCCGACCCAGGGCATGCGCCAGGGCAACGACATGGGCACGCAATATCGCTCAGGCATCTACACGACCTCGGACGCTCAGCGTCAGGCCGCCGAGGACTCGTGCGAGCGCTACCAGGAGCGGCTGACCGCAGCGGGGTACGGCGAGATCACGACGGAGATCGTCGACGCGCCGGACTTCTTCTACGCCGAGGACTACCACCAGCAGTACCTGGCGAAGAACCCGAACGGGTACTGCGGGCTCGGCGGGACCGGCGTCACCTGCCCAGTAGGGCTGCCATCAACTTGAGCCGGTCGTCCGCCTCGGCGGGCCAGGCATCGAGGTCCGCGGGCCACCAGGTCCAGTCGTCGTGCTCGGAGTCGGGCACCGGGTCGCAACGGTCGGGGACGGTCGCAAGGCCGACCAGCATGTTCAGCCCGTTCGGCAGTGCGATCAGCGCCTCCACCGACAGGGCCTCCGGCTCGAGCTGCCATTCCTCCTGAAGCTCCCGGGCGAGCGTCCGGGCGGGGCTCTCGCCGAGGTCCACGGCTCCGCCGGCGCCGAGCGCCCAGCGGTTCGCCCAGCTCGAGACCCACGAGGCGCGGCGGCCCGCGAGCCAGCGGCCGTCCTCGGAGCGCACCACGCAGAGCGCCGTGAGGCTGTCAGAGGCGTCGTCCAGGAGCCGGAGCGCCCAGCGCACGGGCTGCAGCTCGAGGCGGAGCCGGTCGCCCTCAGCCGCCCAGGAAGCCAGACGCGTGGCCATGCCGTCGTGGGCGGGCGAGCCGCGCTCGCGCAGGTTCTCAACGGCGTCGTCGGCAAGGCGCTCGACCTCGGCGGGAACCGCGTAGGCATCGTCGCGCCAGACGGCCTCCACCTGTTCCGGCCGCCACGGTCCGCGGGCGAGCAGTCCGGGCCGCGAGCTCACGAGTCCCAATCTAGAGCGCGTGCCCGCAGCAGCGCCCGCGAGCAGAGCGACCCCCTGCGGGCGGCGGGAACGAGCTCAATCGGGTCGCCCCAGCGGAGCTCGGCGTACTGGGTATTCGGCCCCTCCTGCGGCACCGACGGGGTGCCGGTGACGATCCGCGCCTCCCAGTCGGTCATCGGGCCTTCGCGCCCGATTGCGTGAACCGGCGCCACCTCGACCCCGAGCTTCTCGCGCCCGGCCCGGCGCACCGCGTCCTCCTCCGACTCGCCCGCCGCCAGGCTCGCGGCCGGCAGACCCCAAACTCCCGGAAGGCTCTCGTCGCCCTCGGGCCGGCGCACGAGCAGCAGGCCATCCGCGGTCTCGATCACGAGTGAGACTGAGCGCTTAGGCGACACTGGCGTCCGGGACGCTACCCGTCGCAAAATCAGGCGCCGAGCTCTTCGCGGAGCGCCTTGATCTCCGCGCGGAGCGCCGCGAGCTGTCGCTCGATGCGCTCGATGCGCTCGATCCCCGAGGGACCGAGCCCCGCAGCAGCGGCCGCGGCATCCGCCTCGGCAGCGGGCCGCGGAGCCGCGGGTTCCTCTTCTCCCACGCCCGGCGCGGGAGCGGAGGTGCTCGCCCCGTGCTCGCCATCGTCGCTCAGAAGGTGCGCGTAGCGCTCCTCGCGCTGGCCCGGGCGGCGGTCGAGCCGCATCGCCAGCCGCCGCTCGATCAGCCGCTCGAGCGTCTCGCTCAGCTCACCCATGTCGCCGAAGGCGTGGAGCCGATCGGTGCGCGCCTTCAGCTCGCCCGGCGTCTGCGGCCCGCGTAGCATCAGCACCGCCAGGACGGAGATCTCGCCGTCCTCCAGGGCGAGCGCGCCGTCCAGCGTGTGCCGGTACTTCATCGAGCGCCGGTTCGACCAGCTCGCGAGCATTGCCCACTTGCGCTGCACAAGGCGCTCAATGCCGCTGCGGATCGCCTTCTCGTCGTAGTCGACTACCGGGTCGCGGTTCGTCGACTGGTTGCAGGCCAACCGCAGCGCATTCAGGGTGAGCGGATAGACATCCGGCGTGGTGCGCTGCTTCTCGATCAGGGAGCCGAGCACCCGGATCTCGACGGCATCGGGTTCCATGCTCGATGCAGGATAGGCTCGCCGGCCATGGGAACCATCAGCGGTCAGCGCTCAGTCGAGATAGATGCCCCGGTGGAGCGCTGCTTCGAGATCGCCTCTGACATCGCGAACGCTCCCGAGTGGCAGGGCTCGCTGAAGGACGTGGAGGTGCTCGAGCGAGACGACCAGAAGCGGGCGCTCGTGGTGGAGACGCAGTCGGACGCCAAGGTGAAGACCGTGCGCTCGACGCTCCGCTTCTCCTACGAGGAGCCCACGGCCATCCGCTGGGTGCAGGAGAAGGGCGAGACCAAGTCGCTCACAGGCTCGTGGGCCTTCGAGGACCTCGGCGACGGGCACACGCGCGCCACCTACGCGCTCGAGGCCGACCCCGGCCGCATGCTCGGCCTGCTCCTGCGCGGCCCGGCCGAGGCGAAGGTGCGTGACTTCCTGCTGGGCGACGCCGCCGATGGCCTGAAGCAGAAGGCGGAGTCCTGACGATGCCCGACTACACGCGCGTGAACCTGAAGTCGGACGTGAAGGACATGGCACCCGAGTTCGGCATGGAGGGCATCGAGTCGCACTTCGCGCGCACCAACCTGGAGCTTGCCAACTCGGGCCTCAGCTACTTCCGCCTCGACCCCGGCTACCGCGCACCCTTCGGCCATACCCACTCGGAGCAGGAGGAGGTCTACGTGATCCTCTCCGGGAGCGGTCGCGTCGCCGTCGGTGACGAGGTCGTGGACGTGGCGCAGTGGGACGCGGTGCGCATCACCCCAGGCGTCCTGCACGGGATGGAGGCCGGCCCGGAGGGCGCGGAGATCCTTGCCTTCGGCGCTCCGAACACGGAGAACCAGGACGCCGACATGCAGCCGGGCTGGTGGCCCGAGGGCGCCTAGCTGGTCAGTCTGCGCCTGCGATCGCGCGCTGAGCGGCCTCGAAATCCGGATAGGGGCGTATCCGGGTGATCTTGCCGTCGGCCAGCTCGTGCACGACGTATGGCTCGAGGCCCACGCCGAGGCCACTGCTCGCGCCCCGCCCGCTCAGGCGAACGTGGGCGAGCACCAGCCCGCCCACGGGAACCAGCTCGAGCGGCTCGTAGCGCAGCTCCTCGATCATCCCGTCGAACCCGGCGAAGTAGCGGCGCACGCCGTCGTGGCCGTGATAGACGTCCGGCTCGGCGGACATGTCGGGCGGGATCTCGACTACGACGTCCTCGCTGAAGACCTCCAGCGCCGGCTCGATCCCGCCCTCGCCGAAGCGATCGAACAGCTGCTGCACGACCTCCAGGTTCGTCCGGCTCACGCGCCGCACGATACGGCCCGATAGCGTTCTCGCGCCGTGGAGAGCACGCACGTCCATGAAGTGGCGATCGTTGGCGCCGGCTTCGGCGGCCTCGGCATGGCGATGCGGCTGAAGCAGGAGGGCGTCGACGACTTCGTCGTAATCGAGCGCGGCGACGATGTGGGCGGCACCTGGTGGGCGAACAGCTACCCGGGCTGCCAGTGCGACATCCCGTCGAACCTCTACTCGTTCTCCTTCGCGTGCAACCCGGACTGGGACCGTGCCTATCCGATGCGCGACCAGATCCTGGGCTACCTGCGCGGCTGCGCCGAGCGCTCCGGAATCCTGCCCCACATCCGCCTGAACAGCGAGCTGCTTGGCGCGACCTGGGTCGCGGATGCCCAGCACTGGGAGCTCGAGACCTCCACCGGGCTGCTGGCCGCGCGCGTGCTCGTGGCGGCGCCCGGACTCCTCAGTGAGCCGTCGACGCCGGTGCTCCCGGGAATGGAGCGATTCGAGGGCAACGCGTTCCACACCGCCGAATGGGACCACTCGGACGACCTGACCGGCACGCGCGTGGCCCTGATCGGCGCGGGCGCCACCGCCGTCCAGGTCGTGCCGGAGATCCAGCCACGTGTCGGCAGGCTGCATCTCTTCCAGCGCACCCCACCGTGGGTGATACCGCACATGGACCACGCCGTCGCGCGCGGGATGCGCGAGGTCTACAGGCGCGTGCCGGTGATGCAGAAGCTGTCGCGCGCGGGCAGCTATGCGCTGCGCGAGGGGACGGCCCTGGGCGTCACCCGCGAGCGCCGCTTGCTGAAGGGCTACGAGCTGAACGCGCGCCTCCACCTGCGCCGCCAGGTGCCCGACCCGGAGCTTCGCCGGCGCCTCACGCCCGACTACGAGATCTTCTGCAAGCGCATCATTCTCTCGAACCGCTGGTATCCCGCGATCCAGGAGCCGAACGTGGAGCTGGTGAGCTCCGGGGTCGCCGAGCTGCGCGAGCATTCGATCGTCGATGGGGACGGCGTCGAGCGGGAGATCGACACGCTCATCTTCGCCACCGGTTTCAAGCCCGCCGAGCTGCCGATCGCCGAGCGCATCCACGGCCGCGACGGCGACTCCCTCGCCGAGATCTGGCAGGGCAGCCCGCAGGCCTACCTCGGCACCACCGTCGCGGGCTTCCCGAATCTCCTGCTCTTCTACGGCCCGAACCTGAACCTGGGGCACAGCTCGATCGTGTACATGATCGAGTCCCAGATCGCGTACGCGCTCGACGCGCTACGCACGATGCGGCTGCGCGGCGCCGCCGAGTTCGAGGTGCGGCCCGAGGTGCAGGCCGCCTACAACGAGGACGTCCAGGCGCGCCTGGCCCACAGCGTCTGGAACACCGGAGGCTGCGGGAGCTGGTACATCGACCGCAACGGCCGCAACTCGATCCAGTGGCCCGGCTTCACGTTCGAGTACCGCCGCCGGACGCGACAGTTCGACACCGAGAGCTACCGGCTCGCCGCCCCGGCTGGCCGGCCGGTCGCCGCCGCCCCCGTGCCGGCGGCCTGACCCGACCGCTCAGCGCTTCGGCTGCCAGAACGCGATCTCGCCGGCGGCCGGAGCCGCTACGACGCCGCGCCAGCCGACCGGGCCCTCGCGCGGCTCGAGCACGACCGTGGCGCCGAGCCCGCGCGCCCGTTCGGTGGCCTCGGCAACATCCGGCACCTCGACATACGGCAGCCAGAGCGGCCGCCGCGCGGCGCACTCGACGATCCCGCCGCCGAGCCCTCCACCCATCTCGAGGGCGTCGTACGAGCCAGTCGGGACCGTGATCCGCTCGTGCCGCCAGTCGCAGAGCCCCGCGTAGAAGGAACGGGCGGCGGCGAGGTCGGCGGTGTGAAGCTCGAGGTGGACCAGCGGCTTCGTCATTTAGCACTGAGACCGAGACGAAGCCGGAAACTCATCGCCACTAAGGTGCAGAGCCATGGAAGCAGCGCTTCTCGACACCGCCCGCTCAGGCAACGAAACCGCCTTCGCCAAGCTGATCGAGCCCTACCGTGGGCAGCTGCACGCGCACTGCTACCGGATGCTCGGCTCGGTGCACGACGCGGAGGACGCGATGCAGGAGGTGTCGCTGCGGGCGTGGCGCGCGCTCGAGCGCTTCGAGGGGCGCAGCTCCTTGAAGTCTTGGCTCTACACGATCGCCACGAACACCTGCCTGAACCAGATCGAGAAAAGGCCGAAGCGCGTGCTGCCGATCGACTACGCGCCCTCGGCTGACCCGCACGGCGGCCCCGGCGAGCCGGTCGTGGAGTCGGTCTGGGTCGAGCCGTATCCCGACGAGCTCATCGGCGTGGATGACGAGCTGGCCGGGCCCGAGGCCCACTACGAGCAGCGCGAGAGCGTCGAGCTCGCCTTCGTCGCCGCCCTTCAGCTGCTGCCCGCGAACCAGCGCGCGGTACTGATCCTCAGGGAGGTGCTCGGCTTCTCGGCTCAGGAGGTGGCGGACGCGCTGGAGACGTCGGTCGCCTCGGTGAACAGCGCGCTTCAGCGCGCCCGCAAGGCCGTCGAGGAGCGTGTGCCGGAGCAGAGCCAGCAGACGACCCTGCGCGAGCTGGGCGACGAGCGGCTCAAGGAGATCGTCGAGCGCTACGTCGAGGCGTGGGAGCGGAACGACGTCGACGCCGTGATGGACATGCTCGCCGAGGACGCGACGTTCGCCATGCCGCCGCTTGCCACCTGGTTCGGCGGCGAGGAGTCGATCCGTATCTTCCTCGCCGGCTGGCCGCTGTCGGGCACCTGGCGCTGGCGGCCGATCCCGGCGCGCGCCAACGGGCAGCCGGCGCTGGCGTTCTACATTTGGGACGAGGACGAGCAGGCCTATCTGCCCTTCGCCCTGAACGTTCTCACCTTCCGCGGCGAGAAGATCAGCGACGTCACCGCGTTCGTGACGCGTGCGACCGACATCCCGGACGGCGAGTCATACGCCCGCTGGCCGGACGAGTCGATCGACCCGGAGCGGCTCTACGCCACCTTCGGGAGCTTCGGCCTCCCCGAGCGGCTGACCGATGAGTCTCGGCGATCCGCCGGGTCTATGTAGGCATGTTCACCAACACACCAGCATTCAGCGGCTTCGCGGTCGATGACCTCGACGCCGCGCGCGAGTTCTACCGTGACACACTCGGCCTGAAGGTCACCGACGAGGAGATGGGCATTCTGACTGTCCACCTCGCGGGAGACCGGCCCACGATGATCTACCCGAAGCCGGACTTCGCCCCGGCCACCTACACGATCCTGAACTTCCAGGCCGATGACGTTGAGGCCGCGGTCGACGAGCTGAGCTCGAGCGGTGTCGAATTCGAGCGCTACGACGGTTTCGAGCAGGACGAGAAGGGGATCGCCCACACCCCGGGCGGCGGCCCGGACATCGCCTGGTTCAAGGACCCGGCGGGCAACATCCTGTCCGTGCTCAGCGCCGACTAGCGCGGCTAGCAGATCCGGCGCAGTGCGGCCGGTTCGGTTGCCGGCGGCATCGGAGGCCGTCACACGCACCGAGGCGCGCAGCCTAGGGCTGATCGCCGGAACCGTCCTGCTTAGGACACCAATACGGTGCCTAGGGCAGGATCCTTCAGCGGACCATTCCCGGGACCGAAAGCTGGCGGTTAACCGAACCCAAATGACTCGGCCGATGCTCGATGATCCGGCTATGCCCGTCGGCGTCCTCATCGTGGACGACAACGCGCGCTTTCGCCAGCGCGCGCGTCGGCGTCTCGAGGCGGACGGGTACACGGTCGTCGCGGAGGCGGCCGACGGCGTGTCGGCGCTCGAGGCCGCCCGGCGGCACCGGCCGGAGGTGGTGCTCCTCGACGTCGGGCTGCCGGACGTGAGCGGGCTGTCCGTGGCGGAGTGGCTCGCGCGCGAGCCGGAGCCACCGGCGGTGGTGCTCACCTCGACGCATGACGAGGCTGACTTCGGCGACGGAGTCGCGCGCTCAGGAGCGGCCGGGTTCGTGCCCAAGGCGAATCTGTCGGGCGAGGCAATCGCGGAGGTCTTGGCCTAATCGGCCCTGGAACCGATCCGGCGCAGGCGGGATGATCCGGTCATGCGGATCGTGATCGCCGACGATGCGGTGCTGCTCCGCGAGGGCGCCGCGCGGCTGCTCGAGGACGCGGGCCACGAGGTCGTAGCGCAGTCGGGTGACGCCGAGGACCTCCTCCGGAAAGTCCGTGCGCACAAACCCGACGTGGCGATCATCGACGTGCGCATGCCGCCGGACAACGCGGACGACGGGCTGCGCGCCGCGCTCACGGTCCGCGGCGAGCTGCCCGAGGTCGGAATCCTGCTGCTCTCCCAGTACGTCGAGGACCGCTACCTGGGTGAGCTGCTCGGCGGAGGCGCCGAGGGCGTCGGGTACCTGCTGAAGGACCGGCTGGCCGACGTGGACCGCCTCACCGAGGCAGTGGAGCGCGTCGCAAACGGCGGGTCTGTGCTCGACCCCGAGGTCGTCGCCCAGATGCTCGGCCGCGCGCGCGACGAGGGCCCGCTCGACTCCCTGACCGAGCGCGAGCGCGAGGTCCTCGCCCGAATGGCCGAGGGCCGCACCAACCGCGCGATCGCCGAGGAGCTCTTCGTCAGCGAGCGCGCCGTGGAGCGCCACGTGACGAGCATCTTCGCGAAGCTCGATCTCCCCGCAGGCGAGCAGGACCACCGGCGCGTGCTGGCCGTGCTGGCTTACCTGCGCGGCGCCTGACCCGAACCCTGCGCCGGCGAGCTCCCTTCGCCGCGCCGACGCAATCGCACGAAATGGTGATCTTTTCGCCTCAGACGGGGGTTTTTTCGCGGCCGGCGGCAAACCCGGTCATACAGTCGCGCCATGCGACGCCTCGCGCTCGGAATCGTGTCCATCTGCGTGTTCGCGGTGCTTCCCGCGCCAGCCCTCGCGGCCACGGCAAGCATCTCGATCAAGCGCGTCTGGTACGCCGCGGCGCCAGGTGAGGCAAACAATCTGACGATTTCCCTGACAGGGCCCGATTTCGTCCTCTCGGACCCGGGCGCGGCGATCACTGCGAACCCGCCCTGCTCCGGGTCGGGAAGTACGGCGAGCTGCCCCACCGCCGGAATCATCGGCTTCACCGTGACGGGGGACGACCAGGCCGACAGCCTCAAGAACGCGACATCGACACGCTCGACGCTCTCGGGCGGCGACGGAAACGACTCGCTCGAAGGCGGCTCGGGCGACGACACGCTGCGGGGCAACCAGGGAATCGACACGCTGAGCGGCGGCGACGGCAACGACCTGATTGACGTTCGCGGGGACAGGGGCGACATCGTGAGCTGCGGGGGCGGCAACGACACAGTCCGGGCCGACGGCTCGGATCTGATCGCGTCGGACTGCGAGACGCTCGACGTCCCGCCGGCGGCGCCCGGTCCTGATACATCTCCGCCCGCCAGCGGCCTGCTGGGTCCAACGGAGATCGCCACACTCGACCCGGGCGCCTGCGCGAACGACAGGCTGGGCACCCCCGGCGCCGACGTCCTAACTGGCACCGACATGGGCGATAACCTCTTCGCGCTGCAGGGCGACGACACCGTCAACGGCCTGGGGAACGACGACTGCATCTTCGGCGGCGTGGGATCGGACCGGCTGGTGGGCGCTCAGGGCGACGATCGCCTCCTCGGCGACGACAGCGACAGCGGCGTCCCGGGCAACGACCGGCTCCAGGGCAACTCCGGCAACGACCTGCTGATCGGCGGGCCCGGCAGGGACCGGATCAGCGGCGGCAGGGGCAACGACCGCCTGAGGGCCGGCCCCGGGCGCAACCGTCTTCGCGGAGGGGCGGGCAACGACCGCCTGAACGCGGTGAACGGAAAAATCGACCGGGTCAACTGCGGCAGCGGCCGCGACCGCGCTCGAGTCGACAGCTTCGACCGCGTCCGCGGGTGTGAGCATGTGCGGCGGAAGCCCAGCACTTAGGGATGCTTGCCCCAGCAGTTAATTGGGGGTTACCTTCGAGGGTGACCCTGCTGTTGCAGCCGAGGTAGGCTGGATCATCGGCCGGCAACCGGAGACCTGCGAGATGCCCGGCACGAAGGTGGCCTGGGCTCTCGATGGCTCAATCGGCCGTCTCCGTGCGCTGGTGGCGGCGACGGCGTTCGGATCGGCGCTGCTGATCGTGTTGCTCTCGGCGCCGCGCGCGGAGACGGTGAGAGGCGTGCCGGCCGGGGGCGGCGCTCCGGCAGTTCCGCCTGCGACGATCGGGGGCGGCGCTGCGGCAGCTCCGCCCGCGGAGGTCGGGAGGCTCGGGACGCGGCGCCTGATCGCACCGGGTCCCGGGGCTGTCATCAAGCGGGGACACCTGCCCGTCTTCCGCTGGGTCGTCGTCAAGCGGGCCACCTACTACAACGTCCAGCTCTTCAGGGCCGGGCGGAAGATCCTTACCGCCTGGCCCTCCCGCCCCCGCTACCAGCTCCAGAAGCGCTGGAAGTTCGCCGCCAAGACCCGCCGTCTGGGGCCCGGGCGGTATCGCTGGATCGTATGGCCGGGCTTCGGCCCGCGGTCGCGGGCGAACTACGGCGATCCGATCGGGCACAGCACGTTCGTGGTGAAGCGCTGAGCTCCCCAGCCGCGCTACACGCCCAGCGCGGACTGGAGCGCGGGAAGGTCGTCCGCCCCGAAGACGACGCGGTTCTGAGTTGCGACGTAGACGAGGTCGAGGTTGACGCCGGCGCGCGCGATCTTCCGCGTCAGGTCCGCCAGCACGCCGGGACGGTCCTCCACATTGACCACGACGACCTCGCGTTCGCGCGTGACCCCAACGTGCGAGATGGCCAGGAGATGCCGCGCCGCGCCGCCGTGAGGCACGAGGATGTGGAGCTCTGCGCGCGCCCCCTCCCCGATGCACGTCGCCGCCGCGATGTTTACGCCAGCGTCGCTGATGGCGGCCGCCACCTCCGCAAGCGCCCCGGGCGTGTTCTCTATATCGATGACGAGGTCGACGGCCATGAGCTCCGTGCGGAGCCAGCCTAACCGGCCGCCGCCGAGACGAGTCAAGCGACTGAGTCAACAGCGTTCCGGCATGCTTGACTGAGGTCGGCAACAGGCCCATACAGGATTCGCTTTTCACGAGGGGGGAGCTCAGATGTCTCGGCAGGAAGCCGAAAGCTCGTTGGCGGCGATGACCCGGCGAGGCTTCTTGGTGCGCGCAGGCGCGGGCGCCGGGGCGGTCGCGCTGGGAGGCGGGCTCTTCGCGTCGCCGCCGGCGCGCAGCGCCACCGCTGTGACGAGCCCGACGACGTTCGGACGGATGTTCCCGAACCTGCCGGCATTCGCGGATGCCACGGACAGGGTCCGCGCCGACCTCGTGGATCTGGGCAGCCCCGGGGGGCTGCTCGACGCGCGCGACGACCTCGCCGCCGGGCCAGTGCTCTTGATCACCGACCCGATCCACTCGGTCGGCAACCCCAACAACCCGACCCACACGGCCGGGACGACGTTCGTCGGCCAGTTCGTCGATCACGACATCACCTTCGACACGGGCTCCAAGCTCGGCGTGCCGGCGGAGCCCGCGAGCGTTCGGAACGCCCGCTCTCCGTCACTGGATCTCGACTCGGTCTACGGGTCCGGGCCGAGCGGCTCCCCGCAGCTCTACGACCCCGCCGACACCGCCACGTTGAAGGTCGGTTACGGCGGCGCCTTCGAGGACCTGCCTCGTGACGGCAAGGGCGTTGCGCTGATCGGCGATCCACGCAACGACGAGCACCTGATCATCGCCGGGTTGCACGCCGCCTTTCTGCGCTTCCACAACGAGGCGGTCGACGTCGTGCGTTCCGAGCAGCCCAGAGCCGGCGTGGGAAAGGTGTTCGCCGAAGCCAGGCGGCTGACAACCTGGCACTACCACTGGATAGTCCTCCACGAGTTTCTCCCGCTGATCGTTGGCCAGGCGGTGGTCGACGACATCCTCGCGAACGGCCGCCGTCTCTACAGCCCGAAGCTCGGGCAGGCGTTCATGCCGGTGGAGTTCCAGGGCGCCTGCTACCGCTTCGGCCACTCGATGGTGCGCCCGTCCTACCGGGCCAACCTCAAGGGTGACGGTGGGCAGGCGTTCTTCGGCATGATCTTCGACCCGGCGGGGGACGGTCAGGCCGACCCCGTGGACCTGCGCGGTGGCGCCCGAGCCACGCGACGCTTCGTCGGCTGGCAGACGTTCTTCGACTTCGCGGACAGCGAGGTCAAGCCCAACAAGCGCATCGACACTCACATCTCCACACCGCTGTTCAACCTGCCGATGGGCGCGATCGCGAGCGGCGACCAACCTCAGGTCTTGCCCCAGCGCAACCTGCTGCGCGGTGTTACCTGGAGCCTCCCGTCGGGACAGGCAATAGCCGCCCACATCGGAGCCCCGGCCCTGAGCGACGCCGACCTCGGCGAGCTCAAGCACTACAAGGGCTTCACCTCGAGCACCCCTCTCTGGTACTACGCGCTCAAGGAGGCCGAGGTAGCCGCTGACGGCCTGCACCTCGGGCCGGTCGCCGGGAGGGTCGTCGGGGAGGTGCTCATCGGGCTGCTCCAGTCGGACCCGCGGTCCTACCTGGTGGCGAGGCCCGGGTGGCAGCCCACCCTCGGCCCGACAAGTGGCGAGTTCCGCATGACGGACTTCTTGCGCTTCGCTGGAGTCGACCCGGACACGCGGCACGCGATGAGGCCAAACCTCGCCTGACCGCGAGCGTCGGTAGACCATCCGTCCAGGGGTTGCCGCCTTCCTGAAAGGAAGGCCCCACAGGCGTACGATGGTCCTGGAGATGCCCCCCGCGGCCCCACCCAGGCCGGCGAACACCACGAGCAGGCACGCCCCCTCGGCGGTCATGGCCTTCGCCGTGGTAGCGGCCGTGCTTCTGCTCGCTCCCGTGGGGGCCAGAGCGGGACGCGCAGCGCCCACCGATACGACGCCGCCCCAGACGACCATCACCTCCGGCCCAACAGGCACGGTCAGCGCACAGGATGCGAGCTTCGCCTTCTCGTCCTCGGAGAGGCGCTCCACCTTCCAGTGCCGGCTCGACGGCGTCCCCTTCGCCACGTGCACGTCGCCAAAGCTCTACTCGGGTCTCGTGAACGGCGCTCACCGGTTCGAGGTGCGGGCGCAGGACAGGGCGGGCAACGTTGACCCCACTCCCGCCGTTCGCGACTGGACGATCTCCGTCAGCGAGCCGCCGCCTCCCTCGGACACGCAACCCGGCTTCCCGATTCGGGCCGCCTTCTACTACCCCTGGTTCCCCGAGGCGTGGAACCAGAGCGGGATCTACCCGTTCACGAAGTACACACCCACTGCCGGCCTCTATGACTCGTCGTACCCAGCGGTGATCCAGCAGCACATCCGCTCGCTCGAGTACGGGCATGTCGAGGCCGGCATCGCCTCGTGGTGGGGCCAGGGCACTCGCACCGACGGGCGCATCCCGGCGCTGCTCTCCTCCACGCGCGCACTGGGGAGCGCCTTCCGCTGGGCGCTCTACTACGAGCAGGAGGGAAGCAGCGATCCAAGCGTCGCCGCTATCGAGGCCGACCTGAGCTACATCCGCGACCACTACGGCTCAGACCCCGCCTACCTCCGCCTGAACGGCCGCTTCGTGGTGTTCGTGTACGCCGACGCGCAGGACAGCTGCGGCATGGCCGATCGCTGGAAGCAGGCAAACGCCGCGATCGGCGCGTATCTGGTGCTGAAGGTGTTCGGCGGCTACCGCACCTGCGCCACCCAGCCGCAGGGGTGGCATCAGTACTCCCCCGCGGTCGCGGCGGACAGCCAGGCGGGTTACTCGTACTCGATCAGCCCGGGCTTCAACAAGGCCGGCGAGCCCGCGCCGCGGCTGGCTCGCGACCCTGCTCGCTGGAGTCAGAACATCCGCGACATGATCGCGTCGAACGCGCCATTCCAGCTCGTGACCACGATGAACGAGTGGGGCGAGGGAACGTCGGTGGAGAGCGCCCAAGAATGGAGCTCTCCCTCGGGTCATGGCGTCTACCTGGACACCCTGCATGCGGATGGGTAGCCTGAAGTTTCCAGTCGGTCAGCAATCCCGACTCTTCGAGTAATCGAGGGAGGCGGATGGTGTGCTCCGGACAGGGCTCAACAGGATAGATCGGCGCACCCGGCTGCTGGGATCGCTGGCGGCGGTGCTGTTTGCGTGTTCGATCCAGGCGGCGGACGTGTCGGCGGACACCGTGGTCCTGAATCCGAGAGCCGACGCGTACGTCTCCTCGGCGTCCTCAGGGAGTAACTTCGGCACGAGCTCCGTCCTCAACGTCGACGCGAAGCCGAAGGAGCGGACGTACCTGAAGTTCGACATAGCGCTTCCGTCCGGCGCCGTCATGACGGGCGCGACGTTGAGGCTCTACACCACGTCCGCCAGCACCGGCACTGGGTTCCGGGTCCACGGAGTCGCCGACACCTCCTGGACCGAGACCGGGATAACCGCCGGAAACGCTCCGGCGCTCGGCTCGGCAATCGGCGACTCGGGCGGCTGGTCGACGGTGGGCTACAAGGCCGTGACGATCCCAGTGGGCTCGCTGCGGTCAGGGCTGACCACGCTCGGGGCCTCCACCACCAGCAAGACCGCGAAGAGCTTCCAGTCGCGCGAGGCGGCGAACCAGCCGCAGCTCGTGGTCACCTACACGCCACCACCTCCGCCACCGCCCGGCGGCACCAAGGTCATCATGGCCGCCGGGGATATCCAGCCCGCCGGAACCGCCCTCAGCCCCACCGACGACCTTCTCCTGACCTCCCTGCCCGACGCGGTCCTGACGATGGGCGACAACCAGTACGAGAGCGGCACCCTCGCGGACTACAACACCTGGTACTCCCAGACCTGGGGCAGGCCGGAGCTCAAGGCGCGGACATACCCCACGCCCGGGAACCACGAGCGCGGCTCCGACGTGAACGCGAACTACTGCGCCTACTTCCAAAACGGAGCAAACGGCGCCGCGGCCGTCGACCCCTGCCCCGGCGGACGGGCGTACTACTCGTACGAGCTCGGCGCCTGGCACATGGTGGCGCTCGACTCGTCGGGCGGCACGATCGACTCCGCAGAGCTCCAGTGGCTCGCGAGCGATCTCGCCGCCCATAGCGCCAAGTGCACCCTCGCCTATTGGCACCATGCGCGTTACTCCGGCGGCCCACACGGCAACAACACACTCGGCAATGTCTGGGCGACGCTGATGGGAGCAGGAGTTGACGTCGCCCTGGTTGGCCACGATCACAACTATCAGCGCTTCGCGCCGATGAACAACATAGGCGGCGTCGACCTCATCAACGGCGTCCGGGAGTTCGTGGTAGGCACCGGTGGTCGCAGTCACTACACCGTCTCGCCGGTTACGGGCCAGGAGGCGACCAATGCCGACACGTACGGCGTTCTGCGTATGACGCTCGGCGACGACAGCTACGGATGGAGCTTCGTGCCCGAGACGGGCCGGCTGTTCGGCGACACCGGCACCGGTCTTTGTCACTGAGGGCCCGCTCGCGGTACGGGCGCGCTACGCGAACGCTTTGACACCTCGGTGTGCCGGTCGACACCCTGGTGCGGAGCCGACCACCCAGGGCTGCTACGCGGAGATCGCTCTTTGGCGGACGCTGATCCGAACAACTGATCCGAGGGGCCTACGGCTCCCGGAAGGAGGTGTTCGGAATGCATGCAACTCGAAAGCGGAGCGGAATCGCAGGGCGGATCCGAACCCACGTGGCGGCTGTCGCATCCGTCATCTGGGCGCTCGCGGCCGTCACAATGTCCCCGCTCGGGGCGGAGGTGGCACTGGCGGACGGGCCGAGCGCCGCGAATCGGCCGGCCGCCGTCTACGGCGGCACGACCTCCAATGGGTGGCCGGGTGTTCGCCGAGGTCACGAGCGACGGACACCGGATCAAGCGTGTCCTGGGTGCGATCTACCTCGATTGCGGCCAGGGTCAGGGGTTCGCGATGCGGTCGCAGTGGCGCAATCTGCGGATCAGCCGAAGCGGCACCTTCAAGACCTCGTATCGGGACACAAGCGCCGACGAGGGCGTCGAAACCACCTACTCCGAGACCTTCGCCGGCAGGATCAACCGCGCTCGCACACGGTTGTCGGCCAGCTGGCGGATCTCCATGACTTTCGGGAATCCCGACGGCGCGGTGGACACCTGTGACAGCGGTGCTCTCAGCGTCGCGCTCCACCGCTAGCGGTTGCGCGGCCGGTGTGGCCCCGGCTCCGGCCGGGACCGTGCCGTCATTCGAACTTGCCCCACTGCCGCAGGACGGCTACAAAGAGCGGTGTGGCCGACTTGACGGTGGGCTCGCAGTTCGCCGGATACCGGATCGAGGGAATCGCCGGACGCGGAGGAATGGGCGTTGTCTACCGAGCCAGGGACGAGACCCTCGACCGCGTGGTTGCGCTCAAGTTCATCGCCTCCGACCTGGCGAGCACCCCCGGGTTCCGGGAGCGCTTCACCGCCGAGTCGAAGACAGCGGCTTCCCTGGATCACCCGAACGTGATCCCGATCTTCCAGGCGGGCGAACACGAGGGCGTGCTCTTTCTCGCGATGCGCTGTGTGGACGGCGACGACCTGCGGAGCGAGCTCCAGCGCGAGGGTCGGCTCGAGCCGGAGCGCGCGGCTCGGATCGTCTCCCAGATCGCGGCCGCGCTCGACGCTGCGCATGCCGCGGGCCTGGTGCATCGGGACGTAAAGCCCGCGAACGTCCTGCTCACCTCCGACGACCACGCGTACCTCACCGACTTCGGACTCACCAAGCGCGTCCTCACCGACCCCGAAGCGACGCAGACCGGTCAGCTTGTGGGCTCGCTCAACTACGTGGCACCCGAGCAGATTCGAGGGCAACCGGTGAGCCCTCGGACCGACGTCTATGGGCTCGGTTGCCTCTTCTTCCACATCC
>JBKPME010000202.1:0-14365 GCA_046731915.1 Actinomycetota bacterium
CCATCGACGAGCGCGACCGGCTCACACGGGCCCGGCTGCTCGCCCGCCTCGCCGCGGCGTCGCGCGACGAGCCCTCGCGCGAGCGACGGGTCGCGCTCGGGGACGAGGCGCTCCGCGCTGCGCGTGCCAGCGAAGACCCCGCAACGCTCGCAGCCGCCCTCGAGGGCCGGTGGATCGCAGTCGAGGGACCGGAACGGCATCTGAGCGGCGAGGGCATCGCCGTCGGAGACGAGCTCATTTCGCTCGGCGAGCGCATCGGTGACAAGGAAAGGGTGTTCGCCGGCTACGACCACCGCCTCCACTGCATCTGGGTGGTCGCCGACCGGGCGGGAATCGACGCGAGCATCGAGGCGCTTGGTGCGTTGGCCGCGGAGCTCCGCCAGCCTGCGCAGCGCTGGGCCGTCGGGACCAGCCGAAGCATGCTCGCGCTCATGGAGGGTCGCTTCGGCGAGGCCGAGGAGCTGATCTCCGACACGCTGGCCATCGGTGAGCGAACGGAGCGCTGGAACGCCCGCGTCTCGCATCGGCTCGCGCTGTTCATCCTGCGCCGCGAGCAGGGTCGGGTTGCCGAGCTCGAGGACGTCATCCGTCGCTCGGTGCACGAGTACCCGTCGCTCCCGCGATTCTCCGCCGCTCTCATCCATCTGTACGACGAACTCGGTCGCGAGCCAGATGTCCGCGCCACCCTGGACGAGCTGCTGTCGCGCGACTTGGCGCGTCATTACCTCGACGCGGAATGGCTGTTCACGATGACGCTGCTGGCCGATCCGTGTGCCGGGCTTGGTGATCTGGATGCGGCGGAGACCGTCTATTCGCTGCTGCTGCCTTACGAGCGCCTCTATGCACAGGCTCCGGTCGAGTCGGTGGTCGGCTCGGTCGCACGCGGCCTGGGGGTGCTGGCGACCGCGCTCCGCCGCTTCGACGACGCCGAGCGGCACTTCGAGGTGGCGATCGAGACCGAGCGCGCGATGCGAGCGCGGCCCTGGCTGGCTCATGCCAGGCACGATCTGGCGGCCATGCTGCTCGCGCGCGGCGGCGCAGGGGATTCGCAGCGGGCCGGAGAGCTCCTCGACGAGGCGCTCGTGACCTACCGCGAGCTGGGCATGGATACCTGGGCCGCCCGAGCCGAGGCGCTCGCGGGCGGCGCGAGCTAGCCGCGCCGCTCGGCGAAGCCGCGCAGCGCCTCGCGGGCGTCCGGTTCGTCGAAGAGGCGCACGCAGTGGTCCGTCTCGCGCTGCATCGCGGTGGGGAGGAGGTCGCCGAAGCGCTCGTTAAGCATCGACTTGGTCGCCGCCACGGCCGCGCGCGAGTTGCGCGAGAAGACGTCGATCCAGCGCTCGATGCGCCCGTCGAGGTCGCCCGGGGCCACCATCTCCGTCGCGAAGCCGTGCTCGAGCGCCCATGCGGCGTCGCGCTCCTCGCCGCTGAGCAGCAGCTCGCGGGCGGCGGTCTCGCCGAGCACCTCGGGCAGCAGCAGCGTGCCGGCGTTGCTCGCCGTGAGGCCGATGCCGATCTCCGGTGTGAGCAGCCGGATGCGGTTGGTGCAGATGCGTATGTCGCAGCTCGCGGCGAACTCGAGCGCCCCGCCCACACATACGCCGTCGATCGCCGCGATCGCGGGCACGGGGGAGGCGAGCGCCACTCGGGTCATGCGCTGGAACGCCTCGATCGTCGCCGCCCACGCCGCCGAGTCGGCCTCGATCGCCGCCTTCAGGTCATCTCCCGCCGAGAAGTGCTCGCCCGCGCCGCGCAGCACAACCGCGCGCACCTCCTCGTCGTCGCCGGCCGCTTCGATCGCGTCGGCGATCTGGGTCATCGTCTCCAGGTCCCATGCGTTGCGGCGAGCCTGGCGGTCCCAGCTGATCACCCTGGCGGCGCCGAGCGCGGCGGCTGTGACGGTCATCCTGCGATCTCCTTCCTCAGTGCCGCGATGGCGTCGGGCAGCGTGTCGCCGCGTGCCGTGCGGTGGACGATGCGGGTCTTGTGCTCAGCGACCGGCAGCGAGCCCGGGTCGAGCCGGATGACCTCGAAACGCGCCTGAAGCGCGTGCTGCAGGCGGCCTGCGACCTCATCCAGCTCGAGCTCCGGCGGCGCCTCGACGTACAGCCGGAGCGGTGGGACGATCGGGTCGCCCTCGGCCACGATGCAGTGGCGCCCGAGCAGCGGCTCACGGGCGAGGATCACGCCAATCGCCTGCGGGTACACGTTCACGGCCTGCACGCGCAGCATGTCGTCGAGGCGGCCATCGATCCGGATGCGCGGGGTGGTCCGGCCGCACGCGCACGGCGAGGTCCACAAGCTCCCCAGATCCGCTGAGCGGTAGCGCAGCAGCGGCGAGGCCTCGCGACGCAGGTGCGTCCAGACGAATTCGCCGCTCGCGCCGTCCTCGAGCGGCACGGGCTCGCCGCTCTCCGGGACCACGAGCTCGAGAACCGCATGATCGCCGACGGTCAGATGGAGTCCCTCGTCCGCCTCGCATGCGCCCCCCATCGTTGACCAGACGTCGCTCATCCCGAAGGTGTCGACCACGCTCGCGCCCCAGGCCTCCTCGATCTCGGCGCGCACCGCGGCGAGCCCTGCACCCGGCTCTCCGGCGGTCACGATGTGGCGGATCCCGAGCTCGCGCGGCTCGACGCCGAGCTCGCGCGCGCGTGCCGCCAGATAGGCGGGGAAGGACAGCGTGCCGAAGATCGCCGTGATACCAAGCCTCGGGATCAGCTCGAGCAGCCGGCGCGACTGGCCGGTTCCGACCGGCACCACGGTCGCGCCGCTCGCCTCGAGCGCCATGTGGTCGGCGATGCCTCCCGCGTACAACGCATAGTTGAGGCAGTGGGCCACCACGTCGTCGGGGCGCACGCCGGCGATCCGGAATGCCTCGCCGCCCACGGCGCTGTTCGCCTCGTGGTCGGCGCGCGTGAACCCCACGGCCACGGGCTCGCCCGTGGTCCCGGAGGTGACGTGCATGCGCACCAGCCGTTCGGGGGGTGCGCACAGGTGCGGGCCGAAGGGCGGGTCCGTGCGCTGGCCCTCGCGGAGCTCCTCTTTCGTGGTGAAGGGGAGCCGCGGCAGGTCGCCGGCGGTGCGCACCTGCTCGCGGACGCCGTGCAGCCGCTCGGCGTAGAAGGGGCTCGACGCCTCGAGGTAGGCGAGCTGCCGCTGGAGAGCGCTCACTCGCGTGGCGGCAGCTCGCCCGATGCGGCCAGCTCGAGCGCGCCCACGACGGTCTGGCCGTAGGCCTCGATCGCCACACGCAGGTCTGCCTCGGGCGTGTCCTCTTCCTTCGTGTGCGAGATCGGCGGCGACGAGGATGAGAAGATCATCACGGTCGGGATCAGCCGGGCCATCTCGGCCGCGTCGTGCAGCGGCCCGCTGGGGATGGCGGTGTCCCTCCCGCCAGCGTCCTGAACCGCCTGCCGGCCGAGTCCGATGAGCCGCTCGTCGAACGGGATCGGCGGGATCGACCAGATGTGCTTCAGCTCGACCTCACAGCCGAGGTCGGCGGCTGCCCGATCGATGGCCTCACGCGCCTCGCTGAGCATCGTGGCGAGCACCTCTGGGTCGAGGTGGCGCTGGTCCAGCAGCATCTCGGTGCGGCCCGGCACTGCCGTGATCACACCGGGCTCGCTGGTCGCCCCGCCCACGGTGCACACACCGCCCTCGTGCCGAAGGCCTATGTCCCTAACCGCGAGCGCGGCCTGCGAGGTGGCCATGAAGGTGTCGCGCCGCAGCGGCATCGGGGTCGCGCCCGCGTGCGCGGTCTCGCCGGTGAAAACGGCCATGTGGCGCTCGACCCCGACCGTGCCGAGCACGGTCGCGGCCGGCTCGCCGCGGCTCTCGAGCACCGGCCCCTGCTCGATGTGCGCCTCGAGGTATGCGCGTGCCCCGCGCAGCTGCGAGCCCGACTCATGCGCGCGCTCCAGATCCACGTCGTAGCGCCCCACCACGTCCTCGAGCCGCTCGCCGTCGCGGTCGCGTAGGTCGCGCACCTCGTCGGGTTGGAGCGTGCCCGCGCACATAGAGGAGCCGAACAGGCTGCGCCCGAAGCGCGCGCCCTCCTCGTCGGCCCAGTCGACGAGCCGCAGCCCCACTGGCGGCGTTCCCTTCTCCGCCTGGCTGCGGAGCGCCTCGACGGCGCAGAAAATGCCGAGCGCGCCATCCAGCCAGCCGCCGGCCGGGACGGAGTCGGTGTGCGAGCCGACGATCACGAAGCCGTCTCCCTCGCCGGCCATAAGCGCCCAGAGATTGCCGGCCTCGTCCACCGTCAGCTCGAGCTCGACCGGCAGCTCGTCCAGGCGCGAGCGCAGGAACTCGCGCGCCTTCGTCCACTCGTCGGTCCAGCAGACGCGGCGGGCGCCGTCCGGGCCGCCGGTACGGCGGGCGAGCTCGCGCAGGTCTTCGAGGACCCGGTCCGCGTTCACGAGGCGACGGTGGCGCGCGCGCCCAGCGACCTCGGCACGAAGTGCCCGTGCCCCGGCTGCGTGACGATCTCGCCCCGGTCGTAGACCATCGTGCCGCGGCAGAGCGTGTGGCGCACGCTGCCGGTCGAGCTCTGGCCCTCGAACAGGTCGTAGTCCACGTTCATCTGCGACGTGGTCGTGGAGAACTCGAACGGTGTGGAGGGATCGAACACGACGAGGTCGGCGTCGAAGCCTGGGGCGATCGAGCCCTTGCGCGCGAGCCCGAAGCGCCGTGCGATCGTGGTCGAGGTCATGTCGACCAGCTCGCTCGGCGTGATGCGGCCGCCCTCGACGCCCAGGTCCCAGAGCTTCACGAGTCGGTGCTGGATCATGGCGAGGCCGTTCGGGATCTTCGAGAAGTCGTCGCGGCCGAGCGCCTTCTGCTCACTGTTGAAGGGGCAGTGGTCCGTGGACACGCTCTCGAGCGTGCCGCGCTTCAGCGCTGCCCAGAGGAGCTCCTGGTTGTGCTTCTCGCGGAGCGGCGGCGAGCACACGTACAGCGCCCCTTCGAAGTTCGGCCGCTCGAGGTCGTCGACGGTGTTGGTCAGGTATTGGAGGCACGTCTCGCCGGACACCTGAACGCCGCGCTCTTGGCCGGCCATGATCTCGTCGGCCGCCATCCCGCAGGTCACGTGCACGATGAAGACGCTCGCGCCCGCGAGCTCGGCGAGCCGCACGGAGCGGTAGGTGGCCTCCGCCTCGAGGATCTCCGGCCGCGTGTGCGCGTGGTAGATCGGCTCGGTCTGGCCGGTTGCGAGCGCCCGCTGCACGAGCACGTCGATCGCCCAGCCGTTCTCGCAGTGGACCATGGTGAGCGCGTCGAGGTCGCGCGTCGTCTCGAGCACGCGGAAGAAGAGGTCATCGGTGACCATCAGCGTGCCCTTGTAGGCCAGGAAGACCTTGAACGAGCAGATCCCCTCCTCCTCCACCATCGGCACCATGTCGGCGAAGGTTGCGTCGTCGGCGCTCGTGATCGCCATGTGGAAGCCGTAGTCCACGTGCGCGGCGCCGTCGGCGCGTGCGCGCCAGTCCTCGAGCGACGAGTACAGGCCGCCGGGCTCCTGCTGGATCACGAAGTCGACGATGCAGGTGGTGCCGCCCGCGGCCGCGGCGCGCGTGCCCGTGTCGTAGTCGTCGATCGAGCGCGTGCCCCCGAACGGCATCGCCATGTGGGTGTGGTTGTCGATCAGGCCCGGCAGCACGTAGCAGCCGCTCGCGTCGATCACCTCGGCGTCGACATCGCCGAACGACCCGACGGCGACGATCTCCTCGCCGTCGACCAGAATGTCGGCCGCGGACGACTGGCCCGCGTTCACAACCGTGCCGCCCTGGATCAGCTTCCTCATGCTGCACCTCCCTTGACGCCCGCGAAGCGGGGGATGATCTCGCGCCCGTAGATCTCGAGCGTCTCCTCCTGCCCTTCGGTCATGAGATAGATGTTGAACTGGTCGACGCCGATCGACTCGAGCTCGTTGAGCTTCGCGGCCGCCTGGTCCGGCGTGCCGAGCACGCAGAAGCGGTCGCAGATCTCGTCGGTCACGAAGGCGCCGTGCTTCGCGCCCACTCGCGAGTGCTCGTCGTAGTCGTAATGCGTCTCGGCGGGCACGTAGTCGGTCAGCGCCTTCGGCACCACCGAGCCGTCGGCGCCGTAGCGCCGGATCAGGTCCCTGACGTGATTCGACACCATCGCCGGGAACCAGCGCACCTGCTCGCGCGCGACGGCGAGGTCGTCGGAGATGTGGCTCGGCGCGCAGACAATGCACTTCAATGCCTCCGGTTCGCGCCCGGCCTCCTCCGCCGCCTTCCGCGCTGTGGCCATCGTCCACTGGATGATGTCCGGGTCGGCCAGCTGAATGATCACGCCGTCGCCGTGGCGGCCTGCGATCGCCAGCACCTTGGGCCCGTAGCCGGCCACGTGCATCTCGATCGGCGGCAGCTCGCGCCGCACCCAGGTGAGCTCGAGCTCGGAGTCGTTCCAGTGCACCTTCTCGCCGTTCATGAACGGCTTGATCATCGTCACGGCTTCTTCGAAGCGCCCCACCGTAACCGGCTTCTGGTTGATGTAGCGGCGCGCGGAGTCGCCGCGCCCGATGCCCATCACCATCCGCCCGTCCGAGATGTCGTGCAGCGTCGCGTACATGCTCGCCACGACGGTGGGGTCGCGCGTGCCCGGGTTCGTGACCATGTGGCCGAGCTTGATCCTCTCCGTGGCCGCCGCGGCAAGGGCGAGCGTCGGCGTTGAGTCCTGCCACAGCACGTGCGAGTCGTAGGTCCAGCCGTACTCGAAGCCGTGCTGCTCGCCGAGCACGAGCAGCTCGATCAGGCGCTGATAGGGCGGGTCGGGGAGGACTGTGACGCCGAAGGTGAGAGCCATTGCCCGCACCTTCTCACAGCGGAACCTCCGGCGGCAGGCCAAACTGGGTGAAGAGCTCCGGCATGACGAAGGCGGTGATCTCCTTGATCCGCCCATCCTCGAGCGTGTATACGTCGATCGCCGTCGGGGTGTAACGGCGGGTCTGCGGGTCAAGCCCGTAGGCCGCGACGGCCACCTGCCCGTTCGCCCGCGTGGGAACCAGGCGTGTCTCCGGACAGATGTCGGCGGCCGCCTTTGAGAAGGCCGCGATGGCGTCCCCACCCTGCCACCAGGTCGCCCACGGGGGCATCGAGAAGACCGCGTCCTCCGCCAGCAGCGCCGTGAGCGTGTCGACGTCGGCCCTCGCCCACGCGTCGAGGTAGTCCTCGACGAGCTTGCGCATGTGCTCGTCGCCGACTGATCTGAGCGTCTCCTGTTGGCTCCGCTCCGGCAGTCGCTGCTCCACCGTGTCGCGAGCGCGTCGCAACGCGCTGTTCACAGACACGGCCGTCGTGTCGAGTGCGTCCGCGACCTCCTTGGCGGAGAATCCGAGCACGTCGCGCATGATCAGGACGGCGCGCTGGGTGGCCGGCAAGTGCTGCAGCGAGGCGATGAACGCGAGCTCGACAGCCTCGCGCTGCTCGTAACGGGCCTCCGGCGCGGCGTACCCGTCCGCCAGTGCCATGGCCTCGTCCGGATAGGGCTCGATCCACACCGACTCGAGGAGCGGCTTGCGGGCGCCGGTGGACGGGGTCGTCGAGGGGCCGTAGTCGATCGGAAGAACGCGCTTGCTGCGGCGCGAGATCGCGTCCAGGCAGGCGTTGGTCGCGATCCGGTAGAGCCAGCCCCGAAGCGAGCCTCGTCCGCCGAATGCGGGGAGCCCGCGCCAGGCCCGCAGCAGGGTCTCCTGAAGAGCATCTTCGGCGTCGTGGAGCGAACCGAGCATCCGGTAGCAGTGGGCGTGAAGCTCCCGGCGGTAGTCCTCTACGAGCAGCCGAAAGTCTTCCTCGCTTGGTGCGGAGGTCGCCGCCGTTCTCATCTAAGTAAGTAGACCGCACGGCGACCCGAAAGTCATCGCTCGCGGCGCTCGCGGGCCGGAGATCAGCGCTTCACGGCGACCAGCTTCGAGAGCTCCTTGCTCTCCGTGACCGCCTGCTCCTGTATCACGCCGATGCCGCGCGCGTGCCACTTCAGCTCGTACTGCTGGTCGATCGTGCTGTATTCGAGCGTGAGGAGCGTCCGCTTGAAGGAGCGGAACGGCACCCTGACCGCGCCGCCGCCGCCGAGCACCTGCGCCTGGTCCACCGCGTGGCCGGGCGAGTACTCCTGCCGGTACGAGTCGCCGCGGCGCGGGTGCGCGAGCATGATGATGCCGGGCTTGCCGTTGCCCACGCCGGCTTCCCATGAGCCGTCGTCCTTCACCCAGCGGCCGTGCTCGAAGTTGCTCGAGTCCTCGCCCATGTACCAGACATTGCCCTGGTTGTCCTGTGCGTACCAGTCGAACGTCCGCTCCTCGGGCTTCCCCTCGGAGAACACCTGGTCGAGGACCACGGTCGCCTTGATCCCCATGATCCGCTTGGTCCTGCGCGTGACCTTGACCGTGTTCAGCTCCCGCGTCTTGCCGTCGTCGCCGACGCCGCGATAGCGGAACGTCGTGCCGGGCTTGAGGGGCAGCCAGGGATTGTCGATCGGGCCGCCGAAGTTCGCCGGATCGATCGAGGGGTTGTATGGAGTGGTGACGGGAGCCGGGGTCGTCTCGCCCGTCGCCTGGGACGGCGTGGCACTACCCCACGCCACAGAGCCGATCCCCGCGAGAAGTGCCAAGAGCGCTACTGCTGTGTAACCCGCATGCCTGTACATGAAATCCACTGTACGAGTGGCCGATGAGCCGGCGATGAGAATGCTGGACAGTTGACATCACGGGGCGCCGGTCATACGGTTCCGGCCGCAATGGGGCGGATGCCGGCGGTGCTTGTTGTCGGAATCGGGGCGCTCGTTTTGGCCGTGCCCGCCGGGGCCAAGACGATCAAGGTGCGCCCTGGTGACTCGATTCAAGCGGCGATCGACAAGGCGAACTCCGGTGACCGGGTGCTCATCAAGCCCGGGACCTATCACGAGGCAGGCCGTCCCTGCCCGACCGAGCCGAGCCACACCTGCGCCGTCGTCATCGAGAAGAACCGCATCAAGCTGATCGGAGTGCCGAGCCGCCGGCACCGCGTCATCCTCGAGGCCAGCGGGAATCAGGACGAGGGCATCGCGGTCGGCAAGAGCGCCGCCGCCGACTGCCTCACGGATGCGTCCAAGCGCGTGCACGGGTCGCGGATCCGCGGCCTGACGGTGCGCGGCTTCGAGGACGACGGCGTCTTCCTCATCTGCGTGGACCACTGGCGGGTGACGCGGGTCCGCGCGGTGGACAACCGTGAGTACGGGATCTTCCCCTCGCACACAGCGATCGGGCGGCTCGATCATTCGTTCGCGAGCGGGGCGAACGACACCGGCCACTACATCGGCCAGTCCACGCGGGCCAGGGTGGATCACAACGTGGCCCGGGGGAACGTGAGCGGCTTCGAGCTCGAGAACAGCTCGCACATCCGCGCCGACCACAACCTCGCCACGGGCAACACGGGCGGAATCCTGTCGTTCACGCTTCCGAACCTGGACATCAAGTCGAACAGCGACAACCGGATCGACCACAACCGCGTCCGCGCCAACAACAAGCCCAATACCTGCGTCGAGCCCGACGACGCGGTGTGCGATGTCCCGCCAGGGACCGGCATCCTGCTGATCGCCACTGATGGCAACCGGGTCGTCGCCAATCGGGTGACGCGGAACAACTCCTTCGGCATCGCGCTTTCGAACTACTGCGTGGCGACGGGGCAGTGCGACGCGCTCGACATCGAGCCGAATCCAGACGGGAACCGGATCCTGAGCAACACGGTTCTGGGCAACGGGACAGCGCCCCATCCGACGCTGCCCTCGGTGTTCGCGGTCGATCTCGCCTGGGACGGCAGTGGAATCGACAACTGCTGGTCGGGCAACCAGGCCGGGACGACGTTCCCGGCGCCGCTGCCGGCCTGCCCCTAGCCACCTGAGTCAGAAATCCGCTGGCGGCGGCATCGACCCGAACACCGGGGCGCCGTTCGATATCTCCGGCATCGCCGATCCGCTCGGCGGCCTCAGCTGGAGCCTGAACGGCGCGAACAGCGCCAGGAACCAGGTCATCGACGCGTCGTTCATCGCGACGGGCGACTTCCTCAAGGTCACCGACCCGGACGACGACTTCCCGCAGTTCGCGAGCACGCCGGCGGCCGAGTACCAGAGCGGCATCGCCGGTCCCTTCGATCCGCATAGCGGCTCGTCGTTCGTGTGGTCGGATCGCGCCGACGAGGCCGACAAGCGCCTCACGCGCACGATCAACGTGCCGGCCGGCGGCGCGACCATGTCGTTCTGGACGAGCTACAACCTCGAGCTCGACTTCGACTACATGATCGTGGAGGCCCATACGGCCGGCCAGGACGACTGGACGACGCTGCCCGATCAGAACGGTCACACCTCAGATGACCTGAGCGCGGACGAGTCGTGCACGAGCGGTTGGAGCAATCCGGCTGACAGCGCCAATGTGCTCCACCCGTTCCTGACGCACTACCAGACGTTCGGTGAGGCAACCGGGACCTGCTCCAACACCGGTACGACCGGCCACTGGAACGCGGCGAACGGCAGCTCGAGCGGCTGGCAGCAGTGGCAGGTCGACCTGGCGCCTTATGCCCAGCGGGCGGTGGACTACCTCCTTCGCTAGGCGATTCGAGTGGGCGGGACCGGCTGGTCCCGCCCGCTCACGACCTGCTCGAGCCAACGGCCGAACAGGCCGCGGGCCAGCGGCAGCGTGACCCCTGCATGCTCGGCGACGCTCGCCAGCAGGCGCTCGAGCGATCCCGGGCCGAGCGTCGACTCGAGGCTCTCAGCGTAGGCCGGAACTTCGCTCCAGTCGGTCGCGAGCTCGTGCGACACCTCGACGTGGAACTGGAGGCCATAGGAGCGCCCGACCCGGAAGGCCTGGTTGGGATAGGCGGGCGAGCTCGCCAGCAGCGTCGCACCCGCGGGCAGGTCGAAGGTGTCGCCGTGCCACTGGAGCGTGGGGAAGGAGGGCGGCGCGTCGCCGAAGACCGGGTCGTCGGCCGCGGCGGGCGCAAGCTCGACGGGAAGGACGCCCACCTCGGGCGTCTCGCCCTGGTAGACGCGAGCGCCGAGCGCCGCTGCCAGGAGCTGCGCCCCCAGGCAGACGCCCCAGACCGGCACGTCTGCCTCGACGGCGTCGCGGAGCAGCCGCTTCTCACCAATGAGCCAGGGATGCTCCGCCTCGTCGTACGCGCCCATCGGCCCGCCCATCACGACGATCGCCTTAAACTCGCGCCAGTCGGGCAGCGCGTCGCCCTCGTCGAGCTCGATGCGAACCAGGTCGAGCCCGCGCGAGCGCAGCTCGTCCTCGAATGCGGCCGGCGGTTCGCACGCGATGTGCTGCAGGACGAGCAGGGGCGAGTCCATCAGCTCGAGTTGGCGAGCGGTGAGGTCTGCGTCGTCGGGTATCTCACCGCGCTAGCTCCACCGCGAGTTCGAACGTGCCTCGGTTCTGGAGCGGAATTGCCGGTGGCAGCGCCAGGCCCTGGACCTCGGGGCTGACCATCGCGCGCGTGGCGCGCCACCCGGCGGGATCGGCGGAGCCGAAGCGGGCGGTCAGCGCCGCGGCGGCGTTGGCCGCGGCCTGGCGGAGGCCGTCCGCGTCGAGCGTGCGCAGCGCGTAGGTCTCGCCCAGCGTGGATTCCACGTAACCCTCGTCGCCGGGAACGCCGAGGAGCCCGCGGGTGGCCGGGGTCGGCTCCCCGAGCGCCACGCGCTGGGCGGCGGCCTTGAACTCCTCCCAGGTCGCGGCGCCCGGGTCGATGGTTCCGTCGGCAGCGGTGCGCGTGTAGTCACCGTCCCACGCGAGGAGCGTGTTCAGCACGTCGGCGGCCGGGCCCGTGGCTCCGGGGCTCGCGGCCTGTAGCGCCGCCTCAGCCGTCGGCCGCTGCGTGGCGATGCGGCGGAGGTCGCGCATCACCGCGATCGTGGCCGCGTCGAACGACGACGGGTTGGCGGCCGCGCGCTGCACCAGGTTCTGAAGCATCGCGATGCGGTGGTAGGGGCCATTGAGCTGCTCGCGCGCCGGGCCGTCGCCGGAGGTCCAGCCCTTCGCGGGCACGTTGTTCCAGTTGACGAGCCAGTTGCGCCCGGGCGGGTCGATCACATGCGGGTCACGCGCTCTCGGCAGGAGCCCGCGCCACTCGGCGCGGCCGTCTCCGGGGAGCGGCAGGCGCTCATCCCAGCGCGGGTCCCGAAGCTGAAACAGCCCCGGGTGCCAGTAGCCGATGTGACCCTTGTCGTCGGCGGCGAGGATGTTCTCGGTCCAGGTCGTGCGGCGGAGCGCGCGGTCCGCGCCGCGCAGATCGCGCGCGGCGCCGAGAGCGGCGAGGCCCTCGAGCGTCTGGACCTCGCGTCCCCAGATGGCGTACCGGCGTGCGAACGCCCACTTGCCCGCGCGCACCTGCAGAGGGCCCTGCACCGTTCGGCAGAGCCGGCGCTTCGTGGACTTCATCGCGCCGCCCTCGGTGTACCTGAAGCGCTCCGTGCGGCAGCGCATTCTGCGGACACGTCCGCGGAAGCGGTATCTCTCCTTGCCGACGAGCCGCACGGCGAACAGGTCGTCGTCGTCGGAGAGCCCGCTCGTGATGCCCCACGCCATGTGCGGGTTGTAGCCGTTCGAGTTCACGGGAACGCCCGGCGCGGTTCCCGTGTGCAGCCGCATACCTGGGGTCTTCAGGTCGAGCTCGACGAAGGTGTTCGGCGCCTGGTAGCCGAGCTGCGGCCCGTTGAAGAAGAACGTGTGACGGTCCGACGGTCGGCGGATCGCCCACATGAAGGACCCGTGCACCCGGCCGAGGGCGACATCGATCGCGTGTGCCGGACGCTCCTTGCCGGTCGGGACGCTCGCGGCGCGGGCGCCGGACGCGGCCGGGAGCTGCACGCGCTTGAGCCAGCGCTGGGAGCGGGCGTACGCCGCGGCAACCTGAGCCTTCGTCCGTCCCGGCGTCGACGGGAAGGTGCCCGCGTTCCGCGGAATCGTCGTGATCTCGCCCGGAACGCTCAGCGGCAGCAGCTCGGCGAACTTATTCGGCCCGAGAGCCCGCAGCGCGCGCAGGTTGTCGAGCTCGTTGCCGTCGTCGCTCGGAATCGTGCGGGCGAGAAGCACGCCGATGCGGATCGTGTCGAGAAAACTCCAGCGCCTCAGCGGCACGTTCAGCGTGCTGAACTCGGCGGGCAGGTCGGCGGGTGTGCGCCGGACATGCGCGATCCAGGTGTTCACGCCGGCGACGTAAGCCAGCGTGCGCTTGCGGAAGCGCTTTGGCAGTCGCGCGAACTGGCGCCGCAGCTCGGCGTCCGTGTAGAAGTCGCGCCGGGCGACGATGTCGTCCTCGAGCGAGGGCTTCCCGAGGATCTCGGCGAGCCGGCCCGAGCCGCGCCGGCGGAACAGCTCCATCTCGCCGAGCCGATCCTGCGCAACCGCGTAGCCGGCGCCCCACCAGACCTCGGCGTCCGACCGCGCGCTGATCGCCGGGACGCCGAACGCGTCGCGCCGGATCGTCACGCCCGGCCGCGGGCGTACGGGCGCCGAGCCGCCGGGGCCGCCGCCGAGCGGCTCAGGCTTGTACTGGAGGTCCTGGAAGAGCGGCAGCTGGTCGAAGACGTGCGGATCGTCCACGACGCCGCTCTGACCTGGCGGGAGGACCGTCACGGCCTGCACGACGCGCGCCGAGGCGGCGGCCGGCGCCAGGAGCGCCCCGAGCACGAGGGCGGCGATGGGGACGGCGGGGCGGATGCGGCGGCACCTTACCCGATGACTTTTTCGGACCGCGACCGTCATATTGAGCATGGTTTCGATCATGCAGGGCACAGCGCAGGCGGAGGCGGCCGTAGCGGCCGCGCAGGCGGGCGACGAGGCAGCGTTCTCGGGATTGGTGGAGCGCCACCGGCACGAGCTGCAGCTCCACTGCTACCGAATGCTCGGCTCGTTCGAGGAGTCCGAGGACCTGACGCAGGAGACCTTCCTCCGCGCGTGGCGGAAGCGCCGCGGCTTCAAGGGCCGGTCGACCTTCCGGGCCTGGCTCTACCGGATCGCGACGAACGCCTGTCTCGACGCCCTCGCCAAGCGGCCGCGGCGGGTGTCACCGGAGTCGGAAGTGCCGTGGCTCCAGCCCTACCCGGACCGGCTGCTCGAGTCGATCCCCGCCGCTGAAGAGGAGCCCGACGCCGCGGTCGTCTCTAAGGAAACGGTCGAGCTCGCATTCCTCGTCGCGATCCAGCATCTCTCGCCCAAGCAGCGCGCGGTGCTGATCCTGCGCGACGTGCTCGGCTGGACCGCCGCCGAGAGCGCGTCGCTGCTCGACGTGAGCGTGGCCGCGGCCAACAGCGCGTTGCAGCGCGCCCGTGCGACGTTGCAACGGCAGCTTCCCAGGCAGCGGCT
>JBKPME010000203.1:0-5991 GCA_046731915.1 Actinomycetota bacterium
GGGCTCGGAGATGTGTATAAGAGACAGGCGCTGGTGAGGGAGGAGAGATACTGCACTACCGGCAACCTTCACCGGCAGCCCCGCCCCGAGCCGGTCTCTCCATCCGGCTAGGGATAAGTCTTTCGGGCCTAAGAATCAGAGGCACCCGGCTTGGCCGGGTGCTTCCCGGAAACGTTCGCTATACGAGCCCGGTCACCCGCTCCTCGAACTGGCGACGGGCCGACTTCACCTGGCGCTCAGCCTCGCGACGGTTCTGCTTCACCGTGCGCACGGCCTTGTTACGGCGCTGACGCAGGTCGCGCTCGACACGGGTGCGGGTCCGCTTGACCTCCTGCACCGCACGGTTGCGGGCGGTCGTGCCGCGGCGCTCGAAGCGCTTCAGGTTGCCCTGCACGAGCTTGCCGACCTTCTCGAGCTCGCGCTCAGCGCTCTCGCGGCCGGCGACGTACGGCGCCGCGGCGTCGACGACGGCGTCACGCGCGGTGAGCGCAGCACCGAGGGGGATGAGCGCGGCACGCTCGGCCTGGTGCTGAACGACCTGGAGGGTGTTCAGCTGCGCCTGAGCGCGGGTCTCAGCGGCCTTCTTCGCCGAACGGCTACGGGCAGCAGCCCTGCGACGACGAGTAGCAGCGGCCTTCTGCGCCGTTGCCTTGCGCTGAGCCTGCGTCTGGCTCTGAGTCTGGGTGGGGGTCTGGGCCTGGGTGGCCATGGGCAATCTCCTTGGACCTTATTAGAGTTAACTTCGATAGAAGTATACCAGCGAACACACGTACGTAAACCCCAGAGCGGCAGTCGGTGCCGCAGGAAAGGTCTGACAGTGCGACCCAACCTGCGGCACCCGGTGATCGGGCTGCACGGGCGCGGGCGGTTAGGCGGCGCTTGCGGCGGGCTCGGTGCGCTTGAGCCACTGGCTTGGGTGCCGCAGTTCGCCCGAGCTCGGCAGCGCTTCCGGGGACGACCAAACGCGATTGAGCCGCTCGATCCCCGCCGAGGCCGCCACCGCGTCCGCCCACCGCTTCCCCAGCTCGTACTGGCGCAGCTTCACGTCGAAGCCGAGCAGGCGCTCGATGATCCGCTGCGGCGCCGAGCGGCTCTTCCGCCGCCGGTCCATCGCCGCCCGCAGCTCCTCGTGGTCAGGGATGAAGTCCGGGGCGATCGCATCCATCACGTGCTCGGCGTACCCCTCGATCACCGACATCGCCGCCTGCACCTCATCCATCAATGCGCGTTGTTCGGGGTTCTGCACAAGCGCCGCGAGGCCACCCTCCCGGAACGCCTCCACCAAACGGGCTGGGTCGGGCAGCGAGGGCGTCCCGCCGGCGTGGCCGTTCTGGATCCGCACCTCGAGCGTCTCGACGTAGCGCCGCAGCAGCCCGCTCATGTGCTCACGCAGCCACGGCACGCCCTGGAACTGGAAGACGTGGGTGAGCTCGTGGGCGCTGACCCAGCGGCCGAAGGCGTCGGCGTCCACGTCCAGCTCGCGCACCGCCCCGGCCAGGTTCGGCCCCACGAAGAGGAGGCGCGGATCCGTGTCGGCGCCCAGGAGCGACACGTCGTACTGGCCGAGCACGCGTGAGGACATGTAGCCCATCACGAGCCCGATCTCGGCCGCCAGCGTGGCTGAGGCGCCGATCCGCAGCGCCCCCGCGAGCGGGCCGGCGAACCCGAGCCGGTCGTCGAGCCGCGCCGCGACCGGGTCGAGGATGTGCGACAGCGCCTCGATGTTCGACGAGGCCCACTCCGCCCGGCTCACCACTTCCGCCGGAGGCGTGGGCGACGCCAGCGAGAGGCACGTGTACGCCGCGACGGGCTCCTCCATCTGCGCCGACAGGCCGACTGCGTCGAATGGAGGCGGCTCCTCGGAGCCGCGTCCCGCCGCCAACCTCGCGATCTGCCGTGCGAGCCCCCAATCGACCATTCGGCCCCGAACGGTAGCCGCTCAGAGGTCCGGCAACCGCTGCTCGAGCGTCGCCACCGGGGCGAACAGGTCGCCGTGCTGCTCGACTCGCGCCAGCACACCCTCCGTGTCGAACACGAGCGCGTCCGCATCGCCCTGCTCGACCTCGTCCCAGGAGAGCGGGGTCGAGACCGTCGGGTGCTCGCGCGCTCGCATCGAGTACACCGAGACGGTCGTCTTGTGCTCGTCGTTCTGGCTCCAGTCGATCAGGACCTTGTTCTTCCGGAGCTCCTTGCGCTGGCTCGAGACGATCAGCTTCGGGTTCTGCGACTCGAGGTGGCGGGCGAGGGCGTTGGAGAGCCGCTTGGTGCCGGTGTCGTAGTCCACCTCCTCGACGTTCAACGGCACGTAGACCTGGATCCCCTTCGAGCCGGACGTCTTCGCGAAGCACTCGAGGCCGAGGTGCCCGAGCGCCTGGCGGAGGATCAGCGCCACCTCGCAGCACTCGGCGAGGCCGCTGCCGGGACCCGGGTCCAGGTCAAATGCCATCAGGGTGGGGCGCTCCGCATCGGGCGCCTTCGACAGCGAGGGATGCAGCTCGAGGTCGGCGAGGTTCGCCAGCCACACCAGCGTTTGCAGGTCATCGCAGATGCAGAAGTCGATCGTCTTCGAGCTGAGCACCACCGGCTCGCTGCGCACCCAGTCTGGGCGGTGCGAGGGGCACTGCTTCTCGTAGAAGTGTCCTCCCTCGACGCCGTTTGGATACCGTTTCAGCGTGAGCGGGCGGTCCCGGAGGTGCGGCAGCAGCGCCGGAGCGATGCGCGTGTAGTAGTCGATCACCTGCCCCTTGGTGAAGCCCACCGAGGGGAACATGACCTTGTCAAGGTTGGAAAGCGAGAGCTCGCGGCCCTCGACCTCGACTGAGACCCGGCGGGCGGGCGGCACCTACTTCTTCGCCGCTGCCTTCTTCTTCTTCGAGGAGCCCGATCCGTTCGTCGTGCGCGCCTTCTTCTTCGGCGGGCTCTTCGAGGCGGCGATCGACGCCTCGAGCGCCGACATCAGGTCCGGGACCTCCTTGCGCTCCGGCTCCGGCGCCTCGACTGTGATCGTCTCGCCCGCGGCCTTCCGCTCGATGAGGTCGAGCACGCGCTCGCGGTACTCGTCCCGGTACCCGCTCGGGTCGAAGTCGCCCGAGAGCGACTCGATCAGCTGCTTGGCCATGTCGAGCTCGCGCTTGGTGGTCTTCACGTCGCCGTCGGCGCTGGCGAGCTCCTCGACCGAGTCGGGCTGCACGACCTCGTCCGGGAACAGCATGGTTTCCATCGTGATGGCGCCGTTGTAGGAGCGGAGCGCCACGAGGTTCTCCTTGGAGCGGATCACGACGCGCGCGATCGCGACCTTGTCAGCCTCCTGCAGCGCGTCGAGCAACAGCTTGTACGCCTTCGCGGCGCCCTTGTCCGGGGCCAGGTAGTACGGGTGGTCGTAGTAGATCGGGTCGATCTGCTCGAGGTCCACGAACTCCTCGATGTCGATCGTGCGCGTCTTCTGGGGCTCCAGAGCCTCGAGCTCCTCCGGCGTGATCGTCACGTACTGGTCCGGACTGACCTCGTACCCCTTGACGATCTGCTCGTACGGCACCTCGTCGCCCGACTCGGGGTTTACGCGCTGCTGGCGGATGCGCTGGCCCGACTCCGCGTCAATCTGATGAAAGCGCACCGTCTTTCGCGAGACCGCGCTGTACAGCTTCACCGGAATGTTGACCAGCCCGAAGCTGATCGCGCCGCTCCATATTGCCCGTGGCATGCATCAAATCTACCCGCCAGGCGCTGCTTAACCTTCCTCGCGCACGCATTCCTGCGTTGAGACGTCCGGCCGGAGGCCCTTGAAGGACGGGGCGCGGAGCGTGCCGCTCTTCGTCCATTCGCGGAACTCGACGTGCGCCACCAGGCGCGGTTCGACGTAGATCGTGCCCTTCGGCGGCTGGCGGCCGCTGAACGGCGAGGTGTCCGTTCGCAGCGGATCGAGCTCGCGCTTCAGAAGCGCGAGCGTCTGCTCGGTGAAGCCCGTGCCCACCTTGCCGGCGTAGACGAGCTCGTCGCCCTCCATCACCCCGACCGCCAGCGAGCCGAGGCTGCTCGTGCGGCCGCCCTCGCCGAGCGTCGAGCCGCCGATGACCACGTCCTGGGTGTGGACGTTCTTGACCTTGATCCAGTGCGAGGCGCGCGCGCCGGGCGTGTAGGGGCAGTCGAGCTTCTTCGCGACAACGCCCTCGATCCCCAGCTCCCTCGTAGCCGTGAGCAGCGCCTTGCCCTCGCCGCGGTGGTAGGCCGGCGTGCGCCAGGCCGGGCCCTCGAGCTCGAGCCGCTCGAGCAGGTCGCGGCGCTCCTCGTAGGAGAGCGCGAGGGTGCTGTGGCCGTCGAGGTAGAGCACGTCGAAGATCACGTAGGTCGCCGGGATGTCGCGCATGCGGCGCCTCACCGCCGAGTCCGATGCGAGGTGCATGCGTGACTGGAGCCGCTCGAAGCTCGGCCGCCCCTGGTCGTCGAACGCCACGACCTCCCCGTCGAGCACGATGCGGCGTGACCCGAGCGAGCGCGCCAGCTCGCGCACCTCCGGGTATCGCTGTGTGAAGTCGCTGCCGTTGCGTCCGCGCAGCTCCGCGTGGCCGTGGTCGGCATAGAGCACCGTGCGTATCCCGTCCCACTTCACCTCGAACCCGAACTGCTCCTCACGCGGCGGCAGCGGCCCGCTGCGGGCGAGCATCGGCCGCAGGCCGGACGGCATCGGCTCGTAAGCCGGATCGTCCGGCGGGTCCATCCGGTGGATCATCCAGTTCTTCTCGCGGGTCTGGAACAGCGCGTAGCGGCCGTGCACGCGCTCGCCGTTGAAGGTCGCAATCACCTCGTTGTCGCGGAACTTCTCGGCCTCGTAGGTGCCCCTGTCCCAGATCGTCATGGTCCCCGCGCCGTACTCGCCCTTCGGAATGTCGCCGTGGAACTCGAGGTACTCGAGCGGGTGATCCTCGGTGCGCACGGCGAGCCGGTTCTCGTCGGGGTGCTCGGGCACGCCGCGCGGGAGCGCCCAAGAGGCCAGCGTGCCCTCGTGCTCGAGCCGGAGGTCCCAGTGGAGGTGGCTTGCGTCGTGCTCCTGGACGACGAAGCGGCTGCGCTCGCCCTCCTTCCGGCGAGCGCCCTTGGGCTCGGGCGTCTTGCCGAAGTCGCGCTTCTCCTTGTAGGTGCCGAGCCTGTCGGCCACACCGCTAGCTTGCCGCAAGCGGCGTCTCGTCGAGTGCTCCCCGGAGCTCCTCGATCGACTGATACACGGCCACGGCGCCGGCGTCGTGCAGCTCGGCCGCGGAGAAGCCGCCCGTCAGCACTGTCACGGCGGGGACGCCGGCTCGCTTCGCCGCCTCGCAGTCCCAGGTGGTGTCGCCGACCATCACGCCCGCGTCCGTGCCGGCCTTATCGAGGGCCGCCTGCACCAGGTCGGGCTGCGGCTTGGTCGCCTCCACGTCGGCCGAGGTGGTCCAGCCGTCGGCGAGCTCGCGCGCGTCGAGCAGATCGAGGTAGTGCTCGACCTCCTCCTCCTTGGCCGAGCTGGCGAGCACGACCGAGTGGCCGCGGGCCTTCAGTTCCTCGATCAGCGCACGCGAGCCGGCGAGCGGCGCAACCTCGGCGATCAGCTCGAAGTAGAGGGTCTTCTCGGCATCGCGGATGTCGTCGCCCTTCGTCTCCTCGGTCTCGTCATCGCACAGGGCCGCGATCAGCTGGTCGCCGCCCATCCCGATGTGCCGGTGGATGCGCCAGAGCGGCAGCACGATCTCGTGCTGGCGAAAGGCCCGATACCAGGCGATAGCGTGGTGGAAGTTCGTGTCCACGAGCGTGCCATCGATGTCGAGGATCGCCGCGGGGGGCATCGACCACCCCTACCCGCGTCGTGCCCGGCCTAAAGGTATGCGGGCGAATTCCGACCCAAACGTTGAATGCGCCTTTCCCCGCCCGCCCTCGCGCTAGCTGCCGCGCTCACCGTCACCCTCGCCGCCGCCCCGGCCTCCGCGGCGTGCAAGAACGCCGGCGCCTTGCCGGAGAACGCCA
>JBKPME010000204.1:0-17060 GCA_046731915.1 Actinomycetota bacterium
GGCCAGGCGGGCGCGCTCGGCCATGCCGCCGAGCCCGAGGCCGGCGCCGCGACCGCCGCCTCCGGCATGGCGCGTGATCGCGGCTGGGTCGAAGCCCTCGCCGTCGTCGCGAATACGGAGCTCGAGGCGCTCGCCCTCCGCCTCGATGTCCACCGCGACGGCCGTGGCGCCGGCGTGGCGGCCGATATTCGCCAGCGCCTCCTGCAGGATCCGGTATACGGCGGTCTGGACGTCCTCGGGGAGCGCATCCGGGTCGCCCTCCGAGTTCAGCGTCACCTCGATAGCCGTGCGGGCCGAGAAGCGCTTCAGCTGCGCTTCGACCGCCGGCATGAGGCCGTGGTCGTCGAGCGCGCTCGGGCGTAGCTGCCGCGCCAGGTTGAGGAGCTCCTCCATCGCCTGGTTCACGAGCCGCTTGAGCTCCTTCAGCTCCTCGACGCGCGCGTCCGGGCTGTCCTGCGCCAGCGCTTCGAGCCGGAGCAGGATGGCCGTTAGCGCCTGGTTCACCTCGTCGTGCAGATCGCGCGCGAGGCGGCGGCGCTCGTCCTCCTGGGCGCGCATGGCGAGCGTGCCCGAACGGCGCCGCTCGTCCTCGATGCGCTCGAGGAGCAGGTTGAAGGAGCGCGAGAGCTTGTCGATTTCCTCGACAGGATCCTTGTCGGGAAGCTGGTGGCTCGAAGGCTCGGCCGGGTCGATCGTCTCGATCCGCCTGATCAGGCGCTCGAGCGGGGCGAAGCGGCGCTGGAGCATCCACATGTTCACGCACAGCGTGAGGACGATCGCGAGCGCGAGGATGAGGAACGACCAGCGCTGGTCGGAGACGGTCAGGTCGAGCCCGGCTGCGAGGCTGGCGGCGAACAGCGTGAGCGCCACGAGCACTACGTTCGCGGCCACCACCTGGCCGATCAGGGAGTCCTCGCGTCGCGTCATAGAGGGTCGTTTCATGATCGGAACCGGCTTCAGAGCGACAAATGGGGTCTCCACCCCATATCGGCAGCCGGCGCCAAAGACGAAACTCCTGGTGAGGCTTAAGCAGGTGGAACTGCCAAGGGCTTCCGCACAATCTAGGTCTGGGTCTTCCGCCGGGGCGTCCGAAAGGGCGCCCCGGCTGTTGTTGTGGAGCGGGTTGTCAGCCCCGCGCCGGTGGTGGGCCCGCGCAGCTGGCAGCAAAACGTCGCGGCTTCCGCAACCTTTCTCTGCCACTAGCAGCCCGGGTATCGAGGGCGAGGCGCTTTTCCCGCTCCGGTGTGACATTTGTGGAACGGGCAGGTGACCTCCGGGGCGCGCGGGCCCTAAGGCTCGCCGCGCGCCCCGGCCGCGCGAAATGATCCGACGGCTCGAGCGGCCAGGTGGTTGCAATTCGGTGCGCTTTCCGGCCCGAATCCCAACCACCTCCCCGACCGGTCCGGCTGGCCTCGCACCCGTGACACGCCCGCCCCAAATGGCGATTCAAGAGTGACCCACCACCCTGACCCCGGGGCGCTACACTTTCTGAAGTATTGAATTCCGACCGGGTTTTGAGGGAAACACAGGAATGGCGTCTGGCGCGGAACTGATCCGCAAGATCAAGCAGCAGATCGAGGAGGTCGACCCGAAGGACGTCCTCGTGCAGCAGCAGAACGGCAACGGCGCCGTCATCGTCGACGTCCGCGAGCAGCACGAGTTCGAGCAGTCCCACCTCCCGGGCGCCGTGCACGTCCCACGCGGCTACCTCGAGTCGCGCATCGAGGGCGCCGTGTCGGACCGCTCGAAGCGCGTCGTCCTCTATTGCGCCACAGGCCAGCGCTCGGCGCTCGCCGCGCACACGCTCAAGGAACTGCTCGGCTACGAGGACGTCGCCTCGATGCGCGGCGGCATCACGCTCTGGAAGGACCGCGGCTATGAGGTCGAGGTCCCGCGCGCGCTCAGCCCCGAGCAGCGCGAGCGCTACTCGCGCCACATCCTGATCCCCGAGATCGGTCTCGAGGGGCAGCTGAAGCTCCTCGACGCCAAGGTCCTCCTGCTCGGCGCGGGCGGGCTCGGCTCGCCGGCCGCGCTCTACCTGGCCGCCGCGGGCGTGGGCACGCTCGGCATCGTCGACAACGACGTCGTCGACCTCTCGAACCTCCAGCGCCAGGTCGCGCACTCGAACGAGCGCATCGGCGTGCCCAAGGTCGACTCAGCCGAGACCTCCATCCAGGAGATCAACCCGGACGTGAAGGTCGAGAAGTACCCCGTCCGGCTCGGCGCCGACAACATCATGGAGATCATCGAGGGCTACGACGTGATCGTCGACGGCCTGGACAACTTCCCCACGCGCTACCTGCTGAACGACGCCAGCGTGCGGCTCCAGATCCCGGTCGTCTCGGCCTCGATCCTCGGCTTCGAGGGCCAGCTGTCGGTCTTCCATCCCTACGAGGGCCCCTGCTACCGCTGCCTCTACCCGACGCCGCCGCCGGCCGAGCTGGCGCCGTCGTGCGGCGCGGCGGGCGTGCTCGGCGTGCTGCCGGGTGTGATGGGCCTGCTGCAGTCGGTCGAGGTCATCAAGCTGGTCACCGGCGCCGGCGACACGATGGCCGGCCGCCTGCTGCTCTACGACGCGCTCGGCACGACGTTCACGGAGCTGAAGGTCCGGCGCGACCCCGACTGCCCGATCTGCTCACGCGACCCGGAGGAGATCTCCGACGAGGAGATGGGCGTCTTCCCCGATTACGAGGCTTTCTGCGCCGGGGCAGGCTGAGCAGCCTGCAAACCTTCGGACGCCGTCGTCTCGGTCGCTCGCGTGCCGAGCACGCGTCGCGCCCTGCATCCTCGGCCTCCTCGGTTTTCGGCCGCTCAGTCCTGTGCCGCAGGGCAGGCGCTAGGCTGGCGCACCGCATGGCGACGATCAAGATCCCCCCGGTGCTCCGGGGCAGCGTCGGCGGTGAGAAGGAGGTCCAGGCGTCGGGCGGGAATGTCGGCGCGGTCCTCCGCGAGCTCGCCTCCCAGCACCCGGCCACCGAGTCGCAGCTGTTCTCGGAGGACGGCGAGCTGAACCGCTACGTGAACGTCTACCTGAACGACGAGGACGTGCGCGTGCTCCAGGGCCTCGACACGAGCGTGTCGGACGGGGACACGGTTGTGATCTTGCCGGCGATGGCCGGCGGCAGCCGCTGATCGTCAGGCGAGCACGGCCGGATGACCAGCCCCGCTGGGAGGAGGTCTGGGACGAGGCGGCGCGCGCAGGGTTCACCCCGCTCCTGCCTGAAGGCCATGTGTTCCCGCCGCTGGACCCGGCTCGCTGGCACGAGCTCAACGCCGACCCGGCAGTGTCGATGCTGATGGCTGAGGACGAGAGCGGCATGCTCGGCTTCACGATGCCCGGCGAGAGCCGCGACCCGGACGCCGGCGACGAGGTGGGCGAGGTGCGCACGATGTTCGCCGTGCCCGCCGCCTGGGGTCGCGGGGTCGGCAGCGCCCTGATGAGGGCGGCGCTGGATGACCTGCGCGAGCGCGGCTACTCCGAGGCAACCGTGTGGTCCTTCGGCGACAATGAGCGCGCAAACCGCTTCTACGAGCGCCACGGCTTCACCCGCGACGGCTCCGAGCGCACCGAGGCGACCTGGGCGCACCTCCGCGAGGTCCGCTACCGCCGTAGCCTCTGAGCGATGCGGATAGAGAGACTCGAGCGCACAGAGCCGTTCATCACGAAGGACGGCTCCGAGATCCGCGAGCTGGCCGGTACCCCAACCGGCAACTCGGTCAACCAGAGCCTGGCCGAGGCAACCGTGCTGCCCGGTGCGGAGACCGAGGAGCACTACCACGAGGTCGCTGAGGAGATCTACTTTTTCACGAACGGCAGCGGGACGATGAAGCTCGGCAACGAGGAGAGCGAGGTGTCCGCCGGCGACACCGTCGTGATCCCGCCGGGGACGCCCCACAAGCTCTGGAACACCGGCCGCGAGCCGCTGAAGCTCCTCTGCTGCTGCGCCCCCGCGTACACCCACGAGGACACCTTCATGGTGGAGTGACCGGGTACTACACTTTTTGAAGTGCTGGAGCCGCGGCTCGACAACAGGCCCTGCGGGGGGAAGTACGGCGACATCGTCCAAGCGATCGGGAACACGCCGCTGGTCGAGCTCCGGCGGCTGAGCCCCAAGCCGGGTGTTCGCATCTACGTCAAGCTCGAGAGCTACAACCCCACGGGCTCGGTCAAGGACCGCGTTGCGCGCTCGATGATCGAGCGCGCGGAGGAGGACGGCCTGATCCGCCCCGGTCAGACGATCCTGGAGCCCACCTCAGGCAACACCGGCATCTCGCTCGCCATGATCTGCCGGCGCAAGGGCTATCCGCTCAAGGTCGTGATGCCGGACAACGTCACCACCGAGCGCACCCAGCTCCTCAAGATGTACGGCGCGGAGATCGTCTACTCGCCGGGCGAGCAGGGCTCGAACGGCGCAGTCGCGATGGCGCTCGAGCTGGCCGAGGCCGACGCGAGCTACTACATGCCCTACCAGTACGGTAACCAGGCGAACCCGGACGCGCACTACAGCGGTACCGCCGTGGAGATCCTGGAGGAGCTCGACACCGTCGCCGCCTTCGTCGCCGGGCTCGGCACCGGCGGCACGTTGATGGGGAACGCGCGCCGCTTCAAGGAGGAGGACCCGGACACGCTGATCGTCGCCGCCGAGCCGCTCCAGGGCGAGCTCGTGCAGGGGCTCCGCTCACTCGAGGACGGCTACATCCCGCCGATCATCGACCTGTCGCTGCTCGACCGGAAGATCTTCGTCTCGAACCGCGACGCCATCGTCTGGACCAAAAAGCTGATGGAGGAGGAGGGTCTCTTCGTGGGCGTCTCCACCGGCGCGATCGCCTCGATCTGCGTCCGGGTGGCGAATGAGCTCGACGAGGGCAACATCGTCTTCATCGCGCCGGACGACGGCTGGAAGTACCTGAGCTCGGGCGTCTACAACAGAACGATCGAGCAGCTCGAGGAGGACGGCGTCCTCGAGCGCGGCTCGTTCTGGTAGCTCAGCCGGCCTTGCTTGGCTCGTCGTAGACGTCGCGCTCGTCGTCGTCGGTCTCCGTGAGCGACTGCTTGAGCTCACGCATTCCCCTGCCGACCGAGCGGGCCGCCTCCGGCAGCTTCTGCGGGCCCAGCACGATCAGGGCAATCACGAGGATCACCATCAGCTCGAGCGGGCCGGGTGCGGAGATGAAGCCCATACGCACTTCAGGTTAGTCCACAAGCGGGCTCTCGCCCAGCAGATCGCGAAGTGCGACCTCGTGAGCGGCCTCGCAGGCCAGGATCGAGCCGAGCGGCTGCCGCAGGCGTGGGTTGCGAATCGTCGCCGCCGCGTCGACGTAGGCGGCCACGGCCTCCGTCTCCATGTCGAGCGCGAAGCGGGCGAACGCACCCCGGCTTCGCAGCGCTTGGGTGAGGGCGGGCGGCGGCACGCTCGCACGTGGATTGCGCCGCCCGGCGAGCGCCTGCTCGAGGCCGCGCACGTGCTCGCGCTCCTGCGCAAGGAGCCGGCGCGCCAGCCCCGGTTCGATCACGTCGCGGCGGAGCCCGGCCTCGTAGATCGCGATCAGGCGAGCCTCGGTGGAGAGGAGCTCCTCGAGGATGTCCAGGTCGGAGCGCTCCGCCATCAGAGCGCTCCGGTCACGAACGGCCCCTCGGCGGCCGGCAGGCCGCGCAGGAGCCGCACGGCCCCGAGATGCTCGCCCTCGTCCGCCGCGATCTCCGCGGCGGCGCCGCGCAGGTCGAGGTCGGGCAGCTCGGCGAGGCCCTGGAGGTAGGCGCGCACCTGGCGCTGCTCGAGCTGGTCGGCGAAGTGGAGGGCGTCCTTCGCGCTTCGCAGGATGGGGAACGTGCGCCGGTACTCCTCGCGGCTCCGCCCGGGGGCAGGCTGCCCGCCGAGGTCGCGGATCAGGCCCTCCAGCCGGACGGCGTGGGCGCGCTCCTGCTCGACGATCGCGCGCGCCTCGCGGAGGGCGCGCCCGTGAAGCACCTCCTCGCACGTTCCGTACGCGGCCACCACCGCTCGCTCCAGTGCGAGCAGCGAGGCGAGCAGCGCCGCGCCCGACCCCGGCGGCGGGCCGGTGGACGGAGGCGGGTCGCCGCCCCCGCAGGAGGCGAGCAGGGCGGCGGCCACGGCGCCGCCGAGCGCCTCGCGCCGTGTAAGGGAGGGCGCCATGCGGCCGCAGACTAGCCTTCGGCCGGTGAGGATCTCGCGGGCCGATTGGGACGAGCTGGTGGCGCACGCGCGCGACGACGCGCCCAACGAGTGCTGCGGATATCTGTGGGGGACGAACGGGTCGGTCGAGGGCGTAAAGCGCGCGGACAACCCGCGCAAGTCTCCCTACGGCTACGAGCTCGACCACAGGAGCCTGTTCGCGGCGAACGAGCTCGACGATGAGGGCTTCGAAGTCGGGATCTACCACTCGCATCCGCGCAGTCCCGCCGAGCCGTCGCAGACAGACATCAACCTTGCGACCTACCCCCACTGGCGATACGTGATCGTGTCGCTCGAGAACGAGCCCGTGGTGAGGGTGTGGCGGATCGCCGACGGGCGTGTCGAGGAGGAGGAGATCGACGTCGTCGACGGCTGAGCCGCTCACCTGTCCTGGCTGCGGCCGAGCGGACGATTCGGGTGCGAGCTTCTGCCCGAGCTGCGGCATGCCGCTCGTGCGCCAGGGCGGCGAGCCGCTCGAAGCCCCGCTGAGCGAAGCCCACGGCCGCGCGCGCAAGATCGACCCGCTCTTCACCGAGGGCGAGCTCGTGCGGGTGGCGGGCGGGCGCAACCAGGCGGAGGCCGAGTTCATCCAGGGGCTGCTGCTCGAGTGGGGCGTGCCGAGCGTGCTGCGCCGGACGGCCGGTTTCGACGTCCCGGACTACCTCGCCGCCGGCCCGCGCGACGTGCTCGTGCCGGAGGCCGGCGCCGAGACCGCGCGCGAGGTACTGCTTCAGGCCGACCTCGCGCCGACCACCGGCGAGCGGAGTCGACCGCGCCCGCTCGTGCTGGCGGCGGCGGTCGCGCTCGGCGGGCTCGTAACCGCGCTGGTCGCCTGGCTCGCATCCCAGGGCGGCGCCTGAGAGCTAGGCTGCCGGGTCATGGATTTTGCACCGTCGGAGCGAGTGACGGCCCTCCTCGAGCGCGTCCGCGAGTTCATGGAGGAGCACGTGGATCCGCTCGAGCGGGAGGCGATCGAGGCGCTCGACGCCGAGGTCCGGCCCGGCGTCGCGTATCCGGAGATCCTGGCCGAGCTGCGCGAGCGCGCCAGGTCCGAGGGCCTCTGGAACCTGTTTCTGCCTGACGATCGCTTCGGCCCCGGGCTCACGAACTGGGAGTACGGGATGCTCTGCGAGCAGATGGGCCGGAACGGCGTGGCGCCGATGGTGTTCAACTGCTCCGCGCCCGACACCGGCAACATGGAGATCCTCGCCGAGCACGGCACCGACGCCCAGCGGGAGCGCTGGCTCCAGCCGCTTCTCGACGGTGAGATCCGCTCGTGCTTCTCGATGACCGAGCCCGAGAGCGCCGGATCGGACCCGACGGGGCTGATATCACGCGCCGAGCTCGACGGCGACGAGTGGGTCATCAACGGCCACAAGTGGTTCACGTCGGGTTACAACGGGGCCGCGCTGGCCATCGCGATGGTCGTGACGGACCCGGACGCGCCTCCGCACAAGCGGGCGAGCATGATCCTCGTGCCGGTGGACACGCCCGGCTTCGAGGGCATCCGGGCCGTGCCCGTCATGGGGCACGACGAGGGCCCCGGCCACTGGGAGGTGCGCTACGAGGACTGCCGCGTGCCGGCCGACAACCTGCTCGGCGAACGCGGCGCCGGCTTTCAGATTGCGCAGGACCGGCTCGGCCCGGGGCGCATACACCACTGCATGCGGGCGATCGGCTCGGCGGAGCGCGCGTTCGAGCTGATGTGCCGGCGCGCGCATGACCGCCAGGCGTTCGGCGGCCCGCTCGCCGAGAAGCAGTTCGTGCAGGACTTCATCGCGACCTCGCGCATGGAGATCGACCAGGCGCGGCTGATGGTGCTCCACGCCGCTTGGAGGATGGACACCGAGGGCAAGCGCGCCGCGCGCCAGGACATCTCGATGATCAAGGTGATCGCGGCGCAGATGCACCAGGACGTGCTCGACCGCGCGATGCAGGTGCATGGGGCGCTCGGCGTGTCAGACGACACGCCGCTCGCCGCCTCGTGGCGGCAGGGACGCTGGCTGCGCATCGCCGACGGTCCGGACGAGGTCCACAAGATGGTGATCGCGCTGCGCGAGCTGAACCGGTTCAAGCCGCGGGAGCCGGTCAAAGCTTGAGCATCGCTTCGCCGCAAACCGCTGACCGCGGGCTCACGGAGGAGCAGCGCGCCTTCGTCGAGGCGATCCGCGACTTCGCCTCGCGCGAGAAGTTCGACCGCTCCGAGCACAACGGGCACTCGCACGAGGTCGCGGCCCGCATGGGCGAGCTCGGCTGGTACGGCCTCCAGATATCTGAGGAGTACGGCGGCTCCGGCGGCTCGTTCCTCGATGCGACGCTCTTCCTCGAGGAGTTCACTCGCGGGCAGATCCCGGTCGCGGCCTACGGCGTGACGCTGATCGTGGTCGGCGCGCTCAACCGCTTCGGGACGGAGGAGCAGAAGCGGGAGCACTTCGGACACGTCGTGAAGGGCGGCACGCTCGCGATCGCCATGTCGGAGCCGGAGGCGGGCTCCGACGTGGCGGCGCTGAAAACCCGCGCCCGCCGCGACGACGGGGAGTGGGTGCTCGACGGGGCGAAGATGTGGTGCTCCTACGCCCACAAGGCGAGCCACATCCTGATCGTGTGCCGCACCGGCGAGGGCGAGCGCCACGACGACATGTCGATGATCCTCGTCCCGCGCGAGGCGGCCGGGATGACCATCACGCCGATCTCGACCCTCGGTGGCGAGGAGACGAACGAGATCCATCTCGACGGCGTGCGCGTGCCCGACGATGCGCTGCTCGGCACGGAGGGCGGCGGCTGGACGCAGCTGATGGCCGGGCTCAACTACGAGCGCACAATCCTCGCCGCGACCTCGCTCGGCCTGGCGCAGCGCGCCTTCGACGACGCGCTCGCCTACGCGAAGGAGCGGCATCAGTTCGGCCGCCCGATCGGCTCCTTCCAGGCGATCTCCCATAAGTTCGCCGAGCTGGCCACCGAGATCGCGCAGGTGCGGCTGCTGGTGCGCTGGGTCGCGTCGCTCACGGACGAGGATCCGGACCGGATGCTCCCGCAGGAGGCATCGATGGCGAAGCTCGCCGCCACGGAGCTCGCCAAGCGGGTGGCGCTCGAGGGCGTGCAGATCATGGGCGGCTACGGATACGCGACCGAGTACCCGATGGAGCGGCACCTCCGCACCGCCGTCGTCACGACCATCTACGGCGGCACCTCGGAGATCCAGAAGAACATCATCGCCAAGACGCTCGGGCTGTAGCCGTGCCGGACGGCGTGTCCCGTCTCCTGGACGCCGCGCTCAGCCTGAACCAGACGCTCGATTTCAGCCGGCTGCTGGTGCGGGTGTGCGAGCAGGCGGTGCGCGTCACCGGCGCCGCGCGCGCCGACGTGTTCCTCCGTCAGCGTGGGCCGGGGATGCGGCTCGAGGCGACCTGGGGCCGTCCCGGCGAGGCCATCGGGGCGGCGGGCGAGGGCATCGTGGAAGCCGTGGCGGAGCGCGGCGAGGCGGTGAGCCGGGAGCGCGCCCTCGCCGTGCCGCTTAGCTGGGACGCCGAACTGCGTGGCGCCCTCGTGGTGGAGTCCGGATCGGAGCCCGCGGAGGGGGACGCGCTCGAGCTGCTGAGCGCGCTGGCCGACCTCGCCGCTGCCGCGTGCCGCAACGCGCAGGCGCACGCCGTGCTGGCGCTCGCCGCGCGCACCGACGGGCTGACCGGCTGCCTGAACCACGCGGCGATGCAGGACACGCTGAGGCGCGAGCTCGAACGCTGTCGCCGAACGGGCAGCGGCCTCGCGCTCGCGATCGTGGACCTGGACGACTTCAAGCAGGTGAACGAGCGGCACGGCCACCAGGCGGGCGACGAAGTGCTGAAGCACGTCGGCGCGGCGCTGGGCGACAGCGTGAGGGCGTATGACGTCGTGGCGCGCTACGGCGGCGACGAGTTCGCGATCATCGCGATCGACGCGGACGAGACCGTGGCGGCGGATGTCGTCACGCGTGGCCTGAACGAGATCCAGGGCAGGCTCGGCGAGCTCGCCATTGGGAGCGAGGCCACAAGGGCGACCGCGGGGGTGGCCGCGTGGCGCGCGGGCGACTCGCCCACGATGCTCATCGCCCGCGCCGACGAGGCGCTCCTCCACGGCAAGCACCAGGGAGGCCGGGGCACGGTCGTGCGCGCGTCAGGAGGCAAATAGCGAGTCCAGCTCGGCGCGCCAGTCGCGCTCCACGCTCGCCAGATGGCGCCCGAACGCGTTCGTGATGACCGCCCGGCCGCCGCGCTCGTCGAGCGGGCTGGTAGCAAGCGCGGCGGCGGCACCCGCTCCGGCCTCGCGCTCGAGCATGCTGAAGATCGTTCCGCCGAGCAGCATGGCGTCGCTCGCCGACGGCGGGAACTCGGGCCGCCCGCCCTCGCGCAGGCGGCGGACCATGGCGGCGCGCAGGTACGGAGTCTGTCCCGACAGCCAGACGGCGCCGCCCTCACATAGCCACGCCCAGTTCACGTAGCGGCGAAAGGCGGAGGGTGAGAACGGCGGGGGCAGGTCGGGGTTGTTGGCGCCGATCACGAGATGCGAGTACTCGTGCAGCGGCGATAGGAGCAGCGCCTCGCGCGACCCGGGCACCTTCGAGGCGCGCTTCTCGAGGGCCGGCGGGGAGAGCACGTGAATGTCGCCCTCGGTGAACCAGCCGGCGAAGTAGCGGCGGCTGGCGGGCGCGGCGACCATCCGCGCCAGCGGCAGCCAGGGATGGGCGAGCGTCAGAGCGGCGGGGCGGGGGTGGAGCACCACCGCGATGTCGCGGGGAGCGCGCTCGAACAACCCGTCGACCTCGTGACGGAACGCCTCGAGCGACTCGAGCACCGCCGCCGCCTCGCCACGCTGCGAGGAGTCGTGGCGAGCGGAAAACGTGGGAGAGTGCGACTCCTCCCAGGGCACGCGCGCAACATAAGGGGTCAGACCCGTGGACCTCTCCCGGCCGGTCGCCCGTATTCCTCCCGGTGGGTTGCGTGAGAAGCTCTGCGGCAGCCATGAGCGGCGATTCGCCAGCGGCGTTCATGCCCGCCAGAAGTGGGCCGGCGCTGGTCGCGCGGACCGACCTGGGATCGCGCCGGCGCGAGCGGCGGCTGGTGCGCGAGGTGCAGCGCGGCTCCGCGGCCGCGCTCGAGGAGCTGTTCCGGCGCGAGTGGCCACGGGCGTTTCGCGCCGCGTACCTCGTGGTGCACGACGCGGCGGCGGCCGAGGACATCGCCCAGGAGGCGTTCCTCGCCGCAGTGCGCGCGATCGACCGCTTCGACCGCCGGCGCCCGTTTGGCCCCTGGATGCACCGCATCGTGGTGAACCGGGCGATCGACGCGACGCGGGCGCGCTCGCTCCGGCGGGAGGTCGACGCAGCTGACGCCGAGACCGCGGGGGCGCCGCCGGACCCCCCGAGCGCGCCGCTGTCAGAGGACGTCGTCACCGCGCTCGGCGATCTCAGCCCGGAGCACCGCGCCGTGGTCGTGCTGCGCTACCTCTTCGACTACACGCCCGGCGAGATCGCGAAGGCCCTCGACATGCCGCGCGGCACCGTCAACTCGCGCCTACGCCGCGCGCTCGACCGTCTCGGCGAGGTGATCGAGCGATGACCGCCGTGCGCGACCGCCTCCGCAACCAGCCGCTGCCCGGCGAGGCGGAGGCCGCGGCCCGCAGCTGGCCCGTGGTCGAGGCTGCGCTGGCCGAGCGCCACCCGGACCGCAGCACGGCGGCGCATCGAAGGCGCTTCGCCATGCGGCTCGCCCTGGTCGCGGCGCTCATCGCCGCGGGCCTCCTGGTCGCGCTCTCGCCGGCGGGCGCGTGGATTGGTGACCGCTTCAAGGACGAGTCGACGAAGGCCACCCCGGCATTCGCGGCCCTCCCGCGCGGCGGCTCCGTGCTCGCGATCTCGCGTACGGGCACTTATGCGATCCATCCGAACGGGAGCATGCAAAGGCTGGGCGCCTTCTCTGAGGCGGGCTGGTCGCCGCACGGGGAGCACGTCGTGGGCGTGGAAGGGCGACAGCTCACGGCGGTCGATCCACTCGGAACCGTGAAGTGGACGCTCGTCCGCAAGGGCGTGCACCACCCGGCCTGGAGCACCCGGCTGGGCTACGCGGTCGCGTATCTACAGGGTGGGGCGCTCCGGGTGGTGGACGGCACCGGCAACCCGGCCACCGACCGGCGGGTCCGCCGCCGTGCCGCGCCTGTCACGCCTGCATGGCGGCCTAAGAGCGACCGCATTCTGGCCTACGCGACGTCCGGGGGCGCCGTCGAGACGGTGGATGTGACGACCGGCAGGACGGTCTGGCGGGCTCCCCTGAACGCACGGCGCCTGGAGTGGTCACAGAATGGCCGCCGCCTCGTCGCGCTCTCGTCACGGTCGGTGGCCGTCTTGGATCGAAGCGGCGGGGTTCTGCGCAAGGTCGCGCTGCCGAGTGCCGGCCGCGAGCTCGCAGTGCACCCCTCCGGCAGGCGCGCCGCGGTGATCGTGGGAGGGCGCGTGCTCGATGTCCCGCTGGATGGGTCGGCGCCGAGGCTGCTGTTCCGGGGCAACGTCGAAGGCCTCGCGTGGTCCGCGAACGGGCGCCGCCTCCTTCTCGGCTGGCGCGACACCGACCAGTGGCTCCTGCTCGGGCCGGGCGAGCGCATCCGCGCGCTACACGGGGTCAGCCGCGAGCTGGGGGCGGCGGGGGGCTTCCCGCGCGTGGCCGGCTGGTGCTGCGCACGCTAGCGCGGCGCCTCTTGCTGCACCTCCACGACCTGCGCCGGTTGTCGGGCCGTGCGGGGGCGCCGGGCGGTGCCTGGCGCGCAGCGATGGTTTCTTAGGCCAGGACGGGCACGGCGTCCGATGCGATCGCCTCGATCTCCTCCGAGGCGCGCTCGAACTCCTCATCCGAGAGCACCGGCGTGCCCTCGAACGGGAGGTCGCGGTAGAGCTCGAGCCAGGAGCGGCAGCCGTGGTACTCGGGCCGCACCTTGACCGTCACAGGGCGCGGGATCCGGTAGGTGCGCAGCACCATCACGTGGAGCGGATGGCGGCGCTTCCAGCGCAGGCGCTTCTCCGCGTAGTCGGTCGTCCATACGTAATACGGCGATAGCGCGTCGATCGCGCGTCGATCGGTGATCAGGTAACTCGCCGCTACCTCGGCCCATGCCCGGATGCGCACGCGCTCCGGCTGCGCTATCCCGCCGTCCTGGAGCAGCGCCTTAGCGGGCGGCTCATCGTCGGGCCAGACGCCCTCCTCCAGCGCCCTGGCCAGCTCGGGGAGGTGGGACTGGCGGATCAGGTCGTTCCGCTGATGGTCGAACGTCGGGTAGAGGAAGAAGCGGTCGTGCTCGATTTCGAAGTGCTTGTTCTCTTCGCGGATCCCGCCCTTTCGCAGGGTCAGAAGCTGCTCGCCCTCGGCGAGCGCGCGAACGGTCACAGCCCATTCCTTGAAAGCCACTGGCATAGGTGAGAGAAACCTCCAAAAAGCCGCGTCGATGTGTCTTCAGCCATCGGGGGGCGGGACGCGGGCGGCTCATTTTTGCGAACGAGGGCGCTCGTTGCAAGCGAAATTGTTGACTTGCTACTCCAATGCCCGGATCACGGCTGCGAAGTCCTCCTCGCCGTGACCGGCATCGGCAACTTTCGCAAACAGCGGCTCCACGAAGGAGCCGAGATATAGCTCCACGCCGAGCGATTTTGCCTCGTCAAGGCAGTGGCGGACGTCCTTCAGCATGTGCTCGAGCTTGAACAGCGGCGTGAAGTTCCGCTCGAACATCGGGCGCCCCTTGAGGCCCAGCACGGTGGAGTTGCCCGCGCTGCCGGCGGCCACCTCGAGGAAGGCATCGGGGTTGAGACCCGCCTTCTCGACCGCGAGCACGGACTCGGCGAGCGCCGCCGCGTGGACGGCGCCCATCGTGTTCGTGAGCAGCTTCGCGAGCTGGGCGTGGCCCCGCGGGCCGACGTAGACGATTCGCTCGCCCATGGCGTCGAAGAGCGGGCGCGCGCGCTCGAAGTCGCTCTCATCGCCGCCGACCATGATCGTGAGCGTGCCGTCCTCGGCCTTCGGGCGGGAGCCCGAGACCGGGGCCTCGAGGAAGGCGACGCCGTCGTCGCCGAGCCGCTCGCCGATCGCCCGGGCGGCGGTCGGGGCGATTGTCGACATGTCGATCGCGAGCCCGCCGTCGCCGAGGCCGTGCACCGCCCCCTGCTCGCCGAGCAGCACCTCTTCGACTTCGGGGGCGTCGGGGACCATCGTGATCACGGCGTCGGCGCCCTCGGCCGCCTCGCGGGGGGTTGCGGCCGCGCGAGCGCCGTGCTCGACGGCGAAGGCGTCGGCCTTCTCCCTCGTACGCGTGTGGACGGACAGCTCGAGGCCCGCGCGCGCGAGGTTCGCCGCCATCGGCCCGCCCATGATCCCGAGGCCGCAGAAGGCCACCCGCTGGATTTCATTGTCGGCCAAATCCGCCACCTCCCGGCGTCTCGATCCGCAGCCTGTCTCCGGGACGGAGGTTGCCAGACGCCTTCGGCGCCAGCTCTTCCCCGTTCAGCAGGTTCCTGCCCGGCGCGCCCGGCTCGCCGCCGTCGGCGCCCGGCGGCGCATGCCTGCGGCGCTCCGTTATGAGAGAGAAGCGCATCTCGGTGAGCGCCTCGAGCTCGCGCCCGACGCCGTCGCCACCACGGAACCGGCCCGCACCGCCCGAGCCGCGCCGTAGCGAGTACTCGACCGCGCGCAGCGGGAACTCGAGCTCGAGCGCCTCGATCGGCGTGTTGAGCGTGTTCGACATCGCAACGTGGACCGCGCTCGGTCCATCCGCGCCGGGGCAGGCGCCCTGGCCGCCCCCGAGCGTCTCGTAGTAGGTGAAGTCGTCGTTCCCGAGCGTGAGGTTGTTCATCGTGCCCTGGCCGAGCGCCTGCCCGAAGGCGGCGAGCACGAGGTCGGCGACGCGCGAGGACGTCTCGACGTTGCCGGCGGCAACCGCGGCCGGCGCACGGGCGTTCAGCAGTGAGCCCTCGGGAGCGGTGACCGTTAGCGGGCGGTAGGCGCCTGTGCAGGGCGGCACGTCGGGGTCGGTGAGCACCCGGAGGGCGAAGTAGCAGGCGGAGAGCGTGACCGCCAGCGGGCAGTTGAGATTGCCGTCGTGCTGCGGGGCTGAGCCGTAGAAGTCGAGCTCCATGCGGTCGCCGTCCACCCTCGCGTCCACCCTCAGCGCGAGATCGCCCTCCACACCTTCGAGGAGGTCGGTGGCGGGATAGGTTCCGTCCTCGAGCTCGGCGATCCGGGCGCGGGTGCGGCGCTCGGCGTAGTCGAGCGTCTCGCGCAGGCCGGCCCGGAAGCTGTCGAGCCCGAAGCGCTCGATCAGGGCCGCCACGCGGTCGCCCCCTGCGCGACCGGCCGCCAACTGGGCCCGCAGGTCGGCCTCGCGCTGGCGCGGGTTGCGCATCCGGCCGGCGAGGTCGTGCAGGACGTCCTCCGTGAGCCGTGTGGGCGGGATCACGACACCCTCGTCCTCGAGCGTGCGCGACAAGGCGGGCATGCTGCCCGGCTCCGCCGCACCCACGTCGGCGTGGTGGGCGCGGCTGGCCGCGAAGCCGGCGAGCTCGCCCGCGTGGAACAGCGGCCGGATCACGGTGATGTCCGGCAGGTGCGTGCCGCCGCGGTAGGGGTCGTTCAGGATCCAGGACTCGCCGGGCCGCTGTTCCTCGCCGAGCACCGCTGCCACGGCCGACGGCATCGCACCCAGGTGAACCGGGATGTGCTCGGCCTGCATGACCATCTGGCCCTCGGGGTCGAAGAGGGCCGTCGACGCGTCGCGGCGCTCCTTGATGTTCGCCGAGTGCGCCGAGTGCACCAGGACCGCACCCATCTCGTCACAGGCGGCCCGGAGACTGCCGAGCATCACCTGGAGCGTGATGGGGTCGAGGCCGCTCACGACCGCTCCATCACCACCAGGTCGTCCTCGGCGCGGGCACGCCAGCCCTTGGGGACGACGAGCGTGGAGCCCGGCAGCGCGACGACCTCAGCGCCCTCGACCGGGTCGCCCGGCAGACCGTCCCAGGCAGCGGGCCGCGGCTCGGCGCCGGGCAGCGCAACGGCGACACGGACCGTGACCAGCTCGAGCCGAGCGCCCGTGTCCGAGTAGCCGTAGCGATCCTCATGGGCGCAGTCGAACGCACGGCGGAGCTCGCCGGGATCCGGGGCGGGTTCGCCCTCGACGGGCAGCTCGAAGGCCTGGCCCTCGTAACGCAGGTCGTAGGTCGCGCGCACCTCGGCCTCGGCGGCGCCCGGTCGGCCGGCGCTGGCGCGCAGCTCCTCGCGGCCGCGCTCCGCGAGCCGCTCGACGGCTTGCGCGATGCGCTCTCGCGTCAGGTCGTCGCCGGTCAGGAGCACGCTCTCCACGAGGTCGCGGCGGCGCTCGGCGACGACGAGGCCGAAGGCGGAGAGAACGCCGCTCGCCACCGGCACCAGCACGCGGCGCATCCCGAGCTCGTCCGCGATTTGGGCCGCGTGGAGGGGACCGGCGCCGCCGAAGGGGACGAGGGCGAGCTCGCGCGGGTCGATGCCGCGCTCGACCGTCACCACGCGGACCGCCTGCGCCATGGCGGCGCTGGCCACGCGCAGGATGCCCGCGGCGGTGTCCTCGAGCGACAGCCCGAGCTCGCCCGCCAGCTCGCCCACGGCGCGCTCGGCGGCCAAGCTGTCGAGCCGCACGCCGCCGGCCAGCGGCGCGTCCTCGGCGAGATGCCCGATCAGCAGGTTGGCGTCCGTGACGGTCGGCTTGTCGCCGCCGCGGCCGTAACAGGCCGGCCCCGGGTCCGCGCCTGCCGAGCGCGGGCCTACCTGCAGCGCGCCACCGGAGTCGCGCCATGCGATCGAGCCGCCGCCGGCGCCGACC
>JBKPME010000205.1:0-53310 GCA_046731915.1 Actinomycetota bacterium
CCCGCCGCCCTCTCCCGGCGGCGTCGTCGCGTCGCTGGCGGCGGCAGCGATGAATCCGAGTGTCGTCGCGGGCGATCACGCCGATGTCCACCTCGAGCGCGCGGTGGTGCGCTGGCTGGCCGAGCTCGTCCGCTTCCCGCACGAGCCGGGCGCGGGCCTGCTCACGAGCGGTGCGTCCGCCGCGACGATCGTCTGCCTCGCCGGGGCTCGCGGCCGCGCGCTCGCCGCCGTCGGCCACGACGTGCGCCGCGACGGTCTCGCCGGCGCGCCGCAGCTGGTCGCGTATGTCCCGGCCGAGACCCATAGCTGCGTGCGCCGCGCGCTCGAGCTCCTCGGTCTCGGGAGCGGCGCGATGCGGGAGGTGCCGCTCGAGGGAGGCCGGCTCGACGCCTCCGCGCTGCTCGCCTCCATTGCCGCGGATCGCGCTGGCTCGGCGGTGCCCGCGCTCATCGTCGGCTCGGCCGGGACCGTCAACACGGGCGCGATCGACCCGCTGGAGGCGCTCGCCGAGGTGGCGGCCGCCGCGGGCCTCTGGTTCCACGTCGACGGCGCCTACGGCGCCTTCGGCGTGCTCGACCCGGCAATCTCCGCCCGCTTTCGCGGGATGGAGCGGGCCGACTCGCTGGCCCTCGACCCGCACAAATGGCTCGGCGTTCCGGTGGACGCCGGCTGCATGCTCGTACGGCGCGGCGACGACCTGCGCGATGTGTTCAGCCTCATCCCGCCGTACCTGCGCCAGGACACGGGCGAGCCGGTCGGCACGTTCGCCGAGTATGGGTTCGAGCAGACGAGGCCCTTCCGCGCACTGAAGACGTGGGCGACGATCGCCGCTCGCGGACGCGCCGGCCTCGCGGCCCAAGTGATCGAGGCGAACCGGCTCGCGCGCGAGCTGGCAACGCTGGTCGAGCGCGAGCCGGAGCTGGAGCTGGCCGCCGCGCCCGAGACCTCCATCGTCGCCTTCCGGGCGCGGCCGGCGGGCTGTCCGCCCGCCCGGGTGGAGGACGTCAACCGGGCGCTGCCCGAGGCCGTGCAGGCGCGCGGGCGCGCGTTCGTGACCGGCACCGTCCTCGGTGGCCGCGAGACGCTGCGCGCCTGCATCCTGCACCCGGACACTCGCTCGGAGCACCTGGCCATCCTCGTCGGCGAGGTTGTCGAGGCGGCCCGCGCGCTCGCCGCACGTCGCTGACGGACCGCTCCCGTCGCGCGTCAGCGACCTGTCGCTCGAATGTCAGCGGGCGCTGGTCTGCTTCCCCGCATCAATTCCCTCTCGCAAGGAGACACCCAGATGCGGCAGCAGGAGCAGACCTCATCCGACGAGACGAACATCGACCGCGTCCCGCATAGGCGGCGCAGACGACCGGCCCGGCGGGCCGGCCTGCTCGCCGGTGCGGCAACGCTGGCGGTGGCGCTGGCGCTGCCCGCGGGGGCGCTTGCTCAGCCGAGGTTCGACGACCCGACCAACTACGCCGTCGGCGATCAACCGCTGTCCGTCGCGACGGGCGACTTCAACGGCGACGCCCTCCCCGACATGGCGGTCACCAACACGCTCGGCGACAGTGTCTCTGTGCTGCTCGGCAATGGTGGCGGCAGCTTCGACAGTGCGACCAAGACCGACTACCCCGTCGGTAACAAGCCCTACTACGTCGCGGTCGGCGACGTCGACAACGTCGCCGACGCAGGCGGCGACAAACACCCGGACCTGGTCGTGGCCAACTGGGCGGACTCGTCATCCACGGACGACATACAGGTGCTGCACGGCAACGGCGACGGGACGTTCGAAGCGGGCGCGAAAATTGATATCGATGAACCCACCTGGGTCGCGCTCAGTGACTTCGACCACACGAACGGCCTCGACATCGCGGCCACCTCGTGGGGGGCGTCCATCGCGCTGAACAAGGGTGATGGCACCTTCGATGCGCCGAAGAGCTACGCCACCGGTGAGGTCGACCCGGACGGAAACACGCCCGCGCCGTGGTCGATAGCGGTACGCGATCTCAACCACGACGACAACTCAGATCTGGTGCTCGCGAACTACGACGCGCAGAACATCGGCGTCCTGCTTGGCAAGGCGGATGGCACATTCGGGCCCCCCACCACGTACAAGGCAGACCGCGGACCCAGCGACATCGCGGTGGCCGACTTCAACGGCGACAGCCACCCTGACCTGGCGGTCGCCAACTATCAGTCCGCCAACGTCTCGGTGCTCCCTGGGGACGGGACGGGCGCGTTCGGCGCAGCGACGAACTACGACACCGGGACGGGAGCCGGCCCCGGCGCGAATAACGACGGAACCGCCTCCGTCGCGGTGGGCGACTTCGACGACGATGCGAACCTCGACCTCGCAGTCGCCAACTACGCGGCGGGCAACGTCTCAGTGCTTGCCGGCAAGGGGGACGGCACCTTCGGCGCGGGGACCAACCTCACCGCAGGCAACGGGCCGACGTGGGTCACGGCGGCCGACTTCAACGGGGACCGCCGGGACGACCTGGCCGTCGCCAACTGGGACGGCGACAACGTCTCGGTGCTCCTCAACCACACCAACCGTGCCCCAACCGCGGTCGAGGACGCGTACGCCTTCGACGCTGACACTCAGCTGAAGGTCGACGCTCCCGGGCTTCTTGCGAACGACACCGACCCCGAGGGCGACATCCTGACGCCGATCCGGGTGAACCCCGTGCCCGGCCCGAACCACGGCGACGTGGTGCTGGGCAGCAACGGGTCGTTGACCTATACGCCCGACTCCGGTTACGTCGGCGAGGACTACTTCCACTACAAGGTGAGCGACGGCAAGCTCGAGTCCCAGCCGGTCACGGTGAGGATCACCGTCAAGCAGCCCGCGCCCTAGAAGCCCTCGACAAATGGAACGCGATGCGGGCCCGAGTGGGCCCGTTTCGCGTTCTACGACTCAGATCGCCGGCGCGCTCGACTCCAACTCGGCCAGGAGACGCCGCTCATGAAGCCATCCACGATGGGCAGGCGGTATGGCTGCTGGGCGTACTCGGCGTCGCGCTGTGTGCGGCTGCGAGTCGAGGGGCGACCTAGCGGTTGCGGCCGTAGAGGTCGTGCGCCTCGACCCACTCCTCGGCGACGATCGCGGAGCCCAGCGACAACTCGCCGCAGAGCACGGTCGCGGCCACGATCTCGGCGAGCTTGTGGACCTTGCCGGCGCCGTAGCAGCCCAGCAGCTCGAGGCACTCGCGCTGCGTGGCCAGGCCGGTGCCCCCGCCGTAAGTGGCGACGATGAGCGAGGGGATCGTCACTGAGTAGTAGTAGTCGCCGTTGTCCCGCAGCTCGGCGTACACGTACGCGGCACTCGACTCGGCCACGTTGGCGGCGTCCTGCCCGGTCGCGATGAAGATCGCCGTGATGCCGTTGGCGGAGTGCGCTCCGTTGTTGTTGACGCCGGACATGAAGCCGCCGAGGTTCGACACCTGCCGCGCCCGGTACATCAGCCGCGAGTCGGAGCGCATGATCTGATGAAAGAGCTCGTTGGGGACCGTCGCCTCGGCGATGACGCGCTTCCCGCGAGTCTTCAGCATGTTGATTTGGGAGCTCTTCTTGTCGGTCGCGAAGTTCGACTCGAGGAAGTAGCGCTCGATCGTGTCGTTCTGCTCGGTGATCCAGCGACACGCCGCCTGCGTCGCCTTCCCGGTCAGGTTCTGGCCCGCGGCGTCACCGGTCGTGTAGTTGAAGCGCGTGTAGAGGATGCGCCCCGCGCTGTAGCGCTCGATCTGCCGCAGCTTGCCTGAGCGGGTCGTGGTCTCCGCTGCGCCCCGCAGCGCATCCTCGCCGCCTCGTCCGTGTAATCGTTCTCGCGGTCGCGTGGGACGGGCGTCCGGCGTCCGTGCTGGCCATCGCGCTCTCCTTCCGCTACGCCCGGACTGGCTGGCCCATCCCAAGCATGTTCCCCTCGCTGTCTCGGAACCATGCGGCCCGCTCGCCGGTGCCCTTACTCGGGTAGTTGCCCTCGATGTCCGCGATCCCAGCGACCGTCTCGAGCCCGGGCAGGTCGTATTCCTCGAACATCACGCCGCGGGCTCGTAACGCGCGGACGGTTGCTTCGATGTCGTCGACCTCCCAGCCCATCTGTGTGTGCTCGCCGGAAGGCCTTCCTGAGGATTCGAAGAGGGCAAACTCGCCGGCCGCACTCACGTAGCGCAGACCGCCCGGCCGCTCTTCGACCGGCTCCAGGCCGAGCACCTCGGCATAGAACGCCCTCGCTCGCGCGAGGTCCTGGGCAGGCAGGCGAGTGGCAACCCTTCCGTGCTCGAGCATCTCATCGCTCCTTACGCGTCGACCATCAGATCCTGGACGATCATGGCCGTTATCTCGAGTGATCCCTCGCGTGGATCACCGCCGGGTTGGGCGGCGTGTGGCGTACTAGGCCTGCCAGCGCTCGGGCACGAGCACGACCCGGAAACCGTCGGGATCCTCGAACGTCAGGCCGTGTTCGTCCCAAAATGCATTCGCGGGTGCGATCGGATCCACGCCCAGCCGTGATGCGGTCGCCCTCACGGCCTCCTCGTCGCCGAGGTAGAGCACGAGCAGCGATTCAGGGTGAGGCGCAGGAGCGCCGTGTGCGCCGCCCGCGGTCAGCTCGAGGTGTGTGCCGGAGCCGGGCACGGCAAGAAACACGCCGTCATAGCCGTCGTGGTCCTGGAAGCCGCCGATCTCCTTCAGCCCGATGCCGTCGCGGTAGAACCTGACGACCTCTTCAAGGCGCTCCGTGTGCCGGGCCACGCGCAGCTGCATCGCCCCGAGCTCGGCCTAGAGGCTGAGCCGGGCGCGGAGGGCCTCGGCTTCCGCTTCGGTGACCACGCCTCGCTGTTGCAGTTCCGTCAGGTCTCGCCGACTCGCGGTGGGGTCCGCCGGGGCCCCCGTCGCCGACGCCGGTCTTCGGCCGTGGGCTGGCACGTTCGGAAACGCGCCGCGAACGGTCTGCTCGGCCCAGCGCCCGCCCTGCCGGTCGGCAAACCACGCGTTCACCGTGTCCGTGCGTCCGGTGATGGCGACGGTGCGAAACATCTGGCTGAGCAGAGCCACTACGAGCTCACCGCTGAGGGGGCTTGACGCCGTGCTTGTTCAGGTAGTCGAGGTAGAACGGCCGTAGGAGCTCGGCTACCTCGCCCTGCCCCGAGTCCGTCACGTCGTCGAGATGTGCCCGCATCGTCGCCACGTCGGCCTCCGCCTCGCGCAGCTGTCCGGCTCCGGCCTCGGCCACCGGAAGCACCTCCATCAGCCGCCAGAAGAAGCGGACGTCAAGGTGCGTGCGTGCCCGATGGAGTGCGAGGTCATGTAGCTCGCTCGTCGACAGCTGGTCGAGCGGATCGTCGTTCGGCATATGGCGACTCTAGCCCGCGGGTGACGGGCCCGATGTGCCGGGGCCGCATCGCCAGTGCCAACGTCGAGACTCTGAAGCAACTACGACGCGCAGATCATGCGCTCGCCGGCGGTGCCGCTGCGGCCGCGGCCGCCTCCTCGAGCGCCTCGTCGCTGAACGCGTGGACCTCCGAGACACCGCCGAGGTCCGTGAGCTTCGCGTCGACCGACGGAGCTTCGTCGAAGTCCGCCAGGACACCGACCGCTGCCTTGCCGGTCGCAAGCTCGGCACTGATGCGCTCACGGTCACGCTCGCTCAGCCCGAGGCCTTTGTGGTGCAGCAGCCCGAGTGCGCCGCCCGTGGTCGCGCCCATCCCGATCCCCATCCCGAGTCCTACGCCCACGGGGCCCAGCAGCCCGAGAATGAAGCCGATGCCCGCGCCCTTATAGAGGCTGTGCGCGCCCAGCTTTTGAGTCTTGAGGTCACCGCTCTCGTCGAGGACGAGCACGCCGATGGCGTCGTGCTTCGCGACGCCGGAGTCCCTCAGGGCGACGACAGCGTTATCGGCTGTCGCCTCGTTGTCGAAGAGCGATACGACCACTCGCTTTGCCATCACGACTCCTTTCATCTGTTCGGATGGCATATTGGCCTCCGTCGCGCGCCGGCGCATCGCCATGATCGGATGAGATCTGGCGCGGCCGGCCGAGCGACCCGGCGACAGATCTCATTCCAACTGGGTGTGGCGGCGGCGCCGCGACGGTGGTCGACTGGTGGCATGCGTGCCTGGCTATTGGCCGCGGCTGGGGTGTCGGTCGCGATCGGGGCCCCGGTGGCTCACGCGTCCGTCGACTACGGGCCGATCTCGCACAAGGGGCTCAAGAAGGTGGGGGCGCCTTCGACGAGTCTCAAGCTCGGCCTCCAGATCGGGCTGATCGCGAACAACTCAGGCATCCAGAAGAAGGCGAAGTCGGCGAGCAACCCAGCGTCGTCGTCGTACGGCAAGTACCTCTCGCTCTCGAACCTGGCGAGCAAATACGGCGCGACGTCGTCGGTCCGCAAGGGCGTGGTGAACGCCTTCAAGTCCCAGCACGTGAGCGCCACCCTCGATGTCACGCACCTGCGTGCGAGTGCGACGCTTTCGATCGGCAAGGCGCAGAAGATGTTCGGGACGAAGTGGGCCGACTACCGCACCTCCTCAGGGACAGTCGTGGCACTGCCCGTCAACACCCCGAAGCTCCCGAAGGGGATCAAGGGGAACGTCGACACCATCGCCGGGATGCGCCTGACGGTGAGCGCGCATGGGTCGGCGGCCAGGCACCCGCGCGCGCGGCCGGTCGCCAGAGCCGCTGCGGGAGGTCCCTACGACGGCGGCACGCCGACGCGCACGGGCACTGTGGCGCCGTCGTGCCTCAACACCACCGATCCCGGCGTGCTGGCCCTGTCGAACGGCCTCTACCCAAACCAGATCCAGACCGCGTATGGCATCGCGCCGCTGCAGTCGTCGGGCCTCCTCGGACAGGGCGTTCGGCTGGCGATCGTCGGCGAGGCGCCGACCCCCGCCTCGGACGTGAACCAATTCCGCAACTGCTTCGGCACCCAGGGGACCCCGCTGAAAATCCACAACGGCTCAGGCATCCAGCCGATACTCGAGAGCTCGCTCGACGCGATGGTGGTCTCGATGGTCGCACCGCAGCTCGACCGCTTCGACCTCTGGGTCCAACCCATCAACGAGAACGCCGACGACGGCGACGTGCTCGGCTTCCTGAAGATGTTGGCCGCGCCCATTCAGGCGACCACGGGCGGCGCGCCGGTCCCCAATGTCGTGTCGGTGTCATATGGGGTGTGCGAGTCAACGGTGTCGCCGTATTCGGCGTCTCGCACCCTCGTCAACCGGCTGCTGGCCGCCGAGGCGGCGCTCGGGATCACGGTCGTCGTCGCCGCCGGCGACACCGGATCGTCAGCCTGCGCGCGCGGGGTGCCACCCAGCCAACTCACCTCCTCCGAGAAGAAGCCGCAGGTGTCGTGGCCGGCGAGCTCAGGATGGGTGCTCGCCGTGGGCGGAACGAATCTCACCCTCAATTCGGATAACAGCATCGCCGCGACCGGACCTTGGAACGACACCGCCTACCCGGCGCCCTACACGGACACCGCGGGCGGCGGCGGCGGGCAGAGCACCTTCCAGTCCCGGCCGTCGTGGCAACCCGCCCAGTCATTCACGAACTCGAAGTACCGGATGGTGCCCGACGTGTCGGCCTTCGCCGACGAGAGCCCCGGCTACCCAATCGTCTGCTCGAGCGGCGTCCAGGGCTGCCCTAAGGCGCCGCAGGGCATCTCGTTCGTCGGCGGCACCAGCGCCGCTGCGCCGCTCACGGCGGGCGTGATTGCCCTCTGGGCGCAGCAGGCCGAGCAGCAGGGGCTGCCGCGACCGGGCTTCGTGCCGCCCCTGATGTACGCGCTGGCCAACAGCAATCCAGAGGCGTTCATCGACATCACTCAGGGCGGTAATGCCCTCTTCGGCGGGTCGTGCTGCCCGGCGCGACCCGGCTTCGACCTTGCGACCGGGATCGGCTCGCCGATGGCGAACGCGATGGCCGGGCTACTGCCGAGGGGCGGCTGATGTCCGGGTGATCCTCCTCAGCCGGCCCGTGACGGGTCCGAGGGCACGGCGGTCAAGCGAGCTGCGGACGCCGGTCGTTGCAGCATCGCTCTCCACCCGGCGAGCACTTCATGCACCGCAGCGGCGCCGATGATCGGCCCCGTGGGCAGCGGCAGGCTCGGCGAGGACAGCAAGAACGGCCTGGTCTGCGGGCCGCCGAGTCCGCCATGGAAAGAGATCAGCTCCTCGAAGGCGCATCCCTCGTCGAGCGTGGGGTCGTAGAAACTGCCGACCATGATGTCGGCGACGTGCGGAAAGCGATCCGTGCGGGCCAGATGCCGTGCCGCCGTCGGCGCGAACCGAGCCAGTGGATCGTCGCCCTCGATGCGACCCTCGTCGAGGTAGTGGGCGCCTCCCGCGCCGAGCACAACCGCGCCGTGTTCGGCGGAGCGCACAAGGAGCCAGCCGATGTGGGGGTGCTCGCGAAGGCTCGAGAGCAGTCGGGGATGACGCTGGTCGAGCTCCTCCAGCGTCAGCCTCCGCTTCTCCTCCATCAGATAGACGAGCCCAAGATTCCCTGAGCCCAGGACCACCACCTCGCGATCCGACACGTCGTTCTTCGGCCGCTTCTGCTCCGTGCGCCCGGTGGCTTCGTTCATCGCGTGCTGGACCATCGAGCTCTGCTCGTCGCCGCCCGCAATGCCGGCCACCCGTGCGTCGCCAATCGAGCGCTCGACGAGGCCTTCGAGCCCGTAGCCGTTTCGCTGCTTGAAGGTCGCCCCCTGGGTCTGTCCGTGGTCCGAGAGCACCACCAGCTCGTAGGGACGCGGTGCGTACTTGCGTGCGCGCCAGATCCGACCGAACTGCTGGTCGAGCTTTCGCAGCGCCTCGAGCGTGTCGGCACGCATCAGACCGGAGTGGTGGGCCACCTCGTCGTAGCTCGCGAAGGTGGCGTACACGGCCGGCCGGCCGCGCATCATGTCGGTCAGTACACCGAAGACGACCAGGTCGCGCACGATCACGCACATCGCGGCACGCATGAGCGGATAGACGCCCCCGCGGTGGCCCCGTGGCCGTACATCGCGCCGGGCCGCACGGATGGCCGCGGTGATCTCCAGCGCGACCTCCCATCCGAACAGGACCAGCGCCCGGGTCACGTTGAATCCGTTGGCAAGGAAGGCGCGGTAGCCTGGGTTCGCCTGCTTCTCCGCCTCGGTACGGCTCACGGTAAGGATCGTCTCCTCCGCCTCGCCCGAGAGAAGGTTGCCCCGGCTCGCCCCGCCGTCGACGAGCAGCCCGATGCCGGTCGAATTGCGCCGCTCGATCTCGGCGCAGTCCGCGGGCGAGGAGCAGGCCACCATCAGGCCGGTCTCCTTTTCCACCCAGCGGAAGGCGGGGATGTCCTCGTTGGAGCCGAGCAGGATGCCGGCCTGGCTGGCGCCTGTCTGGGATGACAGATCCGTCTCCCATTCGGTGAGCCGGTGGGCGTGGTCGGAGATCAGGCTCGCCATGAACGGGGCGCTCCCATCTCGCATCGCGTCGCGGAGCACCGGCAGCGCCAGCCCGTCGATCTCGAGGAAGACCATCCCCGGCACGTCGGTGGGTGCGATCGCGCCTTGCCGGCGCGCGATGCGGCGGGTGACCTTCAACGTGTACTCGTCGTCGTCATTCGCACCGAGGATCATCTGCAGCACGAGACTCACGGCGGACATGACGAGCGCGGCAAGGAGGGCGTCGCCGAACGAGCCCACGTGTATGTCGTCCGACAGCACGTCTCCGGCCACCTGGAGGACCAGCGCGTCCGCAGCCAGTACGAGCAGGAAGCCGGCGACCAGCATGAATGGCAGGCGGAGTGCCGCCAGGACGGGCGGCAGGACCGCGTTCAGGAGCGCGATGGCGGCGGCGACCGCGAACGCGGCCCCCGTCTGCTCGAGGTCGACGCCCGGGCCGATCCACGCCGCGACGGCGACGGACGCCGCCGCGATGACCCAGGAGACGAGCAGCGGCAGCACCCGGAGGCGCGGCGTTGCGGGCTCCCAGCTCAGCTTTTCGCCGTAGCTTGCGGACTGTTCCTGCGTCATCCGATGGAGCTGATTTTGCCGGTCCCCGGGGACGACTGGGGGGCCTCGCCCTCTTCGATCACGCTGCGCTGTGCGAGCGCGAACAGCAGCGCGATCGAAGGCAGCACGAGCAGCAACGCCGCGCCGAACACGATCAGCACGCCAACGAGTGTCGGATCCGGAGCGGCCGCGTCCGCGATCTTCAGCTTCTCCGGAAGCAGGTACGGGTACTGCGCGACACCCCAGCCCCAGACCACCGCAACGACCGCCCCGACGGCGAGGGGCCGCGGCCCGCGCGGGACCCGGCGGGCGAGCAGCACGAGCGCTCCCACCCCGCACAGCCCGGAGAGGATCACGAGCGGCAGGCCCTCCTGCGTGAGCCGGTCGTAGACGTACTCCGCATCGTCCTTCAGCACGAGGATTCCGGCGATCGCCAGCGCCCCCGCCACCACGGCGGCTGCGAGCGCGCGGTCCCTGAAGTAGCGCTCGAGGTCGGCGGCTGACGCCCGGCGGGCATCGCTGACCAGGAAAACGGCGGCGACGTATGCACAGGTGGCCACGAACAGCGCGCCGACGAGCAGCGACACCCCGTTGAGCCAGCTGGTGACGGAGTCGCCCTCGGCATTGCCTACCGGCACCCGCCCAGAGGCGATCGCGCCCACAACCGTCCCCATGAAGAACGGCGTCAGCAGAGACGAGAGGCCGAAGAGGCGCTCGGCGACCTCCCTCCCCTTCTCCCTCCGTGCGGTCCGCTGGAAGGCGAATCCCGATCCGCGCAGCACGATTCCGAGCGCCGCGAGGCTGAGCGGGATGAACAGCGTGGAGAAGATGGAGGCGAACGCCTCGGAGAAAGCGGTCCACAACACGACCAGGACGAAGATCAGCCATACGTGATTGGCCTCCCATACCGGCCCGATCGCCCAGTCGATCAGTTCGCGCGCTCGTCGGGCGCGGTCGTCGCGACCGGCCACGAGGCTCCAGAAGCCCCCACCGAAGTCGGCGCCGCCGAACACGATGTAGAAGGTCACCCCGACCCAGAGGACGCCGGCGACCGCGTCCGCCGTGCTCAACTCGCGCCTCCGGACAGCGGCTCCGGCGCTTCCGCGGACGGCCCGTACGGGACGTCTGCCTCGTCATCGACAGCCTCCTCGCGCCAGCGTCGGCCCATGGCGCTGAGCGTGACCACCGTCGCCACCCCCAGCAGCGCGTAGAGCACGAAGACGATCGCGAACGTGACCCAGATGCCGCTCGCGCCGGTGACCGCGTCCTTGGTCCGCATCATCTCGTACACGACCCACGGCTGACGGCCCACCTCGGTCACGATCCAGCCGCACTCGAGCGCGACGATCGCGGCGACGCCGGACACAGCTGTCGCGCGCAGGAACCACCTCGAGTTCGGGATCTCGCGCTGTCGCCACCAGGTGAAGCCAAGCCAGGCGCCCAGCCCGATGAGCAGCGTGCAGATCCCGACCATCGCGTCGAAGGCCCAGTGCAGGAGCGTGTTCGCGGGCGGCCGGTCGTCGGGCGGGACCGTGTCGAGCCCGGTGACCTCGGTGTCGGTGCTGAAGCCGACCAGGAACGAGTCGAGCCCCGGTATGCCGATCCCCCCCTTCACGCCGTCGCTTGTGCAGCGCCCGCCGATGTACTCGGTGACGTGGGTCGCCGTTTCCTGTACGCACTCCATCGCCGCGAACTTGATCGGCTGGTCGTCGGCGATCGAGCGCGCGGCGGTATCCCCGACCGCGAACTGAATCGGCGTCACGATCGCCGCGAATGTCAGCGGGATCAGCAGGCCGAGACGGTGGTAGCGATCGCGGCGACCCCGCAGCATGCCGACCGCATACACAGACGCAACGAGGAAGCCGGTCACCAGATACGCGGCGAGGATCATGTGCGGAACCTCGTAGGGCACGGCCGGGTTGAAGATCACCTTGAAGGGCTCGACGTCCGTGACCTCGCCGCCGGAGAGCTTGAAGCCCTGTGGCTGGTTCATCCAGGAGTTGACCGCGACCACCGAGAACGCGCCGCCGATTCCGCAGATTGCGATCGGAACCCCGGTCCAGAAGTGCGTCCACGGGGAGAGGCGCTTCCAGCCGAAGATGTAGATCGCCACGAAGATCGCCTCGAGGAAGAAGAAGATTCCCTCGACGGCGAAGAGCACTCCGAAGACCTTGCCGAACCGGCCCGTGAACTCGGGCCAGAGTAGGCCGAACTCGAACGACAGCACGGTACCGGTCACGGCGCCCACGGCGAACGTGATGGCCACGACCTTCGACCACCGCCGCGCAAGCAGCAGCGCGACGGGGTCGTCGTGGCGGAGACCGCGGTAGTTGGCGATCAGCATGAGCACCGGGAAGCCGACACCCAGCGACGCCAGGATGATGTGAAAGCCCAGCGTGAACGCCATCTGGCTCCGTGCCGCCTCCAACTCGGACGCGATCGGGATGGCGATGTCTAGCATCGCGCCGCCAGGCTCATCGAATGGCTTCGACGCTAGGCGGCGCGCGCTCGACTGTCGACAGCTCGCCCTCCATGAGCTCGTTGCCCCGCACGCCCAACCAGGTCGCGGCCCAGTCAGCGAGGAGCTTGAGGCGCTTGCCCTCGCCGCCGAGGTAGAAAAGATGCACGCCGAGGTAGGTGGCGAACGCCGGCCACCCGGATAGCTTCAGGCCCCTGATCTCACAGATCGCCCGGCCTCGTCCGATGACGGCCAGCGCGCCCTTGTCGAGGTAGCGAAACGGAGTTGAGGCTCCCCGCTGGCCGTTGTGGATCGCCTTGGCGACGTGCGCGGCCTGCTGGATCGCAACCGTCGCAAGGCCCGGGAGCGGCCTCCCATCCGGTCCGGCGAGGCTCGCCACGTCGCCGATTACGGAGACGTCGGGGTGACCGGGGACGGTGAGATTCGGGGTGACCGGGATCCGCCCCGCCCGGTCCGTCTCCACGCCGGTGGCCCGCGCGAGCGCGGCGGCGACCGGCACGGCTTGGACACCGGCGGCCCAGATCACCGTGCGGGTGGTGATTCGCTCCGTCTCGCCGCCGGTCTCGATCGTGACGCCGCGCGAGTCGATCGCGGTGGCGCGGACCCCCTCGCGCACGGTCACGCCGAGCTCGGCCAGCCCCTCCCCCGCCTTGGCGGAGAGCGACTCGCTGAACGGCGACAGCACGCGTTCGCCGGCGTCGAGCAGGATGATCCGCACCTCCTCCGCGCGAATTCGAGCGAAGTCCTTGGGCGTCGACTCGCTTGCGAGGACTGCGAGCGCCCCGGCCACTTCAACACCTGTCGGCCCCCCGCCGATGACGACGAAGGTCAGCCACTCTGCACGGCTCTCGGGGTCCGGCGCTCGTTCGGCCTCCTCGAACGCACCGAAGATCCGGTCACGCAGTTCGACTGCGTCGGCGAGCGTCTTCAGCCCGCACGACACGTCCTTCCAGTCGTCCTTGCCGAAGTAGGAGGTCTCCATCCCGCAGGCGAGGATCAGGCTGTCGTACCCGACGCGCTCGCCGCGTTCGAGGACGACCTCCTTCCGCTCCGCGTCGAAGTCCACGACCTCCGCCATCAGCACCGAGGCGTGCGGGTTGCGCCTCAGCGAGACCCGGATCGGCGTCGCGCACTCGCCCGGCGCCACCGCGCCGAGCGCCACCTGGTAGAGCAGCGGCTGAAACAGGTGGTGGTGCTTGCGGTCGATCACCGTCACGTCGACCTCGGCGTGCTTCAGCCGCCGCGCCGCCGCGAGCCCGCCGAAGCCGCCGCCGACGATCACGACCCGGCGCCGCGAACCGGACGCCCCGTTAGCCGGCATGCGTGTACTCCGGGCGCGCCTGGGCCGCGCCCATCCGCTCGAGCAGGTGATCGCCCACACGGATCGCGTTCGCCATCGCGGTCAGGGCTGGGTTCACGGCGCCGATGCTCGGGAAGAAGCTGGTGTCGACGACGTACAGGTTGTCGAGCTCGTGCGCTCGGCAATCCAGGTTCAGCACCGACGTTTGCGGGTCCGTTCCGAAGCGGCAGGTGCCGGCCTGGTGCGCCACCCCGGCGACCGGGATCTCGTTCTTGAGGTAGGCGTGCCTCGGGATCAGATGCTCGGGCTCCATGCCCGCGTGCCGGAGCATCGACTTCAGCTGGTGGTACAGGCGCTTCCCCGCCTCTCCGTTGGTCGGCGCGTAGCTGATCGTGATCTGGCCGTCGCGGTTGAGCGTGACCCGGTTCTCCGGCATCGGCAGGTCTTCGGTCGACAGCCAGAAGTCCACAGCGTGGCGAGCCATGTTCTCGAGCGTACGCGTGGGAGCCAGCCTCGTCTCGAGCGGCTTCTCGCCGCGGTACATCGGCGCCGACGACTTTCCGACCATCTGGATGTTCCCCATCGGGTACTCGAAGTCGTCGCTGCCGAAGTAGAAGTCGTTGAGACCCAGCGTCTTCTGGAAGACGGTCAGGTTCGGCTCCTTCGAGAGGGCGAGCACCGCTTGGCTGGTGTGGAAGGTGTAGTTGCGCCCGACCTGGTCGGAGCCGTTCGCGAGCCCGTTCGGGTGACTGTCGTTCGCCGAGGCCAGCAGCAGCTTCGCCGAGTTCGCCGCCCCGCATGAGACGACGACGATGTCGGCCGAGAAGGACACGGGCTCGCCATCCAGCTCCACGTCGACCTGCGAGATCTCCGAGCCCGACGAGCTTGTGCGGAGGGATACTGCCCTGGCGCCGGTGAGCAGGGTGACGTTGTCGTGCTCGAGCGCAGGCCGCACCGCAAGCACCTCGGCGTCGGACTTCGCGTGGACCAGGCACGGGAAGCCGTCGCATGTCGCGCAGCGCACGCACGGGCTGTAGGGCATGTCGTCCTCGATCAGCCTGATGCCGCAGGGCGCGTGGAACGGGTTCAGCCCGAGGGCGGCGAAGTCGTCCGAGAGCTGCTGAATCCGGGGCTCGTGAGAGACGGCGGGAAACGCGTACGGCGCGCTCGAGGGCGGCTCTGTGGGATCCTCGCCGCGTTCCCCGTGCACCTGGTACAGCCACTCGGCCGCCGTGTAGTACGGCTCCATATCCTCGTACGAGATCGGCCACGCCGGCGAGATGCCGTCGTGGTGGCGCAGCTCGCCGAAGTCCTCCTCGCGCAGGCGGTAGAGCGCCGCGCCGTAGAGCTTGGTCGCGCCGCCCACGAAGTAGTGCACCTGCGGCTGGAACGGCTTGCCGCCTCCGTCGAACCAGGTGTCCGGCGTGACGTAGCGGTTGTCGACGAAGACGTCGCCGGCGCTCCAGTTGCTCGGCTCGCGCGGAAGCCAGTCGCCCCGCTCCAGCAGGAGGATGCGCTTGCCTGAGGGGGCCAGATGATTCACGAGCGTGCCGCCGCCGGCGCCGCTCCCGCTCACGATCACGTCATATGAGGTCATTGCGACAGCTCCAAAAGTCGCTCAGCGAGGATGATTCGCGCCGCGGCCTCGATCAGCGCGAGGTGCGAGAAGGCCTGCGGGAAGTTGCCCAGGTGCCGGCCCGTGCTCGTGTCGAACTCCTCGGCGTAGAGGCCGAGCGGGGACGCGATGCGCAGCAGGCGCTCCATCAGGTCGCGGGCACGCTGTAGCTCGCCCACGATCGCCAGCGCCGAGACGAGCCAGAACGAGCAGATCAGGAAGCTGCCCTCCTTGCCGGACAGGCCGTCGTCGGTCTCGTCGGTCTTATAGCGCAGCACGTAGCCGTCTTCGGTCAGCTCGTCGGCGATCGCGTCGACGGACTTGCGCAGGCGTTCGTCGGTCCCCGGCAGGAAGCCGAAGATCGCCGCGAGGAGCGTGGACGCGTCGAGGGCGTCGGTGTCGTAGTGCTGGCGCAGCACCCCGCTACGGACGCCGTGCTCGAGGATGTCCTCCCTGATCTCCTCCTCGGTCGCGTGCCAGCGCTCCTGCGGCTCCGAATCGCCCCGGATCTCGGCCAGCTTGGAGGCGCGGTCGAGCGCCACCCAGCACATCAGCTTGGAGGATACGTAGTGTTTGGGCTCTCCCCTGGCCTCCCAGATCCCCTGATCGGGGTTGCGCCAGACCTGGGTGGCGCACTCGGCCTGCGCCTTGACGATCGGCCACAACCGCCGCGGTAGGCGCTCGCTTTCGCGCGTGTGGAGCAGGATCGAGTCGAGCACCGCGCCGAAGACGTCGTTCTGGCGCTGGTCGAAGGCGCCGTTGCCGACCCGCACCGGGCGGGCGCCCGCATAGCCGGAGAGGTCGTCCCGCGTCGACTCGGACAGATCCCTCCGGCCGTCGATCCCGTACATGATCTGGAGCGCTCCGTCCGGATTCGGCTCGAGGTCGGCGACGAACTGCATGAACTCGTCGGCCTCCCAGTCCAAGGCGAGCCAGTGCAGGGCCTGGAGCGTGAAGGTCGCGTCGCGCATCCAGGTGAAGCGGTAGTCCCAGTTGCGCTCGCCGCCGGGCGTCTCCGGGAGCGAGGTCGTCGCGGCGGCCACGGTCGCGCCGGTCGGCATGTAGGTGAGTCCCTTGATCGTGAGCGCGGAGCGCTGGATCGGGTCGCGCCAGCGGTGGTCCACCTGCCGGGCGCGCCCGAGCCAGTCGCGCCAGAAGCCCGCTGTCGCGGCGATCCGCGCGTTGGCCTGGTCGATGTCCTGGGGCGACTCGAGCCCACCGGCCCACGAAAGCGAGCAATAGAGCTGCTCGCCCTTCTGCATCGTGTGCCTCGCGCGCACGCGGTCGCCCTCGATGCCGATCGACATGTCGGTCTGGAGCCGAATCGTCTGCTCGCCATCGGTCGCGTCGGCGGCGTGGCGGCTGCTGTCGACGAGCGACCATTCGGGGGTCGTGCGCCCGTAGTCGAAGACCGGCTCGCACACCAGCTCCACCTCCACGCTGCCGTCGAGGCAAATCAGCACGCGAACCAGCATGTGGTCGCCGTCGGTGTCCGCCGGCGGCCGGGTGTGCGGCGTGACCTCATCCTCTTCCCGGGTCGGCCCCATCGTGAGCGCGTCCCGCACCATGAGCCAGCCCGTCGGCGTGCTCCAGGTCGTGGCCAGTACGTTCGTGCCGGGCTCGTAGATGCGACCCGTGGGCACGTTCACCCCGAAGGGCCCGATGCGGAAGGTGCCGGCACCGCGATCGAGCAGGGTGCCGAAGACGCTCGGGGAGTCGAAGCGGGGAACACACAGCCAGTCGACGGCTCCGTCGGGCGCCACCAGAGCGCTCGTGTGGCAGTTGGATAAGAACGCGTAGTCGGCGATCGGCGGGAACGGCGACGGCGCCGCCGCGCTCTGCGGCTCGGCGGCCGCGACCGGCTGCTTGTCCCCGCCCGTCGTCACCGCGCTCACTGGACCACCCACGGGCCGCGCCAGCTGCCGTGGCCGGCGACGAGCTCGTTCGCCGCGGCGGGACCCCAGGATCCCGGCGCGTAGGGGTGGACGGGAGGCGGCGAGTCGAGCAACGGCTGCATTATCCGCCAGGTCTCCTCCACAGCGTCCTGCCGTGTGAAGCGCGTTGAGTTGCCGATCATCGCCGCGTGCAGCAGGACCTCGTATGGCGTCGGCCCCTCGCCGCCCTGCTCCGCGAACTCCATGTCGAGGGTGATCTGCTCCGGCCGCCTTTCCTCCGAGCGCTGCGCGTTCACGAGCAGCCTGATCCCGGTCGAGGGGTCGAGCTTCACGACGAGCTGATCGGGCTCGGGCCGGTGAGACCCGGCGAGGCGGTAGTCCAGCGGGGGCGGCTCGTGGAAGACGAGCCGCAGCTCGGTCTGGGTCGCGGGCATGCGCTTGCCGGTGCGGATGAAGAACGGGACGCCCGACCAGCGCCAGTTGTCCACCGACAGGCGGAGAGCGGCGTAGGTCTCCGTGGTCGAATCCGGCGCCACGCCGTCGATGTCGAGATAGCCCTCGTACTGCCCGCGCACGTAGTGCGCCGGGTCGGCCGCGGGCATGGCCCGGAAGACCGTCGCCATCGCGTCCTTCAGCGTCCGCGCATCCAGGCCGGCCGGCGGCTCCATCGCCGCCGCCGCCACCACCTGCATCAGGTGGTTCACGACGACGTCGCGCACGGCGCCGACGGGGTCGTAGAAGTGCCCACGGTCCTCGACCCCGAAGTCCTCGGCCATCGTGATCTGCACCGACGACACGTAGCTGCGGTTCCAGATCGGCTCGAACATCGTGTTCGCGAACCGTAGGTAGAGCGCCTCCACCAGGCCCATCTTTCCGAGGAAGTGGTCGATCCGGTACAGCTGCGACTCGTCGATGTAGCTGTGCACCTCGTCGTTGAGCGCGCGTGCGGATGCCAGGTCGTGGCCGAAAGGCTTCTCGACGACGACGCGAGCTGACTCCGTGAGCCCCGCGGCGGAGAGACCCTTGATCACCATGCCGAAGAGCGAGGGAGGGATCTCCAGGTAGAAGACCGGGCGGCTTGCAGAGCCGATTGCCTTGGCCACCCGCTCGTAGGTTCCGGGGTCCGCAAAGTCACCGCTCAGGTAGGACAGTCGTTCCGCAAAGCGACCGAAGACCTCCTCGTCGATCGACTCACCGGTCGCCTCGATCGCGGCACGGGCGTGCTGGCGGAGCTCCTGCTCGCTCCAGTCGTCGGCCGCGACACCCACGATCGGGCAGGCCAGCAGCCCGCGGCGCTCCAGCCGATACAGCGAATGGAAGGTCATCACCTTCGCGAGGTCCCCGGTGATGCCGAATGCGACAAGTACGTCGGCCGGATCCGCAGCGCTGCTCTCCGCGTCCTGAACCGGGGCGGCGCTCGGGTGAGGTCGTACCGCGCTGCTCATGGCTCCCTTTCGTGCCGGGTCTCCGCGATCTTCGTCGACCGATTGTCGAGGGGCACGGCTCGGCGAGCCTCACCCGATACGGATGATTTGAGGCCGGGCCGCAATTCACCCGCTACGGGTGATGCGGTGGCGCGTGCGGTCGGCTTGCATCGGCTCATGGCCGACACAATTCTCAGCGAAGAGGAGCTCGCATTCCGCTACGGAAATAGGTTCCTCCTCGACGCCGCCCCATCGACGGACTTCCCCGATACGGGGATGTCCGCCCTCGACGCGATGCGGATGGTCGCCCTCCAGCTCGAGCTCGAGGGCGACCCGCAGCGAAACCTGGCGACCTTCGTCACGACCTGGATGGAGCCGGAGGCGCAGCGCATCATCGCGGAAAATCTGCACCGCAACTTCATCGACCACGCCGAGTATCCCGAAACCGCGGAGATCGAGCAGCGCTGTATCCGCATGCTCGCCGACCTCTTCCACGCGCCGGGCGAGACCACCGGCGCCCGCACACAGGGCTCGTCCGAGGCGATCATGCTCGGCGCGCTGTCGCTCAAGTGGAAGTGGCGCCAGCGGCGACAGGCGGCCGGCCTCGCGGCTGATCGGCCGAACCTCGTGTTTGGCGGGGACGTGCACGTCGTATGGGAGAAGTTCTGCCGCTACTTCGATGTCGAGCCGCGCATCGTGCCGCTTCAGGAGAACAAGTACACGATCGGCCCCGAGGACGTGGAGCCGCACGTGGACGAGAACACCATCGGCGTGGCCGCCGTGCTCGGCACGACGTTCACGGGGCACATGGACGACATCCGCGGCATCGACGAGCTGCTGAGAGGGCTGGAGCAGAGGAAGGGACTCCAGGTACCCATGCACATCGACGCCGCGAGCGGCGGCTTCGTCTGGCCGTTCCTGTACCCGGAGTCGGAGTGGGACTTCCGGCTCGATTCCGTGCGCTCCATCAACGTCTCCGGGCACAAGTTCGGCCTTGTGTACCCCGGGATCGGCTGGCTCATCTTCCGCGAGCGAGCCGACCTCGCCGAGGACCTCGTCTTCTACGAGAACTACCTCGGCAAGACGGACGCCACCTTCACGCTCAACTTTTCGACGGGCGCCTCGATGGTGCTGGCGCAGTACTACAACTTCGTGCGGCTCGGTCGCGACGGCTACCGGTACATCATGGAGATCATGCAGCGCAACGCGCACGCCCTCGCCGACCACCTGCGCTCCACGGGCCAATTCGACCTGATCGGAAGCGACGAGGAGCAGCTGCCGCTGGTCGCGTTCAAGCTGGCCGAGGCGAGAAACTTCGACGAGTTCGACATCGCGTGGCAGCTGTCCGCGGAGCGCGGCTGGATGGTTCCCGCCTATACACTGCCGCCGGACGCGCAGGACGTGAAGGTGATGCGCGCGCTCGTGAAGGAGACGCTCAGCCGCGAGATGGTCGACACGTTGGCGCGCGACATCGCCGACGCCTGCCAGACGCTGGAGCAGAAGGGCGGCGCGCACGACTCAGAGCGCCGACGCGTGAAGATAGGGACCGGCTACTGACGCACCGCGATGGCGAACGCCGTGTCGTAACGGCCGCCCGGCTCGACGATGGGCAGGTTCGGGCCGCCGGCCACCAGGGCGTTCGTCGGAGCCGTCATCGGCTCGAAGCACACGAAGTCGCTTCCGGGCGGGGCGAACACCTGGGCGAACCGGTATCCGCGTAGAAAGGTCACGGAGACCTCCGAGCCCTGGTGAGCCAGCAGGAACCGAGTCGGCCTCGTGAGATCCGAGAAACCGTCGTCCCAGGCGCTTTCGCCGAGCTGCCTCAGCCCGGGGTCGCATGGCTCGCTCTCGCCGGTGGGGATCATCGACGCGTTGTGAACGATCCGGCGGCCGACCGGCAGGGTCATCTCGGCGCCCACCCGAGTGCCGCCGGGGATGCGCAGATACGGGTGAAAGCCGAAGGAGATCGGTACGGCGGCGTCCGCGGTGGGCTCCAGCGTGATCGCGATCTCGAGCGAACTGGCCAAGACCCTCGCCCCGTATTCGAGCCGGTGTGGGAAGGGGAACAGCTCAAAGGCGGGATGCCGCTGGTCCCAATCGAGCCGTGCCCGAAGCGCGTCCGATGCCACCTCGAGGACGTCCCAGCTCGACAGTCTGGGCAGTGCTCCGTGGATTGGAAGCCCGCCCGGGTCTCGGTTCATCAGCGCCGACTCCGAGTCCAGCACAACCTGGGTGCCGGCTGCGGTGTATGTGTAGCCGTCGAGCCGGTTCGCCCACGGATGGAGCAACGGAACCCCCATGGTCGATCCGTTCTCCACGTAGTCGCCGAGACCGCCCCTCGTCGCCAGCAGCTCCCGATCTCCAAGCGTCAGCGAATGCAGGATCATGTTGGCGTCGGGGGCGTAGGCCGCGCGCAGCCCACCATCAATCGGAGCAGCGAGATGGATCGCCTCCGGCATCACTCGACCTCGGCGAGGCAGATCCTGGTGTCGCCGGGCCGGATCGACGGCTGCTGCCCGCTCGTCGCCACCGTCAGCTCGCCTGACTCGCTGACCACGAACAGCGTGGTCAGGCCATCGCCGGCCGCAGCCTGTCGATCTGAGCCGTGCTCCGACCTGACCTCGACGAGCTTCGCTCCGGCTTCGAAGCGCCTCGTCAGCTCCGCGTACGTGAAGTCGTCCTGGAACATGATGTTGCCCTCCGCGTACGTGGGCACGAGATCGAGCACGTCCCCGCTCGTCGGAAGCCTGTATACATGGTCGTGGCCAAGCTCACTTCGGAGCTCGTAGGCGGCCAGAGCGTTGAAGTCGTCGCTGTCAGTCACGAGCAGCGCATCCGATACCTCCTCGAGCTCCTCCTCGCGTGTGGCGAGGTCGACGCCCAGCCGCGCGTGCCCCGCATTCAACCCGGCCGCGCGCGCAGCCGCTTGCTCGTCCGTGCGTCCCGTCCAGAGCCGCACGCCAAGCCCCGCCGACTCGAGCGCCTTCGCCAGCGCTCGACCCCAGGCCTGCCCTCCCACCACGAGCACGACGCTCGCGCCTGCCCCCGCCAGGCCGAGGAGACGAGCGACGGGTGCCGCTGTCAGTCCGTATATGGCCACCGTTGCGAAGATGGCGATGAACGCGAGCGGCAGGATGTCCTCCGCTCCACTCACGCCGTCCTCGGCGAGCTGCAGCCCGAACGCCGAGGCGGTCGCAGCGGCGACGATCCCTCGCGGGGCGAGCCAGGCCATGAAGGCTCGCTCCGCGCGGGTGAGCTCTGACCCCGAGGTTCCCAGCGCCACGACCAGCGGGCGGAGCACGAGCATCATCACCGCGACCAGCGCGAGGCCCTCCGGCAGCAGGTCACCCACCTGCGACGGCTCGACCGATGCGGAGATAAGCACGAAGAGGATGGCGATCAAGAGCTCGACCACCGTCCCGTGAAACGCCAGGATCCGGGAGACGTCGAGCTCCGTCTGGTTCGCCATGACCGCGCCCATCACCGTCGCGGCCACGAAGCCGGAGTCCTCGCGCACCGCATCCGCGGCGACCAAGGCGGCGACCAGAACCATCAGCGCCGCGGCCACGGCCTGGCTTGGCGCCTCTCGCTGGACGCGGCGTAGCAGCCACCAGAGAACGCCGGCGCCTACGACGCCTGCCACGAGCCCGATGCCGAGGCTCAGCGCGAACTCACCCGGGTGCCAGGCCTCGCCGCCGCCCGCACCCGCCTTGACCACATGAAACGCGAGCACGCCGAGCAGGGCGCCGACGGGGTCGATGAGCACTCCCTCCCACTTCAACACCGACCGCACTGCGTCGGTGGGGCGCACGTACGCCAGTAGGGGCAGGACCACCGTTGGGCCGGAGACCACAAGGATCGTGCCGAGCACGAGCGAGACGCCCCAGTCGAGCCCGACGATGAGCTTGGCCGCAAGCGTCACGCCCAGAGCCGTGACCACGGTGCCGATCAGGATCAGGCGCATCACGACTCGGTGCGCGCCGCCCGTCAGCTCGTGAAGGCGGAGCCTGAGGCCGGCTTCGAAGAGGATCAGGCCGACACCGAGGGTCACGAGCGGCTGAAAGGCGTTGCCCAGGAGCGCGTCCGGGTGGACGTCGTCCGTTACGGCGCCGGCGACAAACCCGACCGGCAGCAGAAGCACGATCGCCGGCAACCGCGTGGCATCGGCGACCATCCGGCAGGCCAGGGCCAACACGATCACGAGACCTAGGCCCGTGACTATCTCGTCGCTCGGCAGCATCCGGCTCCGGCGCTCAGAAAATCGCGATCGGGTTGATCGGTGAGCCCGTCCCGCCGTCCACGCGGAGCGGCGCCGCCACGAACAGGAACTCCCAGCGCCCTTTGCGCTCGCAGACCGCCCGCAGATCCTCGAACTGGAGATAGTCGAGTAGGTGAACACCCATAGCGTTCAGGGTCAGGACGTGGATTGGGAAGGACACACCCTCGGTGCTGCTCGGCGCCGTGTCGCTGTTTCCATCGCAGCCGAGTGCGGCGATTCGCCGCTCAGCCAGGAACGGCACGGCTGTGGGGTGCAGCCCGGCCTTGGCAGAGGGGGTATCCCATGGTCCGAGATCATCGAGTCGCCTTGCATGCCCCGTGCGCACCAGGAGAATGTCTCCTTCATCCGCCGCGAGGCCCTGCTCTGACTCGGCGGCCTGAAGGTCTTCGCGCGAAATGTGCTCGCCTGGCTCGAGCCACCGGACGCCGCGGAGGCGCGGAATGTCGAGCAGCACGCCGCGCCCGACGAGGCCGTTCTTCAGGACGTCGATCGAGTCCACCGTCGCCCCCTCGGCGTCAAATGAGTCCTGCGGCCGGCCGTTATAGAGAGACCCCTCGTAGGCGACGTGACAGAGCGCGTCGATGTGCGTATGTCCATCGTTGTGATAGTCGGCGCCGATGTAGTCCTTCGCGAAGCGCAGCGATCCCGAGCCTATGTCGGTATCGGTGAGCATCGTCATGTGGTGCTCCGCGGGCTCGGGATTCGAGATGGCCGCCTCTGTGGCCAGGGGCCTGCTCAAGGTGACGCTGAGGCCATCCCGGACGAGGTGGGCGGCGGCGACGACCCGCTCCGCCGTCAGGTGGTGAAGCGCCCCACGCTGGTCGTCGTCGCCCCAGCGTCCCCAGTTGCTCACCTCGTGGAAGAGCGCATCGAACTGTTCGGCGCTGACGTCCACCCTCATACCACCGGAGCTGGTGGCTCCCTCCCGTCTATGACGGCGATCACGTTCTCGGCACAGAGCCGCGCCATCGCATCCCGTGCCGACACCGTGGCCGACCCGATGTGCGGCAGCAGGACTGTGTTCGGCAGCTCGCGCAGCTCGGTTGGCACGTCCTGCTCGTCCTCGTAGACGTCGAGCCCGGCGGCCGCAAGCGTGCGCGAGCGGAGCGCATCGATCAGCGCGCCGGTGTCGACAACGGCGCCGCGACTGGTGTTGACCAAAATCGCTGCCCGCTTCATCAGCGCGAGCGCTTGCGCGCCGATCAGGTGGGCGACCACTTTGAGCGAGCACCCCGCGGCGTCCAGAAAGTCGCCGTCCACACGCACGCTCGGGTCGGCGATCACTGCCGCCGCACCGCCGGCGTGCGCCCGCAACCAGCCTGGCTCGGGCCGATCGCCACCGGCCTCGACCTCGAATCGCTGCTCGAGCAGGGCGAGGCCCGCATCCGGCAGCGTCCTCGCAACGACCACCTTTGGCCTCATCGTCACCGGCCCAGAATGAAATGGGCCGGGCGGCCCAACATCACCTAGATCAGGTGAAGCCTCCTACCAGCCCTGCTCCTAGGCTGCAGCGGTGTTACATCTGCGGGTGTTCGGCTCCGCGCACGCCATGGCCGAGGTGGCCGAGACGTTGGCCGGCCTCGGTGGCGCGCGTCATATCACTCGGACGGGGACTGGTCACCGCGAGAACACGGTGATCGTGACCGCTGACCTACACGCCGATGCCGCGGACGCTGCGCTGCACTCCCTGCGCCGCCTCGGTATTCCCGGCGATGACTTCTCACTGCTGCGCCTGGAGGCGATCCAGCCTCTGGTTCGCCGCCCGCGGGTGGCCGGCGTGGTCTGGGCCGACCTGCTGGGCCAAGCGGGCGAGCACGCCCGACCGGTGGCGCGCTACCTCGCCTTCATGGCCGCCGCGGGAATGATCGCGGCCTATGGAGTCGTCTACCGCAACCAAATTCTCATCGTCGGCGCGATGGCTCTGAGTCCGGATCTGCTTCCGATCACCTCGATCTGCATCGGTTTGGTGCTGCACCGCGGTCGGCTGGTCGCCGGAGCCGTGTGGACGCTGGCCGCCGGCCTCAGCTGCGCGTGCCTCGCCGCGGCGGCGCTCACTGCTTTTCTCGATCTCACCAATTGGCTCCCGTCCGGATTTGCCGTCGGCGAGAGCGCGCTCCGGGGTCTGACCACGGTCAACAGCTCCACCTTCATCGTCGCGCTTGCGGCTGGAGCCGCCGGCATGCTGGCCCTCGAGACACGCGCGAGCTCCGCGGTCGGTGTAGCGATCTCCGTCACGACGATCCCCGCGTCGGCGTATCTCGGCGTGGCAGCTGCGGTCGGCGAGGCCGATAAGGCGGCGGGGGCTGCCGCAGTGCTGGGAGTGAATGTTGCGATGCTGACGACTGGAGGCACGGCAGCGCTCTTGATCCAACGAACCTTGGCGAGCCGGGCCGCGGCCAGAGCCCGACCTTCATGACGACACAGGCTCCACCCGATCCGCTGTCACTGCTCAGGAGCCGGAGCTACATCCAGCTCTTGCTGCTGGCCGCGATCGTGGGAGTACCGGTCTCGGGCATCGCGTACGGCTTCCTCGAGCTGGTCGATGCGATCCAGACCGGACTGTTCACCGATCTCCCGAAGGAGCTCGGCTACGACTCGGCACCGACCTGGTGGCCGCTGCCGCTGCTCGCCCTCTCCGGGCTGCTCACCGCGCTCGCGATCAGCCGGCTCCCTGGTACCGGCGGGCATTCGCCGGCCGATGGCTTCAAAACCGGTGCGGTGACCGAGCCGATCGAGCTTCCGGGCGTCTTCCTCGCTTCGCTGGCCACGCTCAGCCTGGGCGCCGTCCTGGGCCCGGAGGCTCCGCTCATCGCCATCGGCAGCGGGCTTGGCCTGCTCGCCGTGCGCCTGGCTGCCCGTGATGCACCGGACATGGCCGGGGCAGTAATTGCCGCAGCCGGCAGCTTCGCGGCCATCAGCACGTTGATGGGGTCCCCGCTGCTCGGCGCCTTCCTCTTACTGGAGGCGGCGGGACTCGCGGGCCCTATGGTCGGGGTGGTCCTGCTGCCGGGCCTCCTGGCGGCGGGGATCGGCTCGCTCATCTTCATCGGGCTCGACGACCTCACCGGGCTGGGCACGTTCTCGCTCACCATCCCGAACGTTCCCGAGTTCGGGGAGCCGACTGTCGCGATGTTCGGATGGGCGCTCGCCTTCGGCCTCGCCGCGCCAGTGCTGGGCCACGCCATTCGCCTGCTCGCCCTGTTCCTGCGCCCGCACGTCGAGAGGCGGATGGTGCTCCTCATGCCCGTGCTCGGGCTGGCCGTGGCGGGGCTTGCGATCGGGTTCGGCGAGGCGACCGGGAAGAGCTCGTCGGAGGTGCTGTTCTCCGGGCAGAGCGCTTTGGGACCGTTGGTCTCCCAAGCGTCCGATTGGTCGACCGGCGCGATGCTGCTGCTTGTCGCCTGCAAGGGCCTGGCCTACGCGCTATGCCTCAGCAGCTTCCGCGGCGGGCCCATCTTCCCCGCCATCTTCATCGGCGCCGCCGGGGGCCTGGCAGCGGCCGATTTGCCCGGCATGTCGCTGGTACCCGGCGTTGCGATGGGCATGGGTGCGATGAGCGCGGTGATGCTGGGACTGCCGCTGACCTCGACGCTGCTGGCCGCGCTGCTCCTCGGTGCCAATGGGCTGAACGCCCTGCCGCTGGTGATCGTCGCGGTGGTGGTCGCCCACGTGGTGAGCGCCCGGCTTACTGCGGCTCCGGAGGCTCAGAGCGAATCACGGTCACCAGCCACCAGCCAAACAGCAACGCACCCAGCAGGATCACGATGATCCCGACCGCAGCGCCGATCCACCAGAAGGAGGCGACGACCGCGATGAGCCACAGCATCACCCCGACGATCATCTGAACCGCGATCCGCTCTTCGCTCATGTCTCGAAGCCGTGGGTGCCGAGCGCGTAGATGATCAGGACATCGACCGCGATGACGATCAGCGACCAGACCGTGTTCGCCCCGATCGCCAGCAGGTGCATGAGGGCGCTCACCGCGGCAATCAGGATTCCGACCAGCGCGGCCTTGGCGCTGCGCATGAACACCCCGAGTGCGGTGGCGAGCATGACCACTGCGATCCCGACTGCCAGCCAGCCCCACAGCGCCACGGGCCCGTACAGGAACTCCTCCTCGGCCACGTAGTCGTCGTTGTAGATCGCCGAGAAGCCGTAGAGCGCATTGAGCACCGACGCGATCAGCAGCATCGCCGCGGCGAAGGCGACCCAGGTTGTCCCGGTGGGGCGCGCGGGCGGGCGCCGGCGGGGAACTCGCATGATCCCGTAGTCGCTCATCGCTGCCGGCGTCGACTGTCTCAGTCGCCAAACGGCCGTGCGTCACCCGCTTCGGGTGATGCACGACTACCGCCGCGGGTGGTGCACTACCACTCGGATGACGCCAGGCGCTCCTACGGATTCCGGGCGCACCAGCATGTTCTCCGCCCCTGCGTGGCTGCGCGATCTTGGCTTCGCGTCGTGGCTGCTCGCCGGCTTCATCCTGATCCTGATCGGGACGGTCTGGCTGTTGGACCAGACCTCGACGATCGTCATGCCCGTGATCCTCGCGCTGGTGCTCGGGGCGGTCGCGGGACCGATCGTCAACGCGCTCGAGCGCCGCGGGCTCCCTCGCGCCGCCGGTGCCGGGATCGTGCTTCTCGGGCTCGTCCTGATCGCTGCCGCGGTGTTCGGACTCATCGTGCACGGTATCTCGGCGAACTCGTCCGACATCTCCGCGAAGGCCTCGCAGGGGCTCGACAAGATCGAGGGCTGGTTCAAGGATCTGGGCGTGGACAACACAAAGGATGCGAAGCAGGGCCTGAAGCAGGACCTGCCGCAGATCCGCGAGACGCTCGTGAATGGCGTAGCCGCGGGTGTGGAGGGGCTCACGTCGCTCGCATTCTTCATCGCCTTCGCGACGCTCGGGACCTTCTTCGTCCTGAAGGATGCCCCTGTCATGGCACGCTTCATGAACACGCACATGGGTCTTCCGGAACGCGTGGCGAGCACGGTCACGAGCGAAGTCGCAACGGCTTTGCGCAACTACTTCACGGGGGTCACGATCATCGCTGCGTTCAACGGGCTCATGGTCGGCGTCGGGGCGCTTATTCTGGGCGTGCCGCTGGCGGGCACGATCGCAATCGTCACCTTCGTGACCGCCTACGTTCCGTTCATCGGAGCCTGGGCGGCGGGCATCTTCGCCTTCGTCATTGCGCTCGGTACGGAGGGCACGACCGACGCGATCATCCTCGGACTGATCATCTTCCTCGCGAACGGCGCGCTGCAGAACATCCTCCAACCGTTCGTCTTCGGCGCCACGCTGAGCCTCAACCCGCTCGTGGTCCTCGTGGTCACGATCGGGGCCGGCAGCCTCTTCGGGATGGTCGGCTTGACGCTCGCCGCGCCGCTGACCTCGGCGGGCGTGCATATCAGCGGCAGGCTGCGGGAGGGACGGGAGGCAGAAAGGGCGCCGCCCGGCGCCGACGTGTCCCCGGAACCGGCAGGAGCGTGAGCCGTGGACGGACCGATGTTCCTGTTCGCGGGCGTCTACCCGGACCTCGCCGGCGCCGAGGGCGGTTACGGGGTCATCAAGCTCCTTCACTCCTGCGATGAAATCGGCTCATACGACGCAGTCGTCATCGGGAGGCAGAGCGACGGTTCGGTCACGGTCCACATGAACGAGAAGCCGCCGCCGGAAGGTGTCTGGATCGGACTGGACGCCTGGCTCGGTTACCTCGGCCGCGGCATCTCGCGTGCCGACTCGGACGAGGTAGAAGTCCTGCTCGAGGAGAACCGCGCCGCGCTTGTCGTGGTTGGCCTCGAGAGCGACACCAGTCGGATCGAGCAGTCGGCCGTCGAGGCGACGAGGTCCGTCCTCAAGCGCATCGACGCCGACTCTTGACGCAGCCCTCCGCAAGGCGGCTCAGTCGAGCAGGCCGATGGCCCCTTTAACCGACAAGTACGCACCCACCACGGCGAACAGTGCGATCGTCGTCCCACGCGAGTGAGCTCGCGCCCAGCCGCTGGCCCGCAGCAGGGCCCGGCGGGCCGCGCCGGGACGGATCATGAAGTACACCACAGAGGCGATCGCGGCCCCGAACCAGATCGCATTGAAGACCAGCACCGCAACGATGCCGTCCGCGAATCCGCTGTGGGCGACGATCTCGTTGAGCGCCACGAGGTAGAAGAACCCCGGTAGGTGTGTCGCGACGCCCGCGACGGCCGCGGTGCGCCCAGACGGCTGGCGCAGCTTGACGGCCATGGCGGGTTCGGCGCCGGTGGCGTCCCTCCGTGAGGGCGGCTCCGCCCGGCCGGTCGCGACCCCAGCGGCGAAGCCCAGTGCCGCCACGCCCGCGAGCAGCTCGATCGACTCGGCGACGGTGCCCCCATAGTGGATCTCCGCGCCGCCGAAGGCCGCCACCACCAGTACTCCGATCGCCACGCTGAAGGTGAACCCGGCGAAGATGTACGCCATGAGCACCCGCCGCGGATGCGAGGCGCTCAGCAGCGCATACAACGCGGCCACGCCGGAGGGGCGCAGCGCGCTGGCGAGGGCGAGGACGATGACGTCGACATTCACGTCATGATCGCCGCCGCACTGTCAGGCAGCCTGCGCGTCGTCCAGCAAGCCTGCGGCGGAGGCATGGGCCACAGCCTCTGCCCGCGACGAAGCGTCGAGCTTCCGATAGAGAGCCCTCACATGAGTCTTGACGGTATTCGGTGACACGTACAGGCGGCTCGCGATCCCCGGCACGGAGAGATGCGTCGGAAGCAGGTGCAGGACGCGCAGCTCGGCCTGCGTCACGGCGCAGCTCTCGCAGGCGGAGCGCGTCACAGCCACGAGCTGCATGCGTGTCTCCTCGAGCCAGCCCTTCAACGCAGTCGCGTCGGCGGTGGCGCGCAGGCGATCGGTGGCCTCGGTCATCAGCCTCCGCGCGCCTGCGACGTCGCCGAGGTGCAGCGCGGCACGGGCCAGGACGATCCTCGTCTGCACCTCATACCAGGGCATGAAGCCCACGAGCCGGGCCAGGAGCCGGTCGGACCAGATCAGATCGCTGCGGGCGTCATCCGCCATTCCCCGGTGCGCTCGGACAAGGGCGGACACCGCGAAGACGAGCGACATGGTCGGGTAGTCGACGAGCGCGCCGGCCTTTAGCTGCGACCGCGCGCGGCCCACGAGCACGGCCGCCTCGTCCCAGTCTTCATCCTCCAGCGCGAGCAAGGCGAGTTGGGCGAGACAGAGCGCCTGGATGCTCGGTGCGGCGATCGCATGCCCGCGTCCGCCCTCATGGAGCGGTGCGCGCGCATCATCGCGGTGGCCGGAGAGGTGGTGCGCCACTCCCTCGAGCCAACTGCCGGTCGAACGCCACAGGCCGGGATCAGGCTCCGCCCCGCCGGACACGGCCGCGTCGGCGCCCATGCGCACCAACGCGTCCGCATCCCCGCACGCTCCCAGGATCGTCAGGGCGGCCTGCAGAGCCGGGCTCGCTTCAGATCCGTCCAGCTCGAGGCTGCTCGCGGCCTCCGCGGTGAAGCGCGCGACCTGCTCGCGATCGCCCGCCGCGAGCGCGCCGAGGGCTGCGACGAGTGAGAGCGGTGCCGACCCGGCCATCTGCTCGGAGCTGAACTCACCGAGCCATCGCTTGACCGTCTCGTGCTCCCCGTGGGAGACCCGATCGGGCGCATGGCGCCACACGACGGCGGCCGCTTCGTCGAGATCGCCCGCGGCGATCGCGTGGCGGATCGCGGCGTGAGTTTCGCCGTTGCCCGCGTACCACTCACTCGCCCGGCGGTGGAGCGAGGGTTCCAGCTCTGGCTCCGTTCGCCGGAGGTGGGCGCGCAGCAGCTCGGCGAACAGACGATGGTGGCGATAGCACCCGCCGCTTCGGTCGAGGCCCACCAGCGGCACGTTCGCTCGGGCGAGCTCGGCGAGGGTGGTACCCGACCCCCGGCTGCCGAGCACCGCGTCGCAGGCCGATGCCGAGAGCGTCCCGAGCACCGAGGTGCGGACGAGGAAGTCGAGGTGAGTGGGACCGAGCGGCGCGATGATCTCGTCGCGCAGATAGTCGGCGATGACGCGATCGTCCCCCGCGAAGCCCTCGATCGCCGCGTGCGCGTCGGGCTGAGCCCGCAGCGAGAGTGCCGCGAGGTAGAGCGCAGCAGGCCAACCCTCCGTGCGGCGCACCAGCTCCTCGATGTCGTCGCCGGGAAGACTCAGACCCATCTTCGCAAGGAGGGCGGCAGCCTCGGAACGCTCCATTGCCAGGTCATCGGTGCGGAGCTCCACGAGCTTCCGGTGAGCGCGCAGCCGGCCCACGGCAAGCGGTGGCTCGCAGCGCGTCGCCAGGGCGAGCTGCGACCCGGCCGGCATGGCTTCCGCGATCGCCTCGATTAGGGCGAATGCATCCGTCCCGCGTATCAGGTGTGCGTCGTCGAGAACGAGCACCAGCGGTTCCGGCATCCGCTCGACATGACCGAGCAGGCTCGCGAGTGCCTTGGTCGACCTACCCGCCCCGAGAGTGGCCGCGACCAACGCACTCAGAGCGCCCGGATCCTCGTGGCCGCGGTTGTGGCGCATCCACCTGAACGGGCGGGGATCGTGAGCGGCCCACTCCATGAGCAGCGAGGTCTTCCCATACCCCGCAGGGGCGACCAGCAGTGCCAGGGGAACCTCGCTGGCCCCCAGGAGCCCGCGAACAAGCCGCGCGCGGGGAACCAGTCCCGCCGGGCGTGTGGGAGGGAGCCTGCGTGGATTGGCGCAACCGTCGCCGGGAGCTCGGCGCTGTGCACTGCTACGGGTTGGGGGGCGACCCGTGGGTGGCGACTTCACTTCGAGGAGCATCGCGGCCGCGCGGGCCCGGGGGCAAGGGCGCCTGCCCCTATGTTTTCGGTAGGCGTGCACCACCCCTCACTGGTCGGGTGAGCACGGCCGGACTAGTCACCCCCACCGTACTTCGCCCATAGCTCTCTGAGCGCGCCGGAGCACAGGTCTTTTTTCGCGACGAATGTCGCGGCGCCGGATGACTCCATGCTCGCCGGCAGATCGGCGCGGTCGGCCGTCGAAACAAGAAACACGGTCGGGTGTGGACGCACGGAGGTGATGCGGCGGGCTGTCTCGATCCCATCCATCTCCGGCAGGCGAACGTCGAGCAGCACAAGCGCGGGATCGACCTGCTCGATCATTCGTATGGCCTCTTCACCTGAGGCAGCTTCGCCCAGTAACTCAAAGCCTGGCGTCGCCTCGATCAGCTCACCTGCCGCCTGTCGGAACTGCAGGTGGTCGTCGACCAGCAGTACTCCGATCATGTTGTGAACACCGCGGCACAGACGAGCAGACGGCCGCCGAGCAGTCGTCATCACGATCGGGTGAATCGGCTCGACCCGAAGCGTGGCCCGCTACTCGGAGCGCGGAGGCCATGGCACAACACCGCGGACGGTCGTGCCCCAGCCTGGTACCGAAACGATTTTCAGGCGTCCCGCGACGGCGTCGATGCGGTCACGGACACTCGTCAGGCCGCCGCCTGACGGCGTCCTCCGCGTGTCGAAGCCGCGCCCCGTGTCGCGAACATCGAACGCCAGCTCGTCGGCTCGGCGTCGCAGACGAACGGTGACCGAGGCGTCGCGGCCGGCGTGCTTAGCCGCGTTCTGGATCGACTCGAGACAGCACAGGTAGACGGCGGTTTCGACCTCCGGGTTGCTCAAGCCGACGTCGTCTGCCGTGATGTCCACCGGGATCCCGCTGTGCGAGGACTCCGCTTGGAGCGCATCGACGACGCCCCGCGTGGTGAGTCGCGGCGGCGACATGCCGTGTGCGATCCGCCGGAGCTCGTCGCTTACGCCTTCGGCGTCCTCCTGAAGCGCGGCGAGCATCGCGGCGACCTCGGGTGCCTTCTCGTGCGCCCCCTCCTCGGCGAGTCGCAGCCGGATCTGCAGGCCAACGATGCGGTTCTGCGCACTGTCGTGCAGCTCCTGCTCCAGCCGCCGGCGCTCCGCCGCGCCCGCCACCGCGATCCGCGCGCGGGACTTGACCAGCTCCAGCGCGGCGCGGCGACGCTCGCTGACGATCGCCGCGAGGCAGAGAGTCGTCAGCGCGGCGAAGATGATGTACAGCTGGAGGTTGAGTGCGCTGTCGCTCGCTGCATGCTCGAGGAACGGTCCTAGCTCGTTCGAAGTCGCCCAGACGGCACTGACCCCCGCGACCGCCACAGCCAACGTCGCCCCTTGTGGGCCGAAACGAAGCGCGGCCCAGATGAGCGCGGGGAACACGAGGTAGGTCAGAGGCTGGTCAGCAGAGAGCGCGATCGCGCTCAGCCCTACCACGGCAGCGAGCATGAACGCGGCCTCCCACGCGACGCGGCGGCCCCATGTCGGCGCAAGCGGCCGAGCCCAGGCCAAGGCGAGTGGGACGACGACCAGTCCCCCGGCGACGCCGCCCAACCACCAGCTGCGCCAGAAAGCGCTCATCTCGGAGGGGGTGATGACATCACCGACCCGCAGGGCGAGCATTGCGACGGTCGCGCTGATTGCCTCGCCGGCCGCGACGGCCAGCAGCACTGCGCCCACGTGGCTCAGCCGGTCCATCGCAGCCCGCGATCCGGCCAGCCGGCGGAGGATCATCACCGCCACAACCGCTCTGGTGATATTGCCCGCCGACTCCGCGACCGCGGCTCCGAACGGCAGCAGTACAAAGTCTCGAGAAAGCAGGTCCCCCAGCAGCACACCGGGCCACCAGCGCAGGCCACCGAGGTAGAGCACCGCGATCCCGAGTCCCGTGGCCGGCCAAAACGCTCCCGCGGGCCCGGTCAGCAGCAGGGTTTCGCCGCCCTTGGCGAACGCGTAGTACGCGGCCGCGATGACCGCAATCCCACCCGCGTATCGCAGGTACGGCGCGGATGACAGGGAGCCGATCCGGGGCCATCGCCGTACGAGGCGGACCTGTGCGTTGGTGCTCAGCGAGCCTCCTTTCAAGACGACAGTAGCGCGGCGCGGCCCGGTAGTTTCTTGTGCGTGGCCCTCAAGGTTGCCCTGGGTGAGGACAGCCTCATCGTCAGGGAAGGCATTCAGCAGCTGCTCGCAACGGAGTCCGACATCGACGTCGTCGCCGCGTGCGGCGAGCTCAACTCATTGCTCGAGGCCGTTGACGAGCTCGAGCCGGATGTAGTGCTGACCGATATTCGGATGCCACCGACCGAGACGGACGAGGGAATCCGCGCCGCCGCGATGCTACGAGAGTCGCATCCAGAGATCGGTGTCGTGGTGCTCAGCCAGTACGCCGCGCCGAGTTATGCGCTCGCCTTGCTCGATTCAGGCTCGGACCGCCGCGCCTATCTGCTCAAGCAGCGGGTTCACGACAGGGCTGAGCTTGTGGCGGCGATCAGGTCGGTGGCGGCGGGAGGGTCCGTGATCGATCCGAAGATCGTCGAGGGACTCGTCGCTGCGAACGCGCACTCCGAGGCGTCGCCCCTGGCGGCGCTCACCCCGCGCGAGCACGATGTTCTGTCAGAGATCGCACAGGGGAAGAGCAACCTCGCGATCGCGGAGTCGCTGGTCTTGACGAAGCGTGCCGTGGAGAAGCACATCAATTCGATCTTCTTGAAGCTCGACCTCTCAGACGCCGAGGATGTGAGCAAGCGTGTCAAGGCCGCGCTGGTTTTCCTCGCGGACGCTGAGGAGGCCGCGACCCGGTAACCGGCACGCGGCTCGCGGCGTTACCCGGCCTGGACGGTTTCCGAGAAGTACTCGAGCGCCGTCCGCGTCTTCGTCTGCTGCTCGCCGCTGAGATCGACCCCGCGCTCTGTGAGGAATGCTCGTGCCTCAGCTGCAACCTGGAAGGCCTCGCTTATTCCGCACCTGGTCGACAGCTCGAGGATCCGGGAGCCGTCCGGGTACAGCCACATCTCCGCCACCAGCCTGCGGTCATAGCCGGTCGGCGCGAACTTCAGCTTGAGCACGAATATCGGTCCCAGCACCGAGAGCTCATCCAGCTCGATGCCCGCGGGTGCGTGAGTGGAGAAGAACGCGTGCTGCTCCTTGGAGAACAGCTTCCGCAGCGGATGCCCCCCGGTCACGGTCTCCCGCACCGAGGCTTTCGGCCGCCCCTTCATCGAGCCAGAGCAGACATATCCCCCGGGCATGGCGTCGACCTCGACAACGAAGTCCGGGGACTCGCGCAGTTGGGGCGTGAGCTCAGCCGGTACGACCGGCCGGAGCTTCACGACCGAGTCGTCTCCCTTGCGCTGTGCGCGACGCGCTCGAACGACCAGTCCGCTTCGGTCGAGCGCCAGGTCCGGCGTGTCGAAAAAGAACACCTGACGGATCTCAGCTTCCAGCGGATCCATCTCGAGTGCGGTCACCGCTGAGCGCTGGTGCGCCTCCGGGAGCGTCAGCTTCAGCTCCACGCTGTCGGCCTGCCGCATGAGGCCGAGCATCTCGGCGACCTGGGCGTCAGAGAGAGCGGGGCGGGTGGTGGGATTGGCAGACATTTGCGGCTCCTATCAGACGCCTCCAGAGCCAACCCTAAACGCTCTGCTCAGATGTCGCCCCGCCCCTCGCGCCCTATGCCCAGATGCAGCGGAGGTCGACGCGCGCGAGGTATTCCTTCGGCACGAAGTCGCGCACCATGTGCCCTGGCGAGCGCGTCGTCGGGGGCGGTGCCACTCGAGACCAGCAGGACCGCGGGCGCGTCCTGCTCGCGGGTGAGCTGATCGCACAAGTCGAGCCCGGATCCGTCGGGCAGCCGGACGTCCAGCAGTACCGCATCCGGCTTTACGCGCTCGACGGCGGCGAGGCCGGCCGCTGCGCTGTCCGCCTCCCCCACGACGCGGTAGCCCCGGCGTTCGAGCAGCTCGCGCGCCGCCTGCCGGAACGGTGCCGAGTCGTCGACGATCAGCACGCTCGTGGCTCCGAACGAGAAGCGCGCTCGCTCAGAGCCATTCAGGCGAGCGTCCGGTGAGGAGCTCTCGGTCACCCGCCTCACGGTTGCTGGCCCAGCGCGGGCGGTCCATAGCGCGGTTGCATGATCCGGATGCTCCGCCGCGGACCTGATGCTCACAGCGGCGCGACGATCCGCGCGGCGAGCTCAGGTGGGCAGCCCCGGTCGATCAGGCCGAGCAGCTCGTGAAGGTGGTAGCCGCCGTCGGCGGCCAGCTCCGCTGCGAGGTCGTGCTCGAAGCCGGCCTGCACGAGGAGCGCGCGGCGCCACGCCATCACGTCTGGAGAGACGTGCGGTCGGTTGAGGCCGGGACGTGATCTGCTCGATGCGCCCATGTCTTGTTAGCGCCGCCGGGCGGCCGGTCCTTACGCCGGCTTGGCGCCGGCGAGCTCATCGAGTGGCACGTCGAGGTCGACGACGCGGCGGTCGTCGAGCGGCACGCGTGCGCGGATGAGCTGCTGGATGGCGTCCGTGACGTCCCACACGTTCACGTTCATGCCGGCTACCACGCGGTCGCCGGTCATCCAGAACGCGATGAACTCGCGTGCCGACGGGTCTCCGCGGAAGACGACCCGGTCCCAGTTGCGAGCGAAGCCGGAGTACTCCATCCCGACGTCGTACTGGTCGGAGAAGAAGTACGGCAGACGCTCGTAGGGCAGCGCCTGCCCGAGCATGTTGCGTGCTGCCGCCGGCCCCTGGTTGAGGGCGTTGGCCCAGTGCTCGACGCGGATCCGCTCGCCGTAGAACGGGTGGTGGGCGTTCGCGAGGTCGCCCGCCGCAAAGACACCCTCTGCCTCCGTCCTCAGGTACTCGTCGACCAGGACGCCGTCGCCGACGGTGAGCCCGGCATCGGAAGCGAGGTCCGTGCGGGGACGAACTCCCACGCCGACCACCACGAAATCGCAGTCAAGGAGGCGGCCGTCTTCGGTGCGGACGCGCTCGACTCGACCGTCGCCCTCGAACGCCGCGACGCCGGTGTTCATCAGCACCCGCACCCCATGGTCCGCGTGGATATCGCGGTAGATCGCCCCGACTTCGGGCCCGAGCACTCGCTCGAGCGGGACGCCGAGCGGGTCAACCAGCGTCACGTCGAGGCCGCGCTGGCGCGCCGAGGCAGCAACCTCGGCGCCGATCCACCCGGCGCCGACTACCACCACCCGGCCGCCAGCGTCGAGCCGTGCGCGGAGCGCGTCCGAGTCCTCGACGCTGCGCAGGTAGAGAACGCCTTCGAGCTCGGCGCCGGGGATGGGCAGCCGGCGCGGCTCGGCGCCGGTTGTCAGGAGCAGCCGGTGGTAGCGGACTCTGTCGCCGTCGTCGAGCGTCAGCTCGCGCCCGGCGGCATCCAGGCTGACGGCTGTCCGGCCGAGCCGGAGCTCGATGTCCTTCTCGGCGTAAAAGGCGCCCGGGTGTACGTACACCTTCTCGCGATCGGCCTCGCCGCGTAGGTATTCCTTCGACAGTGGCGGGCGCTCGTAGGGCCGCTCGTGTTCGTTGCCGATCAGCACGATGCGGCCGTCGAAGCCGTCCTCGCGGAGGGTCTCCGCCGCCTTCGCACCGGCCAGGCTGGCGCCGACGATGACGTGGGTCTGGTTACTGGTCATTCGAAGTCCTCGATGTCAGTGATAGGAATTCCTGACGCGTGCGGGCGTCCTCACGCAAGAGCCCACGCATCGCCGACGTCACGGTCTTGGCGCCCAGCTTCTGCACGCCGCGCAGCGACATGCACATGTGCTCCGCCTCGAGCACTACGCCGACGCCCTTTGGCTGAAGCTCCCGTTCGAGCCAGTCCGCGACCTGGGTCGTGAGCCGCTCCTGGATCTGCAGGTCGCGGCTGAAGAACTCGACCACCCTCCCGAGCTTGCTGAGCCCCAAGATCCGCTCGCCTGGCAGATAGCCGACGTGGGCAATGCCGTGGAACGGAAGCATGTGGTGCATGCACAGCGAATGGAACGGGATCGAGCGCGCCAGGATCAGCTCGTCGTAGCCGTCGTCGTTCGGGAACGTGGTCGCACGGAACGGACGCGGGGTCAGGAGCTCGGCATAGGCGTCGGCCACGCGGCGCGGCGTCTCCTGAAGGCCCTCGCTGTCGATGTCGGCGCCGAGTGCGCGCAGCAGCTCGAGCGCGGCCCGGCGGGCGGCGACCCGGTCGACCGGGCCCCGGCCCGTTTCTTCGTCTACCGGGCTAAGCGCCGCGAGCGCGGCGCGACCATTGTGGTTTGCGGTCATGTGGGTGTTTGCGCCCGGCGGACCCGACTTCTTACCTGCGCCGCCGAGTTACGCTTCGCCGATGTCAGAGCTCGCGAGTGAGCACTGTCGCGAGTACCCGCCCGGGACGCCGCCGCTCAGCCGGGAGGAGGTCGCCAACCTGCATCGACAGGTGCCCGGCTGGCAGCTCGACGAGGGCGCGGCGCTGCGGCGAGAGTTCGCCTTCGACGATTTCAGCGGGGCGTTCGGGCTTGTCGTCCGGGTCGCCCTGCTGGCAGAGGCGGAGAGTCACCACCCCGAGATCGAGCTCGAGTGGGGTCGTGCCGCGTTCCGGACGTGGACCCACACGGCGTCGGGCCTGACGCGCAACGACTTCATCATGGCGGCGAGGATCGACCTGCTCGCCGAGGGCTGAGCCGCGTCAGCGCTCGCTCGGCTGCCTCCGCCACCAGCACGAGCGGCGTGACCGGGGACGGCTCGTCGCCGTTCCCGGCGAGTGAGGCGTGGCGTCCGATGATCGCGAAGCCGGCGTCCTCGAGCATGCGACGCAGCTCGTGCTCGCCGTATACACGCAGCTCGTAGGCCCGTGGCACGCCGTTGCCGGTGCCGTTCTCCAGGCGCTGTGTCTCGCGCATCACGTCGCGCGCGCCGTCGAAGCGCCGCTCGAATCGCAACACTCCACCGGACGCGAGCGGCCGCTCCTCGTGGTCGCTCAGGCGAGCACCGATCTCGCCACGGTGCAGAATCTCAACCACGAGCCGCCCCGCGGGGGCGAGTACGCGCCGGAACTCCCGAAGGGCCTCCCGGTCGGCCGCCTCACCAAGGTAGCCGAGCGCGGTGCCGAGGCAGAGCACCGCATTGAAGGTCTCCGGCGCGAACGGGAGGGCCGTGTACGAGCCGGGCACGAAGCGTGGCCGCCGAGCAGCCGGCGTGGCTCTCTGGGCGGCAGCGAGCAGCATCCTCGAGCTGTCGAGCCCGACGACCTCGTAGCCGGCGCGCACGAGAGGCCAGGCATGGCGCCCATTGCCGCAGCCCGCGTCGAGGACCACGCACCCTGGGGTGCCCCCGGCCAGCCGGACCGCGCCCCGCGCCTCGGCTGCCGATGCCGTCTCCGCCTTCTCGGCGACAACCGTTCGCAGGTACTGCTCGTCGTCGAAGAAAAGCGCTGCGGACGGCATATCGTTAGCCCTCCCCGCCCCCAGCGTACGCCCTGACGACCCGCTTGTCACCCGGCGCCGAAGTTGCGAGGCTGGCCGGGTGAGCGAGCTTGCCGCGGCGCACTGCGAGGCCTGTACTCCGGGCACGCCGCCGCTACCCGAGCGTGAGGCGGCCGAGCTGTCCGCGCAGGTGCCGGACTGGGCGCGCGACGGCACCCGCTCACTGCGCCGCGAGTTCTCGTTCCCAAACTTCCGCGACGCCTTCGGCTTCGCCGCTCGCGTGGCGCTGATCGCCGAAGCGGAGGGCCACCACCCGGACATCGAGCTCGGCTGGGGCCGGGCAGCCTTCGAGCTGACGACCCACGCCGCATCCGGCCTGACGCGCAACGATTTCGTTCTCGCGGCGAAGATCGACGGGCTGGACCGAGGAAGTCAGTGAGGGTGGGTGAGCTCGCCAGTGGGTTGCCGGTCACCAGGCCCGCCGTCTCCCAGCACCTCAAGGTGTTGAAGGACCCCGGATTGGTTGTCGACCGTGCGCTGTGTCGACGCACTATGGCGGTCGGCACGGCTCGCTACGTCTGGGCCAGCACCAGGACGATCGTTGTTAGCGCGAGCACCACGCCGCCTGCGGTGAACACCGTCACCAGTCCGAAGCTGAGCGGCGACGGCGACCCGCGGTCGAGCGCACGCTGGAGCTCGCGCTGGCGGGCGGCGCCAGTGATGAGCAGGCCGACGGCGAGCGCCGCGTAGCCGGCGCCGAGCACGACGTAGGGCCATGACGCGACATCGAGAAGCTCAGGCGCCAAACGGCCCACGCCGAGCGCGCCGACGGTCGCAGCCAATGCGGTGCGCCACCAGGCAAGCCACGTGCGCTCCGCCGCCAGCGACGTGCGCTGGATGACATCTGCCGCCAGCGGCGGCGGCTCCTCCGGCAGACCCGGCTCCGTCATGCGCTGATCTAACCACGGGTGCTTGACTTCAAGCGCACTTGAGGTTGTACCGTCGCAGGCATGGCGACAACGCAGACACCTAGTCAGCAGATAACGGACGAGGTCACGTCGTGGCCCGGCGTCGAGGCAGGGCCCGGCCGCCGCGGCGAGTTCTCGTTCCGGGTGAACGGCAAGGAGATCGGCCACCTGCACGGTGACCGCGCCGCGCACTTCGGCTTCCCGAAGGAGGTGGGTGCCGAGTTGCACGAGCAGGGACGGGTCGGTCCGCATCCGGTGGCGCCGCACAAGGTCACCTGGGCAGCGCGCGCGATCGAGGACGCGGACGACGTCCGCGACGTCATCACGCTGATGCGCCTCAACTACGATCGCGTCACCGCTCCCTCCCGCCAGTAATTCGGCGTCCCCGCGTCTCGCTCCACGAACGAGCCCAACATCAATGCACTAAGACCGGAGAGCTGACGTGGATCAGGCCGACCGCATAGTGCTCGTCACGGGCGCGACCGACGGGCACGGGCGAGCGCTTGCCCAGGCTCTCGTCGAAGCCGGTGCGACCGTGCTCGGACACGGCCGTGATGCCGAGCGCATCACGGCGACCGTCGACGATCTGCGACGAGTGGCCGGCGCCGGCGAGCGCGTTCGCTCCTATCAGGCGGACTTCGCATCCTTGGCCGAGGTTCGCGACATGGCCGACGAGATCCTCAGCCGCGAGGAGCGGCTCGACGTTCTCGTCAACAACGCCGGCATCGGCACGAACGTCCCCGGCGGCGGCGAGCGGATGGAGAGCTCAGACGGCTACGAGCTGCGGTTCGCCGTCAACTATCTCGCCGGCTACCTGCTGACCGAACGGCTGATCGACCTGCTCACGCGCTCGGCGCCGGCGCGGATCGTGAACGTCTCTTCGGCCGGGCAGATGCCGCTCGACTTCGACGACCTCATGCTCGAGCACGGCTACAGCGGCGTGCGGGCCTACTGCCAAAGCAAGCTCGCGCAGATCATGCAGGCGATAGACGTCGCCGAGCGCTTCGAGACCGCGCGGCTGACGGCGAACGCCCTGCACCCGGCCACCTACATGCCCACGAAGATCGTCGCGTCACCGATCAGCACGCTGGAGGAAGGAGTGGACGCGACGTTCAGGCTCGCCGCCGACCCGACCCTCGACGGCGTCTCGGGCCGCTACTTCGAGGGAAAGCGCGAGGCGCGGGCAGACGCTCAGGCCTACGACCGCGAGGCGCGCGCTCGCCTGGCCGCGATGTCGAAGGAGCTGATCGACGCGGCGCTCTGAGGAACCGCGCTTCGCGCCGGAGGTACGCTGTGCTCAGCAGTATCCCCGAGGAGGTGCGGTGCACGTCCAGGTCCGATTCGGTAGCGGGCTCGCCACGGCCGCCGGCACCAGCCGGCTCGGCGTCGAGTTGCCGCAGGACGCGACGGTCGAGACTCTCATCGATCACCTGGGCGTGCTCGAGCCCGCGATCGCGGCCGGACTCGATGCCGCGCTGCCCGTTGTTCGCGGTGTGCACGCCACGCGCGAGCAGCGACTCGCCGACGGCGACGAGATCGCCCTCCTCATCCCCGTGGCCGGCGGCGCCGGCCCCACGCGACCGCCAAGGAGGAAGCCATGGCCGTAGAGCCCGCAGCCCCCGCCGCAGCAGTGGGCGAGGCCCACCCGACCGTTTTCGTGGACACCTTCACCGACGGCCTGCTCGGGCCCGATGTCGAGATGCTCGGCCCGGTCGAGGATGGCGGGCATATCGTCGTCAACACGACGCCGGGGTGCTGGGGGCCGATGATCACGCCGTCGATTCGTGGCGGTCACGAGGTGGCACAGCCCGTGGCGGTCGCCGGCGCCGAGGTGGGCGACGCGATCGCGATCCGCATCAAGGACATCGAGGTAACCTCGATCGCGACCGCGTCAGGCAACGACTGGTCCCCGGAGGGAAGCTTCAACGGCGATCCCTACTGCGCCCCGGTCTGCCCCGGGTGCGGCACCGAGTACCCGGAGACGCGGCTCGACGGGATCGGACAGGACGCGGTTCGCTGCGCGAACTGCGGCGCCGACGCAACGCCCTTCAAGTTCACGAACGGCTACACGATCGCGTTCGACCACGGGCGTCAGGTGGGGGTCACGCTGCCGCGCGAGGCGGCGGAGCGGATCGCACACGAGGCGCCGCGCTACGCGGCCCTGCCGGAGAACTCGGCTCAGAACCCGATTCTCGCGTTCGCCCCGCACGACCTCGTCGCGCTCGCCACGCGTCTGCGGCCGTTTATGGGCCAGCTCGGGACCACGCCCGCAACGACGATGCCGGACTCCCACAACGCGGGCGACTTCGGCTCCTTCCTGATCGGGGCGCCGCACCGCTACGCGCTGACCGCCGAGGAACTGGACCAGCACCGGACGGACGGTCACATGGACATAGACGCCGTTCGCGCCGGGGCGATCCTGGTCTGCCCGGTCAAGGTCTCCGGCGGCGGCGTCTACATGGGTGACATGCACGCCCTTCAGGGCGACGGCGAGATCGCGGGCCATACCTGCGACGTCTCCGGCACCGTCACCCTGCAGACGGAGCTCATCAAGGGGCTCGACATCGACGGGCCGCTGCTGTTCCCGCTCGAGGAGGACCTGCCCTTCCTCGCCCGGCCGCTCGCCGGCTCGGAGCGGGCGCGGGCCGAGGCACTCGCGCGCGAGTGGGGCCTCGACGGGCTCGAGGAATCGGCGCCTATCTCATTGGTGGGCAGCGGACCAGACCTGAACAGCGCGACGGACAACGGCATGCGGCGGGCCGCCGACCTCCTGTCGATGGAGGTGCCCGAGGTGAAGAACAGGGCCACGATCACCGGCGCGATCGAGATCGGCCGGCACCCGGGAGTCGTTCAGGTCACATTCCGGGCGCCGCTCGAGCGGCTCGAGGCACGCGGGCTGCTGCCCTACGTGCACGACCAGTACGGGGGCGGCTGAGGGAGTGCCTGACCCGATCCCGGTCTACATCCACCTGCTGCGAGCGAAGGATGTGATCGACCGTGAGTACGCCCGGCCGCTGGATGTCGCAACTCTCGCTGCGCAGGCGCACGCGTCAACCGCCCACTTCGCTCGCAGCTTCAAGCGAGCCTTCGGCGAGACGCCCCACAAGTACCTGGTGCGCCGCCGTATCGAGCGGGCGAAGGAGCTGCTCCGCGGCACGGACCTGTCCGTAACGGAGATCAGCCTGGAGGTGGGCTTTCAGAGCCTCGGCTCCTTCAGCACGGCGTTCCGCGAGCTCGTTGGCGAGTCGCCGGGTAGGTACGGACGGCGCTGGCGCGATGAGGCCGCGCCGCCCATTCCGGCGTGCTTCACGCTGATGTACACGAGGCCGGTCGGATCAAGCAGTTTTCAAGAAGACCTGCCGAACGGCCGCCGGTAGCGTCGCTTCGCGTCAACCACCACCGGGAGGAAGGCCGATGATCGACAAGCTCACCCATACGACGATCTGGGTGCTCGATCAGGACGAAGCCCTCGACTTCTACACGGAAAAGCTCGGTTTCGAGGTGAACACGGACGTGACGATGGACGACTTTCGGTGGCTCACGGTAAGCCCACCGGGCCAGCTGGACCACGAGGTCATCCTGCTCGAGCCGGGGCCGCCGATGATGGATGACGAAAGCGCCGAGCAGGTGAAGTCACTCGTCGCGAAGGGCATCCTCGGGGCCGCCGCATTCGAGACCTCTGACTGCCGCGGCACCTACGCGCAGCTGAGCGGGCGCGGAGTGACGTTCCTCTCGGAGCCGACCGAACGTCCATGGGGCACCGAGGCGACGTTGCGGGACAACTCGGGCAACTGGTTCAGCGTCACGCAGCGCTGATGCCATCGGCGCCGGCCACAGGGGCGCTCGCTTGGGTCGGGCTCGCCGCCGCGGACGCAGCGACAGCGGTCGAGTTCTATTCGGCGGCTTTCAGCTGGGATGCCGAGCGCGAAGCGGAGCACATAAGGCTGCGCCGGGCTGGGGCGAACGTTGCGCTCGTCTATTCGCAAACCGCTGAGGCGCGGGCGGCGCATGTGACCTCGCACTGGAGCCCGTTCTTCCTCGTAGCCGACGCTGTCGGCGCTGCAAACCGCGCTGTCACGGCCGGTGGGATGGCGCTGCGGGAGCCCTTCGACGTGACCGGCGGGCACGTCGCGCCGCTGCAGGACCCGGCGGGCGCCATCTTTTCGGTCTGGGCGCCGCGCCCGCCTCGGGCCCCGGAGCCGGCACTGCGCGATACCTGGTGGATCGAGCTCAGCACTCCGGACGTCGAGGCCTCGCAGGCGTTCTACGCCCTTTTAATGGGCTGGAGCTATGACCAGAGTCCAGACGGGACGGGCATCCGTGGACCGCAGGGGAGCATCGGAGCAATGCGCCGTCTCGACGGTCCCCCGGCTTGGTCGCCGTGCCTCCTGGTCGCGGACGTCGACGGCGCACGGCGGCGGGTCGTGGCGGCCGGCGCCGGCTCCGTCGGCCTCGTGGAGAAGGACGCGATCGGGCGCAGAGTGTCGATCGTCGATCCGCAGGGCGCAGCGCTGACTCTGGTGGAACCGGGCCCGTAGAAGCCTCCACCCGCGGTCGGAGATCCGGCTCCGCCTCCAGTGGGATGTCGGAGCGGCGGCGCCGCAGTACCGTCGTCATGTGTCAGCGGACCCCAGGTCCCACGGGGACGAATTACGCCGGCTCGCCCCGGTGTTCGCGCTCGCCGTGGCGATTGTCGCGGCTCTTACCGATACGTCGCGTTCGGCCGATCTGATCTTTGCCGCAGTGGCGGTTGGCGCGTTCGCGATCTGGGCTTACGTGCCGGGTTTTCCGCTGTGGGCGCTGACGATCGGGGTTGTGGCTCCGGTGGTGGTGGCGCAGCGCTCCGGCCAGCTCGAGCCACTCATGTTCGACGTCAGCGTGCTGGCGTTCATCGTCGGACGCTGGGCGCTGTCGCGGCTGGCGGCGATAGCGCTCGGCCTGCTCTGCCTGGGCGCGCCTGTCGCGGTGAGTTTGATCCAGGACCCATCTGAGGTCGCCGCGGGGATCTGGCTGCTGGGCATCGCCTTTCCATTGCTGATTGGCCGGGCCGCGGCTCGGCAGACGCAACTCGCGGCTCAGCTGGACGCCACTCGCCTCGAGCTGGCGGAGCAGGCGGTCTCGGCCGAGCGGCGGCGGATCGCCCGTGACGTGCACGACTTCGTGGGACACGGTCTGGCCGCCGTCATGCTTCAGGTCACGAGCGCGCGTCACGTGCTGCGCCGCGATCCCGCGGCGGCCGAGGAGGCGCTCCGCTCGGCAGAAGAGGTGGGTCGGCGCAGCATGCGAGAGCTCCGCCGCACCGTCGCGCTCCTCCGCAGCGACGACGAGGACGCCGTAGCGCCACCGCTCCCGTCGGCGGGCGAGATCCCCCAGCTGGTCGACGACGCTCGCACCGGCGGCCTCGCGGTCGAGCTGCGGACGCGGGGAGATCTCTCTCGCGTCGCGCCGAGCGTCGGCGTCGCGCTCTATCGAATCGGGCAGGAGGCGCTCGCGAATGCCGCACGGCATGCGCCGCGCGCTCGCACAGTGCTGGCGATCGAGGTTGCGGACGGCACCGCCTCGCTCGTCGCCGAGACGACCGGGCCAACCGCTGCGGGACCGAGCTCCGAGCCGGCACGATCGCGGTATGGGCTCCTCGGCATGCGCGAACGCGCCACGGCGCTCGGCGGCGAGTTCGCGGCCGGGCCGACTCGCGCTGGCTGGCGGGTGAGCTGCCGGCTGCCGCTCGAACCGAAGGGCAGTACGCACCCCGGGAAAGCCGCGCCGTGATCCGCGTCGCGCTCGTGGACGATCAGGCGATTGTCAGGGCCGGCCTGGCGCGGATCCTCGCGCCGGCCGACGGGTTCGAGGTGATCGCCGAGTACGGAGACGGCCGTCAGGCCGTCGAGGGGCTGTCCGCAACGCGCGCGGACGTCGTGCTGATGGACATCCGCATGCCGAGGCTGGACGGCATCGGCGCGACGGCGGAGCTGCGTGCCGCGGCGGATTCGCCTCCCGTCCTTGTGCTGACGACCTTCGGCGAGGACGAGGTGCTGTGGGGCGCGATCGAGGCCGGCGCGGCCGGCTTCGTGCTCAAGGACAGCTCCGCCGAGGAGCTGATCGCGGCGGTGCGCGCCGTCGCGGGCGGCGGCGCCTGGTTTGATCGCGCGGTTGCGCCGCGCGTCCTCGAGCACTATCGCGAGGTCGTGGCCCCGGCCGCCCGCGACGCCACCCGGCTCGACCTCCTGACCGAGCGCGAGCATGACGTGCTTCGCCTGATGGCCCGCGGCGCAAACAACGCCGAGATTGCCGCAGGGCTGTACGTCGCGGAAGCAACCGTAAAGACCCACGTCGGCAGCATCTTCACGAAGCTCGGCGTCCGCGACCGGGCGGCGGCGATCGTGTTCGCCTACGACCACGGCGAGGTCGCCCCCGGCTCGACGCCACCGCCCCCCGCCTCCTAGTACCGCCGGCGGCCCGCCTCCTCCCAGAGTCGGAGGGCAATTCGGGCCCGCCGGCCGATGTGGAGACGGCGATCACGGCGTAGCTTCGCTGCCGTGCCTACCACCCCCGACGAGGCCCCTCGATGACCCGGCTCGCCGCCTTCGTGAATCGCCGCGGTGCACGGATCCTGATCGTCGCCGCGCTGTTCTTCGTGGTGGCGGGCGCCGTGGGCGGGCCGGTGGCCGGCCGGCTCAGCGCCGAGGACGAGGACTTCCAGGACCCGAGCGCCGAGAACATCGTGGCGAGCGAGCGACTCGTCGCGGCCGGCGCGGGCCGAGAGGAGGCAGGCCTGGTCGGGCTGGTGTCGCCGGGCGGCGACGTGCGAACAGATCCAGCGGCGCGGGCGAGGGTCCGCGCGATCGAGAGGACTATCGAGGCGGATCCGGGCGTGGTAGGAGCCCGGAGCTACATCGACACGCGGAACCCCGCGTTCGTATCGCGCGACGGCCGACAGACGGTCGTGCTCGCGGCGTTCACCGACGACGAGCTCGAGGTGGCGGAACGTCTCCGGTCGCGGCTTGCCGGAGAGGGCGTAAAGATCGGCGGGCCCGACGTGGTCAGCCCCGAGATCGGCGAGCAGGTGTCGTCGGATCTTGCACGGGCGGAGCTGATCGCCTTCCCGCTCCTGTTCGTGCTGTCGCTCTGGGTGTTCCGCAGTCTCGTGGCGGCGCTGCTGCCGCCGCTCGTCGGCGCGCTCTCGATCGTCACGACGTTCCTGCTGATGCGGTTCGTCGACTCCGAGCTGACGAGCCTGTCGATCTACGCGCTCAATCTGGTCACCGGGGTTGGCCTCGGCCTCGCAATCGACTACAGCCTGTTCATCGTCTCGCGCTTCCGCGAGGAGCTCGCGCGCGGCGCCGACGGACCGGCGGCGATCCTGCAGACGATGAAGACGGCGGGCCGAACGGTGCTGTTCAGCTCGATGACCGTCGCCGCGGCGCTCGCGACCTTGCTCGTCTTCCCGATGCGCTTCCTCTACTCGATGGGCATCGGAGGGCTCATCGTCGCGCTCGCGGCGATGCTCGTCTCGGTGACCGTGCTGCCGGCGATCCTCGCGGTCCTCGGCCCGCGCGTGAATGCCGGCGCGCCGAAGTTCCTCCGCCGCGCGGCGGACTCGGCCGCGCGGCCGGCGACATCGGGCGGCTGGTATCGGCTCGCGCAGCGCGTGATGCGGCGGCCGGGGCCCATCGCCGCGGTCACCGCCGGCGTACTACTGATCGCCGGCCTCCCACTTCTGCGCATCGCGTTCGTGCCCGCCGACTACCGGATGCTTCCGCAGGGCTCGGAGGCCCGCCAGGTGGCGGCCGCGATCGAGCGCGACTTCGGCGCCTTCGCGGCTGACCCGATCCGGGTCGTCGCGCGCGCCGCGCCCGCCCAGGACGACCGCGTGAGCCGCTACAGGGCCTCCCTTCGCCATGTGCCCGGGGCCGGCGCTGTGTCTGCGCCGCGGCGCCTCGACGGCAACACCGTGCTGATCGACGTGCTGCCCCCGGGCGACGCACTGTCGGAGCGCAACCGCGACGTGGTTCGCGACGTACGCGCGGTGGCCGCCCCGGTTGACGTTGCGGTGGGCGGCGCAGCCGCACAGTTCGTCGACCAGCAGGACACGCTGGGCGACTATCTGCCGCTGGCCCTCGCCTTGCTCGCAACCTCGACGTTCGTGCTGCTGTTCCTTTTGACCGGCTCGGTGGTACTGCCACTCGCGGCGCTGCTCATGAACGTGCTGACGCTGAGTGCGGCGTTCGGTGTCCTCGTGCTCGTGTTCCAGGACGGCCGATTCGAGGGCGCGCTCGCCTTCGTCAGCGCCGGCGGCGTGGAGGCCACGCAGCCCGTGCTCCTGTTCGCGATCGCCTTCGGCCTTGCGACCGACTACGGCGTGTTCCTGCTGTCGCGCATCAAGGAGGCGCGCGACCGCGGCCTCGACGACCGCGCTGCGGTGGCGTTCGGCGTCGAGCGCACGGGCCGGATCGTGACAGCGGCGGCGCTGCTTTTCTGCGTGGCCATCGGCGCATTCGCCACCTCGAGCATCCTCTTCATCAAGCTGCTCGGCGTGGGCACGGCCCTCGCGGTGGCCATCGACGCGACCGTCGTCCGCGCCCTGTTACTGCCCGCCCTCATGGCCCTGCTCGGCCGGTGGAGCTGGTGGGCGCCCGCGCCGCTGCGGCGCCTGCACCACCGCATCGGGCTGGACGAGGCGACGGTGTGAGTGCGGCCGCCGTCGCAACACAGCACTTTTCGAGAAGTGAGCAGGTAAGGCCATGGCTAGCTTCCGTGAGCGAGACCAGATGAGAACACACGAGGTGCCGAATCGATGACGCGTTTCCTTACCCGTCTTGCCGACCTTGCCTATCGCCGCCGCGGCCGCATGGTGCTGGCCTGGCTCGCAGCGGCGATCGTGATCATCGGTGTGGGCTCTGCGCTCGCCGGTGAGTACAACGCCGACTACAACACGCCGGGTTCTGAGTCGAAGGCCGCGAGCGCGCTCACAGAGGAGCGCTTTGACGGCTACTCCGGCCAGGAGATCTACGTGGTCTGGAAGGACCCGGCCGGGACGCGGGGCCACGCGGCCGAGGAGCGCATCAATGGCTTCTTCGCCGACGCCGAGAAGGTCGACCACGTGGCCAGGCACACGCCGATCCGCGTGTCGCAGGACGGAACCATCGCGTCGACCACGCTCCCGCTGACGGTACCCGGCTGGGACGTGCCGAAGGAGGACGGCGAGAAGCTGATCGCCGCCGCCGATGAGAACAGCGGCGGCGGGCTCGTGATCAAGCTCGGCGGCGACCCGATCTACGCCGCCCAGAGCCAGTCGAGCCCCGAGGGAATCGGATTCCTCGGCGCCGCAATCGTGCTCCTGATCGCCTTCGGCTCCGTCGTCGCCGCCGGGCTGCCGCTCGTGATCGCGCTCGTCGGACTCGGCATCTCGTCGGGGGGCCTGATCGTCCTGCTCGCCAACATGGTCGACGTGCCCGACTGGACCACCGCGGTGTCCGGGCTGATCGGGATCGGCGTCGGGATCGACTACTCCCTGCTTGTCCTGACGCGCTTCCGATCGGCGATGAAGGAGGGCAAGGACCGCCACGACGCCGTCGTCGAGGCCGTGACCACCGCGGGGCGCAGCGTGATCATCGCCGGCGGGACGGTCGTGATCGCCGTGCTCGGGCTGTTCCTGACCGGGCTCCCCTACATGTACGGCGTCGCAATCTCGGCTTCGCTTGCAGTCTTCGTGGTGATGCTCGCCGCGGTCACGCTGCTGCCGGCGCTCCTATCCTTCCTAGGCCCGAAGGTCGACCGCCTGCGCATCCCCTTCCTCGGTCGCCAGCTGCAGACTGAAGGGAACGGCGAGTCGCCCGCGGCTCGCTGGAGCCACGCTGTGCAGCGGCGGCCCTGGACCGCCGCAATTGCGGCGACCGTCCTGTTGCTAGCGCTCGCTGCTCCCGCCCTCGGGATGCGGCTCGGCTTCCCCGACGCGGGGAACGACCCGCCGGACACCATGACCCGGCAGGCCTACGACCTGAACACGGAGGGCTTCGGGCCCGGGACCAACGGCCCGCTCGTGATAGCCACAGAGCTTCCCAATGCCTCGTCGACCTCCACGATCGACCAGTTCGCTCAGCGGCTCCGCGGTGAGTCCGGCGTCGCCTTCGTCACGGCGCCTCGTATCAACGCGGACGGCAATGCCGCGCTCCTGACCGTGATCCCGAAGGGATCGCCTCAGGACAAGGAAACCGAGGACCTGGTCAACCACCTGCGCGATGACGTCGTGCCGCAAGAGCTCGACTCCGAGGGCATCACGGCAGAGATCGGAGGCGTGACCGCGGCGCTCGAGGACCAGAGCGAGTACATGAAGGCCCGCCTACCGCTGTTCACCGCCGGCGTGGTAGGTCTCTCCTTCCTGCTGCTGCTGGTGGCGTTCCACTCACCCCTGATCTCGCTCAAGGCAGCGGTGATGAACCTGCTGTCGGTGAGCGCCGCCTACGGCGTGATGACGCTCGTGGCGAAGGGCGGCGCGCTGGCCCAGCTCGTCGGGATCGATCATGAGGTGCCCGTGGCGCCGTTCATGCCGGTGATGATGTTCGCCATCCTCTTCGGCCTCTCGATGGACTACGAGGTGTTCCTCATCTCGCGCATCCGCGAGGAGTACCTGAAGGATGGGGACACGCGCCGGGCCATCGCCGACGGCCTTGCCAAGACGGCCCGCGTCATCACCGCCGCGGCGGCGATCATGGTGGTCGTCTTCCTCGCCTTCCTGGCGGCGCCGGACGTGTTCCTGAAGCTGTTCGGGATCGGCCTCGCCTCGGCGATCTTCCTGGACGCCACCATCGTCCGGATGGTGCTCGTCCCAGCTGTCATGCAGCTGCTGGGCGACCGCAACTGGTGGATCCCGGACTGGCTCGAGCGGATCCTGCCGCGGCTCGACGTGGAGCGCGTGGCGCTGGGGGCGGCCGAGGGACGGTCCTAGATGGCCGAAGCATTCGCTGCCGCGCTCGAGCGGCTCGACGCATTGATCGGCCGCCGGAGGACGGAGGGATGGACCACCGACAGCTCGGGCGACCGAGGGGAGCGGATCGATGCGGTGGATACATACGAGCGCCTGCCCGGCGGAGCGCTGCTGCACATCGTCAATGCGCAGATGGGCGACCCGAAGGTCGAAGGCGCAGAGATAATCGGCTACGACTCCGACCGCGGCAGTTACGTCACGCAGTACTTCGGCAGCGATGGCCCGGCCGCGTACGAGGCGAGCTTCGGCGAGAGCCAAGGAGCGCTGGTGTGGACGATGACGCGCGCAAGAGATCGCTTCACCGGCACGTTCAACGACGAGCGCACGGTCATCACGGGTCACTGGCAGGCGCTCGACGACGACTCCCATTGGCAGCCTTGGATGGACATCACGTTGACCAAGCAGGCTTGACCTACGCCGGCGACGTGCACTCCTTGCAGTGCACGTCGGCGACTGACTTGCCCTCGATCAGCCTGGTTACCCAGTCGACGAGCTTTTCGCCGTCGACCGTCTCGGTGTAGAACGTCCCGTCGCTGAGCACGGTGTGCTCGTCTCCGGGCGCGATGTAGCTGAGGAGGTCCACGCCGGCGCGCTCGATCTGGGTCTCGTTGCGGTCGATCAGCGACACAAGATCCTCCGCGGGGATGCCGACACCCGATAGCCGGGAATCCTGCTCCGCGTCGTAGGCGTAGTCGTGGCGGGCGAACACGATCTTCGGCTCGTGCCTGCCGCTCCGGATGAAGAACCCCGGGAAGCTCCATTGCTCGGCGGTCGGGCCTGCGTTCCCGGGGCAGCGCGGGAGGGCCTTGCCTCTACCCCAGCCGGCGATGATCTTGTTGGTGCGGGGCAGGTCGGGGTACGAGCCCGACCCGTCCGCCAGCACCGTGACCCTGGCGTCGGACAGGCGATCCGAAACGAGTCCGGCATACAGCGGCGCCGCTACCGAGCCGGCGCTCTCGCCCGTGACGACGACGTCGGTGGCATGGGGAAATGTGGCGGTTAGGTGGTCGAGGGCGGCGGTGCCGTTGACGTAGCCCTTGTGGTGCACGGTGAGGCCGGGGGCGTATTGCGTGGTGACGTTGCCGATGTGCACGTCGGCCGTGCAGTAGGGGACGTACACGACGGAGTAGTCGGCGAACGGGTTGCGCCCGTTGGCGAAGTCGAAGATGACACCCTCCCCGGCCGGACCCTCGTTGACCCTCGTCTGGTAGAGGTGGCTATCCGGTGCGCATGTCTTGGCCGAGAAGCAGGCGCCGCCGCCTTGGAGGTAGAAGATGACCTTCTTCGGGTTCGCCTCACGGACCCAGAAGCTGAACTTTGAGCCGTCGGAGCACCGGCAGTCGCCGCCCGGGACGACGCGCTTCCAGCCCTGATCGGTGGAGGCTCCCGTGGTGGCCGGCGGGGTGGTGGCGGGCGCGCCCGCGTCGCCGTCGTCGTCCCCGCACGCCGCTGCCGCGATCGCCAACGCGGCAATGAGAAGGAGCCGCGCCACGAGCACTCGTGTGTTCGTGCCCAGCTTGCCCATGATGATCCTCCGAAGCATCATGCAAGCTCGGCTTGCAGCGTCTTGGCGACGGGGCGGCGGGCGCTGATGCGGGCAGGTATCGCGGTCAGTGCTGCGATCACGAGCACGGTGACCGGCACCACGGCGAGGAGCTGCCAGAGCGGCGGTATCGGCGTCGCCGCATCGGGGTCTGCCACGGCGATCAGCTCGAGGCCTGCGGGGATGCCGATGAGGGCGCCGGCGAGCGCGGGAAGCACCTGAGCCGCCGACAGTCCCGCGGTCACCTGCTGCGGGGTCGCGCCGAGCGCGCGTGCGAGCGCCGACGAACGCCTGTTGTCCAGTGCCGTCGCCCAGGTGATGAAGACCGCGTTGACGGCCCCGAGGACGACCAGGGTGACCACGATCACCAGCAGCACCTGGTTCAGCCGGTCGGCCCGAATGGTGTTGGACCCATAGGCTATGTCCGCGTGGGCGGCCAGCGCGGCGACTATCCCGCTCACGGTGATCGCGATGCTGACTACGCAGAGCACTGTCCGCCGCGGCCGCCGCGCTGCCGCGCGCAGCCCGAGCAGCAGCGGGACGGGCAGTCGCGCGGAGATCGCGATCAGCCACGC
>JBKPME010000206.1:0-9263 GCA_046731915.1 Actinomycetota bacterium
GGGTGGCGGCTGCACTGGCGCAGCTGGGGAGGGTCACATACGGCAAACCCCCCGTTTGGCGCGTGCGTCAGGTACATGAGCCTCCTGCGCGGGTGTACGGTCGGCGCATGCGCAGAATGTTCGCTGTCGTCTCGGTGGTCACACTCCTCGCGTCAGCCGGCGTCGTCCATGCCGCGGGGCCGACGATCAAGACCGACCCGACGCAGGTCTACCAGGGGGACTCGGTCAGGGTGTTCGGCGTCGTACCCGGCTGCGCGCGCGGCAACATCGTGACGCTAATGTCGAGGGCGTTCTCACACAAGAACATGTTTGCCGGCGTGCCCGCGATCTTTGCCGAGGTGAGGCTTAGGCACAAGTACTCGACGCGCACCCGCATACCGCTCCGGCGCCGCCCCGGCCGCTACGAGATCACCGCCCGCTGCGGGGGTGGCAACCTGGGCGTAACCGCGCACCTCAGGGTCCTGCGCTACTAGAGAGCGTCCGGGTGGGTCACGCTGAAGCCGTCCGAGCTCCGCCCTTCCATCGTCCAGCGTGACCCGGTACGAGAACGCGCACTCGTGTCGAAGCGAATCCCAGCGACGACCATGTAGACGTGGTCGGCGTTGGCGTAGATCGTGATCCAACGCCCCTCGCCCGTCGCACCCCAGCGGGCGAAGTCGCCGGAGACGCGCGGGCTGTCGAGCAGCCCTGCGCCATGCAGGGCGTAGGACACTGAGCCCGAACAGTCGTAGCCGTCGTCGTCCCAGCGCCCGTGGCCGCCGCCCCATTTGTAGGGCTCCTTCGCGACTACGTTGCCCGCCGCGATCACCCGCTTCACGACCCTCGGCGCCGAGGCCGGCGGGACGGCGAAGCCGTCGGCCGTGACCGAGCCCTTCGCGCCCGGAACAACGTTCTCCGGGGGCGGCGGCGCGACGTAGGCGGCGCCACCCGGCCCCGGATCATTGACAGCGATGCGAATCGCGCGCTGCTCGCGGACGCTCGCCACGCCGTCGGCACGCAGCTCGAGCTCGGACTCCGTCGCCTTGAGCGCTCGGCGCGTGAGCGGCCCGAACTCTCCGTCACGCGCAACCCTGTGCCCGGCCTTGCCCAGGTAGCGCTGTAGCGTCTTCACGTCGCTCCCGCGCGCGCCCTCACGGAGCGTCCGCGAGCCATACGGGGCCGCGCTCGCCTCGGCGGGCATCGCCGCCGCCACCGCGACCGAAGCCACGAGGAGCGCGAGATATCTGCAGGCGCGGGAGTGCATCTGGCCCTCTCCTGCGCCCATCGGCCGCCCGCGCAATTCTCCTTCTTTGTGGGCGGGAACTTGCAGCTGCTCTCCCGCGCGGACTCGCACCCAGCCCCCAGGAGGACCACGTGGCCCAGGCAACCATCGATCTAGCCGCGCTCGAAGGCTTCGGGGGCAAACTGCTCCGCGACGGTGACCCGGGCTTTGACGAGGCTCGCCGCGTCTTCAACGCGGGCATCGACCGCAAGCCCGCGCTGATCGCCCGCTGCACGGGAGTCGCATACGTCATGGCCGCGATCGCGCTCGCCCGCGAGCACGGCCTGGAGCTCTCGGTCAGGGGCGGCGGCCACTCGGTCGCCGGTCACGCGGTGGTGGATGACGGCCTGATGATCGACCTGCGGCCGATGAACCGCGTGCGCGTTGACCCGGAGCGGCGCACCGCCTGGTGCGGCGGCGGCGCCAACTGGCGCGAGCTCGACCGCGAGACGCAGGTATTCGAGCTGGCGGTCACCGGAGGACGGCTGGCCGACACCGGCGTCGGCGGGCTCACGCTCGGCGGCGGCAGCGGCTGGATTGAGCGCAAGTATGGCTTCACCGCCGACAGCCTGATCTCTGCTGAGGTGGTCACGGCGGACAGCCGCCTGCTGGTGGCGAGCGCCGACCGCAACCCCGACCTGTTCTGGGCGCCAAAGGGCGGCGGCGGCAACTTCGGCGTCGTGACCGCTTCGAGTTCAAGCTCCACGAGGTCGGGCCGCTCGTGTACGGCGGCATGATGTTCTTCCCGATCGACGCGGCGGTCGACCCGCTCAAGGCCTACCGCGGCTTCATGGAGGACGCGCCGGACGAGATCTGCGGCGGCTCGGCGATCCTGTTCGCGCCGCCGGAGGAGTTCGTGCCCGAGCCGGTTCGCGGCAAGCCCGTGCTGGCGATCATCGCCTGCTACGTCGGCCCCGTGGAGGCCGGCGAGCGCGCCTTGGCGCCGCTGCGCGAGTGGGGTCCCGCGCTCGAGCTGCTGGGGCCGATGCCGTACACGGCCGTGCAGGGCCTGATCGCGCCGGCCAACCCGCCCGGCCGCTATCACTACTGGAAGGCCGGCTTGTCGGCGAGCTCGAGGACGACGCGATCGAGACATTCGTCGCCCGCGCCTCCTAGGTGACCTCACCCTTCGCGGCGTGCCTGTTGCTGCCGCTCGGCGGCGCGTTCGCGCGCGTGCCGGACGAGAGCACTCCGCTGGCCTACCGCGCCGCCAAGTGGGACTACCACCTGCTCGGGCAGTGGGCCGACCCGTCTGAGGCGGAGCGCAACATCGAGTGGACGCGCCACCTCGAAAGGGCGATGCCGAGTATGCCGAGCAGGGCGTCTACAGCAACTTCGTAGGCGACCCGAGCGCCGGCGCGCTCGAGGCGGGCTTCGGACCGGAGAAGTACGCCCGCCTGGTCGAGATCAAGCGGGCGTACGACCCGGACAGCGTCTTCCGAAGCAACGCGAATATCAGGCCCGACTAGCGCGAGCGCGCGAACAGCTGTCCTCGGACGGCTCCGTTCGGGAGGTCGCCCGTGTGCACGTTCACGTAGAAGCGGCTCGGCCGGTTCCGAAGCCCGCGAGCCAGGCTCCTCGAGATCTGGATGCAATCGCTCGAGGCGCCCGGATCGCCGGTCGCCGGCGCCTCGAGCGCCTGGATTACAGGCCCGGCAACGTCCGGCCCGCCGCGGTGGATGTGCGCCGCTACCGGGGTGTTGATGTTCTTGACCTGGATGCCGTAGCACAGCTCGCGGCCGTCGAGGGTGGCGCTGAAGGAGCCTCGCCCATTGGTGTCGCCGTGGTGCTCCCCGTTCACGTCGACCTCCTTGGCGCCGGTCATGACGGCGAAAAAGGCCTTGTTACCGCTCTGCGCGCCCACCGGCGCGGCGACCCCGAGCACCAGTCCCGCCGCCGCGATCGCCCCGAACGTCATCTGCCACCTGCGCATCACTCCCCCTTCGGTCGGTGTTGGGGGCGATACGCAGGAGCTACCGGGGCCGGTTCAGGAGTTGGCGCGTCTCGCGCGCTATCCCCGGGCGCGAGCGAACGACAGCATTTGAGGGACTCGAGCCAGGGGTAAGGCGTTTTTCCTTGCGAAATGGAAAGGAAGAGCGCCTTACCCGGCGACCCGCCTCCCTCAATGCCCGTCGTCCGCCCGCAGCGGCAGCGGCTTGACGCGGAGCGGAGCGGGTACCGGAACTGCATGGAAGCCGTTGTGATGATCGCGGCGGTTGAGGCGGTCAAGACCCGCAGCGGGACCATCCGCTTCGTCGTCGAGGACACGGATGGCAACGAGTACACGACGTTCCGCGAGTCGATCGGCGAGCGGGCTCGCGAGCTCGACGGCAAGCGCGTGCGCATCGCGTACCACGAGCAGCAGCGCGGGCAGTACACGAACGTGTACCTGGACAAGATCGAACCCGCGCCTGCCGGCGAGGGCGACGACAGCGATCCCGAGGAGGCCGCCTGGCGCACGGCCGTCGATGCCGCGCCGTGGCTCGTGGGCGAGTCCGACCCCAGCGAGGCCGTCCCGCCCGAGGAGCTCTACGACAAGCTGAAGCCGTTCAAGGAACGGGTCGCGGACGACATCCGCGACAAGTAGCCGCTACTGGCTGCCGGACACGACGCCGACGACGTGGCCCTCTGGGTCGGTGAACATGCCGATCATGAGCCCGGGTCCCATCTCCTGGGGGCCCATCGTCCGCGAGCCGCCCAGCTCCTCGGCCTTCGCGAGCGCGGCCTCCACGTCCGGCACCTCCACGTAGAAGGTCACGTGCCCCTCATAGCCCTCGGGGCCGACACCCACACCGCCGCCGATTCCGACCCCATCCGAGTTCGTGTTTTCCTCACGCTGGACGATCCCGTACCCCATGGGGTTATTGGCATCGATCTGCCAGCCGAAGAGGTCGGCGTAGTAGCTCTGCAGCCGCTCGCCGTCCTTGCCAATCACCTCGAAGTGAACGACCGGTTGTCCCATGCGCGCTGAGGCTACGCCCTTTGAGGTTCAGCTGAGGACCGCGCGCGCCCTAAGCTCCGCGCCGCATGGCGGCGGAGCAGACGTTCCAGCGGCTGGTCGCTCAGCTCGACTACCCGATGTTCATCACCACGGTGGCAGCCGCGGGCGAGCGCGCGGGGTGCCTGGTCGGCTTCGCAACCCAATGCAGCATCCACCCGCCGCGCTTCCTCGCGGGCATCTCCGACAAGAACCGCACCTTCCGCGTCGCGCAGGGCGCGGAGTCGATGGCGGTGCACCTCGTGCCGGAGCACGCCACCCAGCTGGCCGAGCTGTTCGGCGGCGAGACCGGCGATGAGGTGAACAAGTTCGAGCGCTGCGCGTGGCGGCCCGGACCCGGCGACGTGCCTCTGCTCGACGACTGCCCCAACCGCTTCGTCGGCCGGATCATCGAGCGGGTCGACTTCGGCGACCACGTGGGCATCGTCCTCGATCCGTTCTACGCGGATGAGGACGAGGCGAGCGGCCAGCTCGGCTTCCACCGCGCCAAGCGCATCGACCCGGGCCACGAGGCCTGAGTGACGGGCACTTTCATCAACGTCGGCGCGATCCTGGCCGGCACGCTGATCGGCGTCGTCGTGGGCGGCCGCCTGCCCGAGGGGTTCCAGCGCCGGGTGATGGCCGGGCTCGGGCTCGTGGTGCTCGTGATCGGCGTGGACCTCGCGCTCGCCTGGCGCGACACGAGCCCGCTGTACGTCCTCGGCGGCGTTCTCCTTGGCGGCATCGTCGGCGAGCTGCTCGGGATCGAGGACCGACTGGCGGCACTGGGCGACGCGATCCAGCGGCGTGTCGAGGCGGCGCGCGGTACAACCTCGCCGGTGAGCGAGGCCTTCTTCGACGCGAGCCTGCTGTTCTGCGTCGGCCCGCTGGCCGTGGTGGGCGCGATCCAGGACGGCCTGACGGGCGACTACGACGCGCTCGCTACCAAGGCCATGCTCGATGGTTTCGCGTCGATCGCGCTCTCGGCCGCGCTCGGCTGGGGAGTCGCGCTCGCTGGGATCACCGTGCTCGTCTACCAGGGCGCGCTGTCGCTGGGCGCGGGGCTGTTCGAGGACGTCCTCAAGGGCGAGGCGCTGGACGCGCTCACGAGCGCGGGCGGCGTCCTCATCATCGGGATCTCGCTGAAGCTGCTCGACCTGACCGATGTGAAGGTCGGCAACTTCCTGCCCGCGCTCATCTTCGCGCCGGCCCTAGTGGGAATCGTCTCGGCGATCGACTAGGGCTTCAGCAGCACCTTCACCGCGCCGTCCTCCTTCTTCTGGAACTTCTCATAGGCCTCGGGGGCCTGCTCCAGCGGCACCTGGTGGGTGTGGAAGCCGTCAACGCCCAGCGGGTCGCCGTCGGTGAGGAGCGGCATGATGTCGTCGACCCAGCGCTTCACGTTCGCCTGCCCCATGCGCAGCTGGATCTGCTTGTCGAAGATCGTGAGCATCGGCAGCGGGTCGGCCATCCCGCCGTAGACGCCGATCAGCGAGATCGTGCCACCTCGGCGCACGATGTCGATGGCGAGGTAGAACGCGTGCAGCCGGTCCAGGCCGGCGCGCTCCATGAGCTTCTCGGCTACGGCGTCCGGCAGCAGCCCGGTGAACTGCTGGGCGAGCTTCGCGCCGGGTGAGCCGTGCGCTTCCATCCCGACGGCGTCGATCACGGAGTCCGGGCCGCGCCCGCCGGTCATCGAGCGGATCGTCTCGGCGAGGTCGCTGTCGTGCTCGCGCAGGTCGAGCACCTCGACGCCTCGGGCGCGCGCACGCTCGAGCCGTTCGGACACGAGGTCGACGCCGATCGTGCGGTACCCCCTGTGCACGGCGATCCGGGACGCCATGTCGCCGATCGGGCCGAGGCCCAGGATCGTCACGCTTCCGCCGTCCGGGACGTTGGCGTACTCGACCGCCTGCCAGGCCGTGGGCAGCACGTCGGACAGGTACACGAAGCGCTCGTCTGGGAACCCGTCGTCAGGCACCTTGATGTGCGTGTAGTTCGCGTGTGGCACGCGCAGGTATTCCGCCTGGCCGCCGGGCTGGTTGCCGTACAGCTTGGTGTAGCCGAACAGCGTCGCGCCCATCCCCTCCTCGCGGACCTGGGTCGTCTCGCACTGGGTCTGGAGTCCCTGCTCGCACATGAAGCAGCTGCCGCAGGAGATCTGGAAGGGGATCACCACGCGGTCGCCGGGCGACAGCTCGGTCACGTCAGCACCCACCTCCTCGACGATGCCCATCGGCTCGTGGCCGAGGATCGAGCCCTCGTCGATGAACGGGCCGAGCACCTCATAGAGATGGAGGTCGGAGCCGCAGATCGCGGTCGTCGTCATTCGGACGATCGCGTCGGTCGGCTGCTCGATCGCCGGATCTGGAACGTTGTCGATCCGGACGTCGCGCCTGCCGTGCCAAGTTAGAGCTTTCATGAGCGGCCCCTACCCGATTAGAGTCGGCGCATGCCGGTCGCCCGCAATCACATGTCGCGCGATCTCCTGACGGTCGCGCCCGGCGACGCACTCGGCGAGGTGGCGCAGCGGATGGTCGACCGCGACGTCGGCGCCGTGCTCGTCATGGAGGGCGATTCCCTGACCGGGATCCTCACCGAGCGCGACGTGCTGCGCGCCGTCGCTGCCGGCATCCAAGACGACACGATCGTCTCCGACTGGATGACACGCGACCCGGAGACGATGGGGCCGGACGACACCACCCAGCACGCTGCCGTCCTGATGATCCACGGGGGCTTCCGGCACATGCCGCTCGTGGAGGGCGATCAGGTCGTCGGCATGCTCTCGATCCGGGACCTCATGCGGGTCGTGCTCGACAACGCGGCGCCGCGCGGCGTCTAGGCGAGCCAGGCGCGCAGCTGCTCGTACACGGCGGGGTGGTTCAGCAGCGCGAAGTGGTGCGTGGCGCCGAGGTGCATCCCGAACTCGTCCTCGAAGGGGATCGGGCGAGTGCGGCTCCGGCCGGTCGCGCTGGACTTCAGCACGAGCGTGTCGCCGATCAGCCGTCCCACCGGGTGGCGATCGCTCCGCGTGACGGTTGCCGAGATGAAGCAGTGTGTTGCGCCCTCGAGCAGGGGCACCTCGGCGCACGCGGCTGCTCGTAGATCGTCCGGGTCCCGGTCGCGCCAGTCCTCGTCCACGAGCGAGCCCTGGCGCAGGTCGCGGATGCCGACGCTCCGGCGCCGAAGGAAGTTCGCGAGCGGCCTCGTCTCCGGCAGTCGCGCGAGACCGGCGCTCAGGTAGTGCACGGCCTGCTCGAGGGGCGCGCCCATGTGCGGCGTGCCGAGCGAGACGCTCTGCTGTACACGCTTCACCCAGGCCGCTCCCTCTTCGGCGCCGCGGTGGCAGGCGCTGCGCGCCACGAGACCGCCCATGGAGTGCCCGACGAGCGCGACGCGCTCGACCTCGAGGGGCCAGCTCTCCACGAGCTCGTCCATCAGCTCGCTGAGACAGCGGCCGTTCTGCGAGATGTGAAGCCCGCTGTTGTAGCGGACGTAGACGGGCGTGTAGCCGAGCTCGCGCGCAAGCCTCGTCCCGTAGGTCTCGTCGGCGCCCCAGGAGAACTCGGTCTCCATCAGGCCATGGAGGAAGACGGCGACGCGCGGCGTGGCGTTCGGAAACGCGGCGGCGACCGCGTCCGGCTCGAGCCGCACGGACGCACCGGCCAGCCGCACCGCCATCGGCTGCGCCAACGGACTTCCCTGCTCCTCGAGCGCGTCCCCGGTCAGACCGGTGATGGCCCCGATCAGCGCCGCGCCGGGCCGTGTCGAGGACGGCAGCGCCAGCGGCCGGCCGGCGGCACGGCGGCGCAGCGCGTGCCGGTCGACCGCCGCGCCCGCGATCATTCCGAGCGTGCGAGTGCCGATGTCTAGACCCGCGTAGACACCGCGCGTGATGCCCTCGTGTGCCGGCCGCACGAGCGCGGCGCCCGGGCCGACGGCGCGGAAGACGCGGCCACTGATCGCCCGCTGGACCTGACCGATCCCGCCCGAGAAACGAGCCAGCTCGTCGAAGCCGAGCGTGGCCAGGGCGCTGAGTTCGCGGTCACTCATGAGAGGATCCCCCGCGTGAATGCGACGTTGTGGTCGTGGGCGCCGGGCTCGCCGGCCTCAGCGCAGCACGCGATCTTATGAATGCGGGCACGGACGTGCTCGTCGTCGAGGCCCGCAACCGGCCCGGCCGCCGCGTGGAGCAGACCACCTTGGCCGACGGCCGCATCGTTCAGCTCGGCGGCGAGGTGATCGGTCCCTTCCACGAGTCGTACCTCGGTCTCGCGGAGGAGCTCGGGCTCACCATCGTGCCTTCCTTTCCCCAGCTGCCCGGTGAGGACACCTGGGTGCTCGCGGACGGGCGCGACGTGGGCGACAACTTCCCCTGGATGAGCGACACCGACCGGGCGAGCTTTGCAGCGCTGTCGGACGAGTTCGGCGCGCTGGCGAAGAGCGTCGACCCGGACGACCCGTGGTCGCACCCTGATGCCGAGCGCCTCGACCGGCTCTCGCTGGGCGACTGGCTCCGTGACCGCGGCGGCACGCTGAGCGTCGTGCGCGCTCGCGACCTCGCGATGCTGGCCTGTCTGCGGAGTCCGTCGAGCGCACCTCGCTGCTCGCCGAGCTCCGCAAGGAGGCAGCGGCCGGAGGCAGCGGGTTCTACAACTACGAGATCTGGGAGTGCAGCCGCGTCGCCGAGGGCTCCGCGACGGTCGCGCTGCGGATGGCCGAGGAGCTCGGGCACAGGGTGCGCTACGGGACTCCGATCAGGCGCATCCACGTGTCGCCGCAGGGATGTGCGGTCACAACCGAGACCGGCGAGCGCTTCGAGTCCGACGCGATCGTGTGCGCGATCCCGGTCGGCCCGCTGCGGAACCTGCAGGTCGAGGGCGTGTCCGCCGAGCGCATGCGCTCACTTGACCGGCAGCGTCACGCGCTGGCGGCGAAGGTCGTGTTCACCTACGCCGACTCGTTCTGGCACGAGAACGGCCAGAACGGCGACGCCTACTTCGAGACGGCGGTGATCGGCGGCAC
>JBKPME010000207.1:0-18496 GCA_046731915.1 Actinomycetota bacterium
GCCGTGGACTCGCGGGTCATGCGGATCGAAGCGCGCGACTACCACGCGATCGCGTCGCTGGTGCCGGATGTCGGAAAGGAGGTCGGCCGCCTCGCAGCGCACCGGATGGGCGGCGCCCGTGGGCTCCAGGGCCTCGCCGCGGATCCGCCGCCACCGCGCGCGATCGTGATCGGGCATCGCGGCGACCCCTGGTGCAGGGCGCTACGACACTTCCTCGACCGGAACCAGGTCAGTTTCACGTGGCTGACGTCGGACGAGCCGGATGCCGAGGACTCCTGGGGCGGCCCCTTGCCCGGCGAGCGGGACCTGCCGGCGCTGCAGGTCATCGACGGCAAGACCGTAATCCGCCCGCAGCTGCGCAGGGTGGCCGAGCTGCTTGGGCTCGGCACCGAGCCCGAGGTGGCCGAGTACGACACCGTGATCGTCGGCGCCGGCCCCGCGGGCCTGGCCGCGGCCGTCTATGGAGCGTCGGAGGGCCTCAGGACGCTCGTGGTGGAGCGTGAGGCGCCGGGCGGCCAGGCCGGTACGTCCGCCCGCATCGAGAACTATCTCGGCTTCCCCGCGGGCGTCTCCGGCGACGAGCTCGCGAGCCGCGCGCTCCTCCAAGCACGCCGCCTTGGCGCCGAGATTCTCGTGACGCGCGCGATCCAGCGGATCGACGCGCCCACCCGCCAGCTCCACCTGGACGGCGGCGACCTGCTGCGGGCGAAGACGATCATCCTCGCCTGCGGGGTGTCGTGGCGGCGCCTGCCGATCGACGGGCTCGACCGGCTTACCGGAAAGGGCGTTTCGTACGGGGCGGCGCGAAGCGAGGCGCCGAACACCCACGGACACGACATCCACATCGTGGGCGCCGGCAACTCGGCCGGCCAGGCCGCGATGTTCTTCTCGACCCACGCACGCAATGTCACGATCATGTGCCGCGGCGACAGGCTGGAGAAGAGCATGTCCCAGTACCTGGTCGATCAGCTGGCGACGCGGGCGAACATCCACACGAAGCTCGGAGCCGAGGTGGCGGCCGTGCACGGTGACTCCTCGCTCGAGGCGATCGACATTCGTGAGTCCGCCACCGGCGAGACGACACGTGTCGAGTCGGGCGGGCTCTTCATCTTCATCGGAGCGGACGCCCAGACGGGATGGCTCCCGGACGAGATCGCGCTCGAGCGCGGCTACGTGCTGACCGGCGCAGACATGCAGGCGGCGGGGCACTGGAAGCTCGACCGCGACCCCTACCTTCTCGAGACCAGCGTGCCGGGCGTCTTCGCCTCCGGCGACGTCCGCTACGGACCGGTCAAGCGATGCGCGGCCGCCGTCGGCGAGGGCAGCATGGCGATCGCCTTCGTGCACCAGTTCCTCAGGGAGGCCGTGGCGACAGAGCCCGAGCCGCTGGCGGCGGCACGCGGCGAGTAGCTCTGCCGCCCGAGTGGGCATCGGCTCAGCAGACGACAGCATTGAGGCCCGAAGAATCCTGCCTGAACTCCCGATACGGGCCCTAACCAGGACGCTTCCGGAAGCCGACCTCGGCGGCGGACCGCTCGCCGGCTGATCGAGGCCGCCTCAGGGAGTGACCGCGGGCGTGCTCTCACCGACGCTCAGGCTAAGCCCTTCCGCCGCCATCGAGATGGCGTTGGGGTCGCCGCCGCGCGCGGCCCACTGCGCGCGGGCTTCCTCGAGCATGACGTCGAGCTGATCGTCCGTGTGCAGCGGGTCGTGGTGGAACAGAAGCGTCTGGCGCGCGCCTACCCGGCCGGCGAACTGCAGCGCATGCGTAAGCGAGGAGTGGCCCCAGCCGATGTGACCCGGGTACTCGGCGTCCGTGTATTGGCAGTCGTGGAGCAGCAGGTCCGCATCGCGAGCGAGCGATAGCCCCGAGAGCCATTCGGCGTCGAGCTGGTCGATGTCGCCGATGATCGCCGGCTCGTGGTCGGGCAGGTAGCAGAGCGAGGTGTCGCCGTCCTCGATACGGAAGCCGAGCGTCGGTCCCCGGTGGGTCACGGCCTCTGCGGAGATACGGGCCGAGCCGATGTTCCAGCGCGTGGTCGGACACTGCCGGAAGTCGAGCCGGCACGGCAGCTCGCGGATCTCGATCGGCGTCAGCGGCGCCGAGAGGTAGCGCGCGATCCGGCGCTCCAGCGATAGACCGGGCGCCGACGGCCCCCACAGGATGACCTCAACGCCGGCTTGGAACAGCGGGGGGAAGAACATCAGGCCCTGAATGTGGTCCAGGTGGAGGTGCGTCAGGAGGATGTGGACGGGCTGGCCCGAGCTGCCGAGATCCGCCGGGAGATTGCGGATCCCCGTACCGGCATCGAGGATCAGATGCGTGCCATCCGAGAGGGTCACCTCGACACAGGAGGTGTTGCCCCCGTAGCGCACCATGCCGGCTCCGGGAGTCGGCAGCGACCCCCGGGTCCCCCAGATCCGAATGTGCATCAGCTCGGTCGCCTCCAGAAGATCGCCAGCGCGCCGCTCTGGCCGCCGGGGCCGATGAGTGGGAATGCGGTTGCCTGGATCTCCTCGTCGCGCCCGGCAGCGGAGGTGATGCGCAGCGGTGCATGCGCCGGTTGCCCCTCGAGCAACGCGATCCCGAGCGGAAGCTTCTCGACGTCGACGGACTCGCCGTTGGGGCCCTTCGGCTCGAAGCGCCCGCTCCATTCCTCGGACGCCATGGGGCCCGCCTCCTCGAAGCTCAATCCGAGGATCTCGCCGGCGGCCTCGTTGAAGAACACCAGCACCCCCCGCTGGTCCACCAGGAACGCCGGCGTCGAGAGGTTCGCCATCAGACCCCTCGCCATGATCAGCTCGACCGGATGCTGTTCGATGCTCACGAGCACTACGGTAACCACCCGAGTGCGCCCTTTCAGCGCCAGGTCCGATTCAATGCACCCGTGCTGAACTTCGACCTCGACGCTCGGATCGAGGGCGACCGGGCGATTGTCACCGTGCGCGGCGACTTCGAGCTCCAGGTGGCCCAGCGCGTCGTCGACGAGCTTGCGAAGGTCGAGGCAGGCAATCCGGCGCTGCTCGTGATCGACCTGAGCGGGCTGAGCTTCCTGGACTCGGCCGGCATGGGAGTGATCGCCGCGGCGCAGGCACGGGCGGTCGAGGCCGGCCGCGACCTCGCCGTGGTGAGGCCCCCCTACAGCGTCCGGCGTGCGTTCGAGCTGTCCGGCTTCGGCGAGGTGATTACCGTCGTCGACGACCTCGACGCGCTCTAGCGCCGGACCCGGGCTCGAGCTCGTCGAGGACGCCGGCGGCAAGTGAGCACGTCCTTCTCGCCCGCAACCTCCTTCGCCCGGGTCATCGCACCCGTGACGTCGTCCACGTAGGTAACCAGCGGCCACTGCGCACGTCGAGGGAGGCCGGCCGAAATCGACGCGCCCCCACAAGCGCGCTGGGGTTGCGATGCGCCGGTCCGTACGCGAGGCTCGGGCTCCCGACGAGGAGCCGCACCCATGCCCAGCGCGAAGATCGACGTCCCGGTGCTCGAAGCCTTTCTTGACGCGTTCAACGCCCACGACGTCGACGCGATCATGTCCTTCTTCGCCGAGGATTGCGTGCTTGACATGCCACGCGGGCCTGCACCGGGAGGACGGCGGCTGGTCGGGAAGCAGCAGGCTAAGGAAGGGATCCAGTCCCGGCTCGATGGGATTCCGGACGTCCACTACGGCGACGACTCCCACTGGCTCTGCGGCGATCGCGGCGTCTCCGAGTGGACCCTTCGAGGGACGCATCCCACAGGCGAGCCCATTGAGGTGCGTGGGTGCGACCTGTTCCAGTTCGTCGACGGGAAGATCAGTCGGAAGGATTCCTTCTGGAAGATCGTCGACTGACCGTCGCCCCACCCGCCGTCGCCGCCGACGCGGCGGCGGTGACCGAGGTCGTCGCCGCGCTCGAGTCGTCGCTGTACGGCCCGAGCACGTTCTCGCAGGCCGATCTGGAGGCCGAGTGGTCAGAGCTCGACCTCGCGCGGGATGCGCGCGTCGTCCGCGATGGCGACCGTGTCGTCGGCTACGGCGCGGTGCGCGAGCGCCACGAGCTTTGGCGCGTCGAGGGGTACGTCCACCCCGACGCGCTCGGGCGCGGGATCGGAAAGCTGATCGCGACAGGACTCGAGGAGCACGCGGCCCGCGGGGGTGCACAGCGGATCCAAAACAGCGTCCTCGAAGCCGACTCTGCCGCCCGCAGGCTGCTCGAGTCGCTCGGCTACGGGTCCGTGCGAGTCTTCCGCGAGATGCGCGTCGAGCTGGAAGCGCCGCCGCCCGCACCCGAGTGGCCGGACGGGTTGCGCGTTCTCCCGTTCGAGCCCGAGCGTGACGCGCTCGAGTTCCATGCCGCACACCAGCAGGCGTTCGCGGATCACTGGGATTACACCCCGCGCGACTTCGAGTCGTGGTCCAAGGCCCACATCGAGAGCGAGCGCTTCGATCCGACGCTCTGGTGCGTTATCCGCGCCGGGGACGAGATCGCCGCCGGGACGATCTGCACAGGCCACACGTACGGCGGCGGCTTCGTCCAGGCGCTCTTCACGCGTCGCCCGTGGCGCAGGCAAGGTGTGGGCGCGGCGCTCCTCCGCGACTGCTTCGCGCGCTTCTGGGAGCGCGGCGAGCACAGCGTTGGGCTCGGCGTCGACGCGGCAAGTGACACCGGAGCGTTCCGCCTCTATGAAGGCGCCGGGATGGCGCCCGCGCTCGGTTGGGTCACATACGAGAAGGAGTTCGGCGGACTCGTGTGAGGCACGCCGAGGATGCGAGCTCTAACGACGAGCCACCAGGCGGGTGCGCGCGCCGCGGCCGAGACGCGGGTCGCGGCCGTGCGCGACGATCCGGCGGAAGCGGAAGGCGCGCCGGAGCGCTTCTTCATGAACGTCGCGCTCGCGCGCGTGCTGTACGCGCATGCACTCGCTGCCGCCCCGAGCCTCGCGCTCGGACGGTTCGCTCCGCTCGGCCGCCTGCTCGGCGACCCCCGCCTCGGGATGGCCGGCGTCTTCCTCTCACTCCGCCGGGTGCTGCCAAACCGCTATCCGCCCGCGCTCGACGTGGAGCGCTACATCGCGGACGAGCAGCGCCTTGGCCGGATGCTCGACTACGCGGTGATCGTGCCGAGGCTGCAACGCCTCTACCAGTGGTCCGCCCACGACCTTGACGAACCTCGCCTGCTTGAGCCGGTGCGACGGCAACCCGATCTACGCCTGGCCCTTCGAGCAGCGACACGTATGGCGCACCCCGAGCATGCCTTTCGCAGCGCGGATACTCGAAGGCCTCACACGCCCCCGCTGATCAGCTAGGCGCGCGGCGCAGGTTCATCCGCCGACGCCGCGGCGGAGCGAGGCCCCCGTACCCCGCCCGGGCGCACCGCGATGGCGATGATCACGAACACGACCACGCCGATGTTCCATATTGCGCCGTCGTCGAAGAGGTCGACGATCAGCAACGCAAACGCCACCGCGATCGCTGCCCAGTACACCCAGGAGTACCGGACCCCATACGGACCCAGCATTCCGTGCCTGTCGACGCGTTTGCCCATGAAGCGACTATCCCGGCCCGCGCTGCCGCGGTCAACGGCTGTTCCCGCGGGGGACGAGGGCGACACCGAGCACGCCGGGCTTCCGCATGTGCTCTACAGGCTCAGGCGTGGGGGCTGACGAGGCGGAGAGAAGCTCGCTCCGTCGGCGTGTCCGGCGGGCCCCGGGCATGCCGCGCCGGGCCGTTACGCTGCTGCGGCGGGAGCCGGCCCCTCGTCTCGCACCGTCCAACGCCCGTACGTCCGCCACGACGCCACGATCCACGTGATGCCGATGAGCGCGTTGATCGCCAGGAACCCGTCGTAGAACACGTTGAACCAGACGAGGGCGTCGCTGCTCGGCAGGGTGATCCATGCCTGCGCGTTCGGCCATGTGACGTGCCAGAGTCCCTCGCTGACGCCCTGGGCAAACGTGATCGCCCAGCCGTACGTCGCGTCCCAGAGCGCGTGTAGGGCGATGATGCCCGCGAACGTGGCCGCCAGGCGCAGGGTCAAATGGAAGCGACCGCCGCGTGAGCTTGCGAACAGCGCCCCGCCGAGCAGGGCCGTCCACGTGATGTGGCCGAACGGCGCCAGCACCGCGCGGGATGCCTCTGTCTCGAGGATGTTGGCGATCGTTGAGTCGTCGAGATGGTCGAGCATCGTCTGCAGCGCGTAACCAGCGCTCTCGAAGCAGGCGAAGCCCGCGCCCACAGTGGCCCCGAGCACCATCCGTCCCGCGGCTCACGATGCCGTACCTGATAGGCCACCGGCACGCGCGCTCAGGTGGCCAGGATTCGATCAGCCAGCTCGCCGAGGTCGGCGGCAACGAGCTCGGGCTCCGGGTCGAGTGGATTTCGCGGCATGCCGGAGCGGGCGATGAACGCGGCGCGGCAACCTGCCGCGAGCGCGCCGGCGACGTCCCAGGCGTGCGCGGCGACGAGCATCACCTGTCCGATCGGGACCTCGAAGGTGCGGGCGGCCAGCTCATAGGGCTCGCGACGGGGCTTCAGCGCGCCCACCGTATCCGCGGACAGGATTGCGTCAAAGCGCTCGGACAGGCCCGCGTGGGCGAGTTGCGCCTCCTCGACATCCTGCGGCGAGTTCGACAGCGCGGCGAGCCTATGACCGTCGGCGCGCAGCCGCGAAAGCGCATCCGGGACGTCGGAATGCGCGGGCAGAGCGCGCATCGTGGCGATCACCCGGTCGGCGGCGTCCGGCGGGAGGGTGACGCCGCGGCGCTGCGCGACCATGTCGAGTGCCGCGCGTTGCGAGCTCGTGAAGTCCACGTAGCGATCGGTGATCGCGCCGACGAACGCGACCTGGAGCATCTGAGCGAACCATTGCGCGCGCAGCGACGCGTCGCCGAACAAGTCCTCGAAGACCGAATCGAGCGGACGCAGATCCAACAGCGTCTCGTTCACGTCAAAGGCGATCACCGTGATGCCTACGTGTTCCCCGGGGTACCAGGCAGGCATGCAGATGGACGCCTGGCATGCGCCGCCCGGGGACCGGATCCCGAACAACCCGCACTTCCCGGTGCTGATCTACCACGCGGTTGACGCCGCAAAGACGGGCGCCGGCACCGCCCGCGAGCTCTTCGCAGAGCACGGCTGGGGCGGGTCCTGGGTGAACGGCGTGTTCGGCTTCCACCACTTCCACTCGACCTCGCACGAGGCGCTCGCGGTCGTGGCCGGCCGGGCGACGCTCGAGCTCGGGGGACCGCAGGGAGAGGTGTTCGACGTGGCCGCCGGTGACGTGCTTGTGCTGCCCGCCGGGACCGGACACCGCCGAGCGTCGTCGGACGCGGGCTTCACGGTTGTCGGCGCCTATCCCGCCGGGCAGGAAAACTACGATCTCCTGCGCGGCGATGATCCGGCTGAGGTCGAGGCAGCACGGGAGCGAATCGCCGCGCTGGGGCCACCGCCGGACGACCCGGTCGGGGGCGACGGCGTTGGTCAGCTCTGGCCGGCCTCCAGGAACGCCTCGTAGCGCTTCACTTCGCGCTCGGCGCGCGCCTTCTCCTCGGAGTCGTCCTCGGCGCGCTCCAGGGCCTGCTGGGCTTCCTTCAGGCGGGACTCGAACGCGCCGCGGTCGACCTCGTCCGGTGGGATCGCCTCCTCGACCAGCACCAGCGCCTGGTTATCGGCGACCTGGAGGTAGCCCTCGCCCTGCGCGAAGCGAACAACGTCGGAATCGGACTTGTACAGCCGCAGCTCGGTCGGCTCCAGGATCGCCATCAGCGGCGCGTGACGGGCCTTGATTCCGATTGAGCCCGTCGTCGTTCGGGTGGAGACCATCTCCACCTCGTCCGCGAAGACCTGGCCTTCGGGCGTCAGGACCTCGACTTTGAACGACGCGGCCATTTAGCTCTCGTCGCCGTCGCCGTCGCCGGCCTTGCCTTGCTCCTCGCGGCCAGACTCCTCGCCGCCGCCGCCCGACTGGCCGGTGGCGTCGGCGCCCTCGTCCCCGTTCTCGGAGCCCTCGCCGTTCTCGCCGGACGCCTCGTCCTCCTCGGCCCGCTCCTCGCCGCGGGCGCCGCGCGCCGCCTCAACCACTTCGTCGATCGTCCCCTTGAGAAGGAATGCTCGCTCGGGGATGTCGTCGTGCTTGCCCTCGAGGATCTCCTTGAAGGAGGCGACCGTCTGCTCGACCGGCACGTACTTGCCCTCGAGCCCGGTGAACTGCTCCGCCACGAAGAACGGCTGCGACAGGAAGCGCTCGATCTTCCGCGCGCGCTGGACCGTCAGGCGGTCCTCGTCGGACAGCTCCTCGATTCCGAGGATGGCGATGATGTCCTGGAGCTCGCGGTAGCGCTGGAGAATCTCCTTGACCCGGTTGGCGACCGCGAAGTGCTCCTCGCCCACAATGTCGGCCTTGAGAATCGTGGACGTCGAATCCAGGGGGTCGACCGCCGGGTAGATGCCCTTCTCGGAGATCGAACGCGAGAGTGTCGTCGTCGCGTTGAGGTGCGCGAACACCGACGCCGGCGCGGGGTCGGTCAGGTCATCGGCCGGCACGTAGATCGCCTGGATCGAGGTGACCGAGCCCTGGCGGGTGGAGGTGATTCGCTCCTGGAGCTGGCCCATCTCCGTTTCGAGCGTCGGCTGGTAGCCGACCTGGGACGGCATGCGGCCGAGCAGCGCCGACACCTCCGAGCCCGCCTGCACGAACCGGAAGATGTTGTCGATGAAGAGCAGCACGTCCTGGCCGCCCTCCTCGCGGAAGTACTCCGCCATCGTGAGCCCGGACAGCGCCACGCGCATGCGCGCGCCGGGCGGCTCGTTCATCTGGCCGAAGACGAGCACGGTCCGCTCGAGTACGCCGGACTCCTTCATCTCGAGCCAGAGGTCGTTGCCCTCGCGCGAGCGCTCGCCGACGCCGCAGAAGGCGGACAGGCCCTCGTGCTCCTCGGCGATGTTGCGGATCAGCTCCTGGATCAGCACGGTCTTGCCGACCCCGGCGCCGCCGAACAGGCCGACCTTGCCGCCCTTGGCGTACGGCGCCAGCAGGTCGATGACCTTGATGCCGGTCTCGAGGATCTCGCGCGTTGGCGTGAGGTCCTCCACGCTCGGCGCCGGCCGGTGGATCGGCCAACGGTCGTCCGTCTCGACCTCGTCGCCCTCGTCGATCGTCTCGCCGAGCAGGTTGAAGATCCGCCCGAGCGTGGCGCGGCCCACGGGCACCGTGATCGGCCCGCCGGTGTCGCGCACCTTCGCGCCGCGCGACAGGCCGTCGGTGGCGTCCATCGCGACGGCGCGCACGCGGTCGTCGCCCAGGTGCTGCTGCACCTCGAGGACCAGGTTCCCGCCCTCGCCCGTGAGCTCCTCCTCCTGCTCGTCGCCCTCGCGCTCGACCTCGAGCGCGCTGTAGATCTCGGGCAGGTCGTCGGGGAAGACCGCCTCTACGACGACTCCCTGGATCTCCTCGATAGTGCCGAAGTTCCCGCCGCCGTCCGTGCGCTGCTGTTCCTGCTGTGGCTGCGTTCCAGCTTCCATCTTTCTCCTTACCTAAGTCCCTCTGCCCCGGCGACGACCTCCATGATCTCCTGCGTGATCTCGGCCTGGCGTTGACGATTGGCGGCGAGCGTCAGGTCGTCGATCAGCTCGGCGGCGTTGTCGGATGCGTTGCGCATGGCGCTCATGCGAGCGCCGTGCTCTGAGGCGGTCGACTCGAGCATGGCGCGGTAGATCGAAATCTCGACGTAGTCCGGAACGAGGCGAGCGAGGATCTCCTCGGGGTCCGGCTCGTAGATCCAGAGGGCGCGGGAGTGGATGTTCTCGTCGGCGTCGTCGCTCGAGGGGTCAGACCCCTCAGAACTCGCTCCGGGATCGGAGTCAGCGCGGGTCTGACCCCGGTCTTCGTCGTCCCCGGCGATCACGTCCGCCTGCTGCAGCGGCAGCAGCGTCTCGTGGCGGACCTCCTGGTTAATGGCCGAGATGTAGCCGTTGTAGAAGACCTCGACGCGGTCAACCTTGCCGTCCACGTAGGCGGCTGCGAGCCCGTCGGCCACGCGCCGCGCATCGGAGAAGGCAGGCCGGTCGGTGAATCCCGTCCACGATCCGCCGATCTCGAAGCCGCGGAACTCGAGCGAAGACACGCCGCGGCGGCCGACGGCGTACCAGAGGACGTCCTCGCCCTCGCCGCTCAGCTCGCGCATGCGCTGGTTGCCGGCTCGCAGGATCTGCGAGTTGAACGGGCCTGCGAGGCCGCGGTCGCCGGTGATGAGGAGCACGCCCACCGTCTGGACGTTCTCCTTCTCCTGAAGGATCGGCAGGTTCGGGATGTTCTCGGCGGCCTGCGCGGCCCGGGCTGTCATCCGCCTGATGGCATCCGCGTACGGGCGCAGCGCCTCTATCCGCTGCTCGGCCTTCCGCAGCCGCGCAGCGGAGATCATCTCCATCGCGCGCGTGATCTTGCGGATGTTCTTGACCGACGAGATGCGGCTGCGGATGTCCTTCAGGTTTGCCACTAGGCCTTGGCGGGCTCCTGCTCGCGCTCCTCCTGCTGCTGGTCGCCGGTCTCCTTGTCATCAGACGCCGCGCGGCCCTCCTCCGTCGGGGCCTCGCGCTCGCGTTTCTCCTCGGACTTGATGCGGTCCGACTCGCCCTCTTCGATCGGGTTGCCCTCCTCGTCGAAGTCGGGGCCGAAGTCGTCGATCGCCTCGGCGATGGCGTCGCCGAGCTCTGCCTCGACCGAGTCATCCCAGTCACCGTCAGCGATGCGCTGCATCAGGTCGGCCTTCTCGGCGTGTAGCCGCTGGAGCAGGGACTCATGGAACTCCTGCACGCGCTCCACCTTGATCCGATCGAGGTAGCCGCCGGTGCCCGAGTAGATCGCCGCCACCTGGTTCTCGATCGGCCACGGGTGGCGTTCGTCCTGGTTCAGCGCCTCTACGAGCCGCGCGCCGCGGTTCAGCGTCGCCTGGGTGTCGGCGTCGAGGTCCGAGCCGAACTGGGCGAAAGCCTCGAGCTCCCGGTACTGCGAGAGCTCCAGCCGCAGCTTGCCGGCCACCTTCCGCATCGGCGTGGTCTGGGCCGAGCCGCCCACGCGCGACACTGAGATGCCCACGTTGATGGCGGGCCGCACGCCCGAGCGGAACAGGTCCGCCTCGAGGAAGATCTGGCCGTCGGTGATCGAGATGACGTTCGTCGGAATGTACGCCGACACGTCGCCCGCTTGCGTCTCGATGATCGGCAGCGCCGTGAACGAGCCGCCGCCGTGCTCGTCGGACAGCTTCACCGCCCGCTCGAGCAGGCGCGAGTGCAGGTAGAAGACGTCGCCCGGGTAGGCCTCACGGCCCGGCGGGCGGCGCAGCAGCAGCGACATCTGCCGGTAGGCGTAGGCGTGCTTCGTGAGGTCGTCGTAGACGGCGAGCGCGTGCTGGCCGTTGTAGAGCCAGTGCTCGGCGATCGCGGCTCCCGCGTAGGGGGCGAGGAACTTGATCGGCGCGGCCTCGTCGGCGGGCGCCGCCACGATCACGGTGTTGTCGAGCGCGCCGTCGTCGTCGAGCTGCTGCGCGACCTCGACCACGGTCGACATGCGCTGCCCGATCGCCACGTAGACGCACTTCAGGTCCTTGTCCTTGTTGTTGATGATCGTGTCGATGCAGATCGACGTCTTGCCGGTCTGACGGTCGCCGATGATGAGCTCGCGCTGGCCGCGGCCGACGTTCGTCATCGCGTCGATCGGCTTGATGCCGGTCATCATCGGCTCCTTCACCGGCTGGCGGTGAACGACCCCGGGCGCCTTGAACTCAGCCGGACGCGTCTCTGACGTCTCGATCTCGCCCTTGCCGTCGAGCGGGCGGCCGAGCGGGTCGACGATGCGACCCAGGAGGGCCTCGCCCACCGGCACTTCCAGCAGGCGGCCGGTGCGCTTCACCTGGTCGCCCTCCTCGATCTCGTCCCACTCGCCGAACAGCACCGCGCCGACGTTGTCGGACTCGAGGTTCAGCGCGAGGCCGGTCACGTCGTGAGGTAGCTCGAGCAGCTCCATGGACATCACGTTGTCGAGGCCGTGCACGCGTGAGATGCCGTCCGCGACCGACAGGACCGTCCCGACCTCGGAGAGGTCGGCGCCGCCGTCCTCTAGCCCCTCGATGCGGCTCTTGAGGATGCTCGTGATCTCGTCTGGCTTGATCTGCACTCGAAACTCTCCTTAGGCGGCCCGGGCCACCTGCTTGCGTAGTCGCTCAAGTTTGTTGCGGACCGTGTCGTCGAGGACCATGTTCCCGACGCGGACCATCAGACCCCCGAGGACGTCAGGGTCCACCTGCGAGGACAGCTCGACGGTCCGGCCGGTCTGCTCCTCGATGCGCTTGCCGATCTCCTCGACCAGCCCCTCGTCGAGCTCGATCGCGCTCGTCACTGTCACGGGCAGGAGCTGGTTCTCCTCTGCCCAGAGGGCGTCGAACTCGCGCCTGATGCGGAACAGGGCCGGCATCCGATGGCGTTCCGCGAGCAGCGCGAGAAAGTTCACGATCCGCTCGTCGGCGTCGCTCACGACCTTCCTCACGCCCTCGCGCTTCTCCTCGGAGGAGAAGTACGGCGAGAACAGGAACACCTGAAGGGTGCGGTTGTCCGCGAGCGCCTCGGCGAACTCGCCCAGCTCGTCGTGGACGCGGTCGAGCACGTCGTGCTCCTTCGCGACCTCGAACAGCGAGCGGGCGTATACCTCGGCGATCTCCTCCATGCGCTAGCGCCCGTTCCCCTTGGTCGGCGCGAGCTCCTCGAAGTCGACCTCTTGGAGCGCCTCTTCGATCAGGCGGCGATGGTCCTCCTCGGTGAGCGATTTGCGCGTGATCTTCTCCGTGGCGGTGACGGTGAGGTCGGCGACCTCCTTGCGGAGCTCGTCCAGCGCGCGGCGGGTCTCGTGTTCGATGTCCCGGCGCGCCGCGGCAAGGAGCTCCTCGCGCTGCTTGGAGGCCTCGGCCTTCGTCTCCTCGGCGAGGTTGTCGGCCGCCTTGCGCGCGCGCGCCACGATGTCCTCGGACTGCTCGCGCGCCTCGCGCAGGCGTGCGCGGTACTCCTCGAGCAACTCGTCGGCCTCGCGCTTGGCGCGGTTCGCCGCCTCGATCGACTCCTCGATCGCTCTGCGGCGACGGTCGAGCGCCTCCGCGATGCGCGGGAACGCGAGCTTGTTCAGGAGCCAGAGGGTTATGCCGAAGGCGAGCAGCGCCCAGATCATCAAGCCCAGTTCCGGGCTGACGAGGAAGTTGCCGCCCCCTCCCTCTTCGGCTGCGACGAGAACCCTCATGCGCCTAGAGGAAGAACGCGATGAGGCCGAAGATGAACGCGTAGAAGACGATCGCCTCGGTGAGCGCGAACCCGAGCCACTGGATGCTCGTGATCTCCTCACGCATCTCGGGCTGGCGGGTGACCGACTCGATCACCTTGCCGAAGATGTAGCCCACCCCGATGCCCGGGCCGATCGTGCCCAGGCCGGCGCCTACGCCGAGCGCGACTGCCTTGAGGCCGTCCGTGGGGTCGGCCGCCTGTGCGATGGGAATCAGGACTGACAGGTCCATGGGTCCTCCTTGTATGACGACCACATATCAGTGGCCTCCGGCGCTTGCCTCGCCGAAGTAAATGGACGTGAGCGTGGCGAAGATGAACGCCTGCAGGGTTGCCACCAGCCCCACCTCGAAGATGTAGAAGGCGATCGCGATCGGCAGCGTGATCCAGCCAAGCGCGGCGAGCCCGAGCAGTACGGCCAGCCCGCCGCCCATGAACAGGATGAGGAGGTGGCCGGCGAGGATATTCGCGAATAGTCGGACGGAGAGCGAGATGATCCGGACGAACTGCGAGATCACCTCGATGAGGAAGATCGGTATCGCCGCGCCGCCGCTGACCCCGGCCGGCAGCCAGCCCTTGAGGTAGCGGATCAGCCCGTGCCGCCGGATGCCCTCGACCTGGTAAAGCGTGAAGACGGTAAGCGTGAGCACCAGCGGAATCGACAGGTTGGCGGTGGCGGCGTAGAGCGCGAACGCCGGGAAGTTGATGCCGAAGATGTTGATCGTCTCGTGCGAGGTCGGCAGCGGGATGTAGCCGAGCATGTTCGAGAACCAGATGAAGAAGAACAGCGTCGCAACGAAGGGGAAGTACTTGGCCGCGGTCTCGCTCGGCATGTTGCCCCTGGCGATCTGCGTGTAGGTCAGGTCGTAGGCGCCCTCGACGATCGTCTGCACGCGGTTGGGGCGGTCCTGCATCCGCCGCGCGATCCAAATCATCGTGACGGTGGTGATGATGCAGGCGAGCCAGAGGTAGAGCACCGCCTTGTTGATCGAGAGGTTGATCCCGCCGACGTGGATCGGGATCCAGTCGTGCAGCTTGAACTCGTCCTGCGGCTTGAATGCGTCGTTCTTGCCCTCGCTGCCAAAGATGGCGTAGAGCAGGACAGCGATGAACAGGTAGACGAAGACGCCGACCCCGATCTTTGCGCCCCGGCTCACGACTTCCTCTCCTCGAACGGCCGCGTGAGCATCTGGCTCGTGAAGTAGAAGGTGAACAGGGTGATCGAGAGGATCGCCGCCGCGAGGCCGGCCTCCCGCTCCGACAGGCCCACGATGAAGATCGAGCCGGCCACGATCCAGCCGCGAGCGATCATGCTTCCCGTGAGGAGCCCGGCGACGGTGCGCGGGTCGTCGGAGGCGCGGGCGCGCTGCTCGATGGCGTACTGGATTACCCGCTGAAGCGTCCAGCCGGCCGCGGCGCCGGCCCAGCCGAGCAGGGGCAGATCGGCCGCCACGAAGATCGGCAGCGCCAAGATGAGGACCGCAAAGTCGAGATACCGCAAGACGCGAAGCGGCATGGGGGTATCGGATGCTTTCAAAGCGAGCGTCGTCAAGGGCTGTTCCAGGGAGAGCGGTGGGGCGGCGGCGCTTTGGAGTGCTCTCTACCCGGGCGTCGAAGGGTACATGTTTCGAGGACTTTGTGACTACTTTGTGACACTTGGCTCGGGGAGCCCGTCCGCCGCAAAAAGACCGCAATGAATCGGGACGGCGGGTTCGGGAGCGCGTATCAGCGAGAGGCCGACGCGGCTAGTGAACTCGTGGCCGCCCTGCTCGCTCCGCTCGCCGGCGGATCCACTCCGGAAGGAACGCTCTCGACTCTGGCCGAGACCTGGGATCCGCAGGTCGAGTCGGGCGCTGAGCGAATCCTCGTAGCGGGTGAGCCCTACCTTGCGTCGCTCATCTTTCGGGTGTCGCGTGGCTCCACGAACGGTTCCTCGTGTTCTGGATGACCCGCTTCGATCGCGCGGCCGCGCTGGAGCTCGGCGTTGAACTCGGCGCCCAGCAGAATCACGGTGTTCGAGATCCAGAGCCAGACCAGAAAGATGATCGGGCCGGCCAGTGCGCCATAGGTCTTGTTGTAGGAGCCGAAGTTCGCGACGTATAGGGCGAACCCGAGCGAGGCGAGCAGCCAGCCGATCACGGCGAGCGCGCTGCCCGGCGTGACCCAGCGGAATTTGGGGTGCTTCGCGTTGGGCGCCGCCCAGTAGAGCAGCCCGAACATAAGGCTCACCACCAAGAGCAGCACGGGCCACTTGGCGATGCCCCAGACGGTGATTGCAGTATCGCTGAGGCCGAGTACGCCTCCAACCTCCTTGGCAAGACCGCCGGTGAGCGTCACCGCCACGGCACTGATCGCGATCAGCAGCAGGAGTACGAGCGTGAGGACCACCCGCGTCGGCACGGTCTTCCAGGCGGGACGACCCTCCTCGATGTCGTAGATCACGTTCGATGCCCGCATGAACGCCGCCACATAGCCGGACGCCGACCAGAGCGCGCCCCCGAGGCCGATGACGAAGAAGATGCCCGCGGCGCCCTGCGACCCCTGCAGGTTCTTGATGGCGCTCGTGAAGATGTCCTGGGCGGGACCAGGTGCGACCTTGCCGAGGTTGTCGATCAGCGGCTGCGTCGCCGAGCTACCGATCAGTCCTAGGACGGACACGAGCACCAGCAGCGCCGGGAAGATCGAAAGGATCCCGTAGTACGTCAGCGCGGCCGCCCAGTCGGTCAGGTTGTCCTCCTTGAACTCCCTGACGCTCCGCTTCAGGACGCCCACCCAGGAGCGCCGCGACAGGTCCGTTGGGCCGGCGGGCGCGCCGTCGCGGGCGAAGCGCGCGGACCCATCCCTGCTTCCGTTCGGTTCTCGGTTCTTGGTCTCCTGGGCCATTCCCGTCCTCCCTGTCAGTCGCCTGGCCAGATGCCCGTAACTCGCTCGAACCCTTTGGCCCCGCCGCGCTGGATCGCCGCTTTGACGAATGCGAACACCGCTCCCTGCAGCGCGGCGGCGGGAAGTACCTCGCGCCAGCTGTACTCGGATTCGAGCGCCTTGGGCGCTTCTTCCTCATCGGAGATGCGCTTCCAGATCTGCTTGAAGAGCGCCCCCGCCGTGACCGCGCCGAGCACGCTGATCAGAAGCGACACCGGGGTGTACAGCACCTTTGCCATCACTAGCGCCGCCCGAGTGTTCGGCCGATCAGCAGTCCGAGCCCGAGCGCGACCGCAATTGCCAGCAGGGGACGGTCCTCGGCGCTGCGGGTAACCTGCCCCGCGGCTCGCTTCGCTTCGTCGGGGGTCGCGCGCGAAACACCTTCGCGGGCCCCGTTCACCCGCGCCTTGACGTCCTGCTGCCGGTTGCGCCAGGCCGCTTTGCCCTGCTCGACCTTCTCGGAGACCCGGGCCTTCACATCGGCCTTCTGCGCGAGGGCGTCTACCGTGTCGCCCAGCTCAGCGCGCGTCTCCTCGATCTCCTGGCGCAGCTGTTCCGGCTCGGTCTCTTGGGAGACGTCCTCGGCATCGGACGCCGTTCGGCCGAGGTCGCCCGCCGGCGTGAGTTCTTGCTCCATCTCTCCAGCCTGTCGGTCGGTCATCGGCTCACTCGCTCCTTCACGTGCTCAACGTCGCGCCGCACGCTTTCCATGGCGTGCTCCGGCTTGGGGGGCGTGGCGTGCTCGACCTGCCTCCTGCCGAGCAGCGCAAGAAGCCCCGCGGTAGCGAGCAGGACAACACCCACGATCAGCGCTGAGATCCATGGTTCGATCGCGGTGGCCAACAGCATGATCACCGCCGCCACCAGTGCGCCGACGCCGTAGAGCGCCACCAGCCCGGCGCCGCCGAACATCCCGGCCCCGATCCCGGCTCGCTTGCCCTTCTCCTGCAACTCCGCCTGCGCCAGCCGCATCTCTTGACGGACCAGCGTGGCGGTCTGTTGGGAGAGCTGCTGGACAAGATCGCCAACGGACCTCTCTGAAAGCTCCTCGGTCTGCACCTCAATCACCGTCCTTGAACGCCATCGCTGATCCGGTACCCGACCTCTCGCCGGTTACCCATGCTGGGAAAACGCTTTCATTCGCGGCACGAGCGTCGCTGCCCCGAAGACAAGCGCCCCGGGCGGGCCGGACGAGCGCTCCGGCTTCACGCGTGCGCGGTTTCGCTCACGGACGCGCGGCGCGGCCACGCGCGCGGGAGGCCGCCGCCGTCACTACCGGGTCGGTGACTACTCGTCGTGCGACTTACTCATTCTCGGAAGGCGAGGATGCGCTCTCGCTGGCGGAATCCCGACCCAGCGCTTGCGGACCCGCCTCCTCGCCAGCGCTCACTACGTCTCGGCTCTGCAGGACATCCTCCAGCGTCGCGCGGATCTGCTGCAACCGCCCCCTGAGTGCTTCGTCCACCGTGCCGCCTACTTCAAGACCGTCTAGGAGCTCCGCGAGGGTGTCCTGAGCCTCGCCTAGGCTCGCCCTGACCGCCTCGCTGAGGGGCTGGCTCAAGATCTGCAAGATCTCGGGGTGCTCGGCGATGGTGTCGAGCGCCTTTTCGAGGATGGCCCGGACGTGCTCCAGCCTCACCTTGAGCAGCACCTTCGCCTCCACGCCCTCGATCTCGAGCTTGACGCGATCAAGCGTCGCGTCGACCCCGACCGAGAGCTTGAGCAGGTTGGCGAGCTCGGCCATGAGCGAGACGTGGGCGCGCAGGCCGTCGACCTCCAACGTCAGCCTGTCGACCTCCAGTTCGCTGACGTCCAGCAACACATCCGGCTCTTGCCCCTCTGGCGCCGCGTGGGTCGAGGGGGAGCGACCGGATCGCGATAGGGCGCGTGCGACCACGCTGAGCGCGAGCGCGCCGAGGGCCACAAGTCCCAGGCGCGACGGAACTCGTCCAACAGCCAGCTTCGCTGCATCGAAGCGACGCTCTGCCCGCGGCGCGCCGAGCCTCTTCATCACTGACCACCCCTCACCGTTTCGGAGCCGATTGTGAGCAAGTAACCGCCGCGACCGGTGCTGAAGGCGGCGGCTTTCGTAACACTACGATTCCCAGAACTCGAAGCGCTACGCGTTGCCCGTGCAAGGAGCCGCCTCGCCCGAAACCGATGGGGAGACGTGCGGCCAGGAGTTAACGAGGCAGGATCCTGGGGATCACCAAAGACGAGACGAGGCTCCATGGACGAGGCTGATGAAGTCCCCACCCAACGCCATGGCCGGTAGC
>JBKPME010000208.1:0-11520 GCA_046731915.1 Actinomycetota bacterium
CGTCGCGGCCGTCGGCATTGGTTGTGATCACGCGCAGATGCACCAGCGGCTGGTCGTCGACTGCGGCGGGCAGCAGCGTTCGCACCTCCGTCTCGGCGCCGGCCTCGCCGGGCCCGGTCGTCGCATCGGCGACAAAGCCGCCCCGCGCGTTGGCGAATTCGCCCGCGGCGCCCACGCGGTACTGGAGCGCCACCGGCTCGGCGGCGTCGGCGGCCGACGCATCGATGTCGCGCAGCACGAGCCGGACCGCGATGGCCGCTCGCCCGCGCGTGTCGAGCGCCATCACGAGATGAGGCGCGGACGCGGTCGCGGATCCCGTGATCGCCACGACCGGGTCCGCCAGCTCAAACTCGGCCACGCCGGCGGCCAGGCCGACCGCGCCGGGGTCGCTGCGGTTGGCGGTGACGTCGACCGGCGTCACCGACCCGTCTGCCAGGACAGTGCGCGGGTCGACGCCCGGCTCACTCACAAGGCCGTCCCCGCGATAGCCGACGGTCGCGGCCACGCCCGACCAGTCGTCGTCGGCCGCGATCAGCCCGGTATCGGACCAGTTCTGGGCGAGCGGCGGCGGGGCGGCGGTGAGGATGCAGCACGCGGCCGCGGTGAGTGCTGGGTGCATGAAAGATGAAGCTGCGCGGCGGAAGAATTAGTCCCCCGATACCGTCGTCCGCGTGACCGAGGAGGTTCACGCCGCCGGCGGAGTCGTCGTACGTGACGGGAAGGTGCTGCTTGTGCATCGGCCGCGTTACGACGACTGGAGCTTTCCCAAGGGCAAGCTCGATCCCGGCGAGTCGTTCGCGGACGCCGCCCTGCGGGAGGTCGAGGAGGAGACTGGCTTGAGGTGCAGCCTCGGGCGCGAGCTTCCAGCCACGGGCTACATCGTCGGGACGCGTCCGAAAATCGTGCGCTACTGGCTCATGGCGCCCGAGGCCGAGACGCCCTTCGAGCCCAACGACGAAACCGACGAGCTGCGCTGGCTGGCCCCCGACGAGGCCATGCAACTGCTCAGCTACGACCGTGACCGCGAGCTTCTCGCCGCGGCGATCTGACGATGTCGCGACGGCAGCCGGCTCAGGGGCCGGCGTCCGCCCGGTCCGCCGTGGCGAGCTCGGGCCGGCGGTCCGCCCACGGCTGCGCCACCTCGAGCTGGGCGGCGAGCGACAGGAGCGTCGCCTCGTCGGCCGGGCCCCCGGCCAACTGGATGGAGAGCGGCAGCCCGTCGTCGCCGTGGAAGAGCGGCACCGACATCGCAGGCTGACCGGTCACGTTGAAGATCGCGGTGTAGGGCGTGAACTGGCCCGAGCGGCGGAAGTCCTCCCAGGGATCCTTGCTGCAGGCGTCGATTTCGCCGATGCGCACCGGACGCTGGGCGAGCCCGGGGGTGAGCACCACGTCGTACTGCTCCCAGAGGGCAACGATGCCGCGCGAGATGTTGGTCAGCTGAGTGCGCGCGAGCAGATAGTCGAGGGCGGTGCGCTCGCGAATGCCCTCCCACATCGTCCAGGAGAGCGGCTCGACGAGCTCGGGGCTCGGCTCGCGGCCGCTCACCATGCCTCCGAAGTACATGCCCATTGCGATGGGTGTGCCGAAGACCATGGTGAACACCTGAAGCAGATCCTGGGCTCCCCAGGGGGCGTCGATCTTCTCGACCTGGTGGCCGAGCCCGGCGAGCAGCTGGCCCGCGTCGCGCACGGCCCGCTGGCAGGCCGGATCGAGTGGCGCGTCGATGGCGGCCTTGGTCGTGTAGCCGATCCGCAGGCGGCCGGGATCGCGCTTCGCGGCGGCGGCGAAGGACTCGGCCGGAGGAGGAGCCCAGGTGGCGTCGCCGACCTCGTAGCCGCTCAGCACGTCCAGCAGCTCCGCCGTCTCGGCAACGGTCCGCGTGAGCACGCCATCCTGGACGAGGAAGTCGTCGCCCTGCTCCGGGCCGCGGGAAATCCGCCCGCGCGTCGGCTTCAGCCCGACAAGGCCGCAGCATGAGGCCGGGATGCGGATCGAGCCGCCGCCGTCACTCCCGTGGGCGAGCGGCAGCATCCCAGCCGCGACTGCCGCGGCCGCCCCGCCCGACGACCCGCCAGGCGTTCTGTCGGTGTCCCAGGGATTGCGCACCGCCCCGAAGCGGCGCGGCTCCGACACCGGCAGGATGCCGAACTCCGGCATGCAGGTCTTGCCGACGATCACGAAGCCCGCTTCACGCAGGCGCCGCACCAGAAAGGCATCGTGGCCGGGCACGAAGTCGCCGAAGATGTCCGACCCCATCGTGTAGGGCATCCCCGCGACAGGAGCCGTGTCCTTGACCGCGATCGGGACGCCCGCGAAAGGCCGCGGATCATCGGCGCCGATGCTCTCCGCGGCGGCCATGGCGCCCTCGGCGTCGACATGCGCGAACGCGTTGATGGTGGGCTGAAGCGCCTCGATGCGCTCGAGCGCAGCCCCGACCAGCTCAGCAGAGCTGACCTGGCCCGTGTGAATGAGCGTGGCCAGCTCGGTGGCCGGTTTGAAGAGGAGGTCCGTAGTCACGCCGTGAGAGCAGACTATCTGCGTTGGGACAACGCGCGCGTTAACGGCAGCGGTGAAGGGGGCCGAGATTTCGGGGTTAGGCGTTTTTCCTTGCGAGATGGAAAGGAAAAACGCCTTACCCGAGCTAGCGGAGACGGCGCGGCGCCAATGGGGCGTCGTCACGCGGGCGCAGCTCGTCGAAGCGGGCCTCCGGGACCGTGGAATTGCAGACTGGGTGCGGACCGGCCGGCTTCGACGCCTTTACCGCGGCGTCTTCGCTTATGGCCACGATCGGCTGAGGCCGGAGGGGCGCTGGCTTGCGGCGGTTATGGCACGCGGCCCCGGGGCCGTGCTGTCACACGCGAGCGCGGCACAGCTTTGGGGGATCCGGCAAAGCAATTCGGCCCTCGTGGACGTGACAGTGCCGTCGCAGAACGGCCGCATCAGGCGCGCCGGGATTCGCATTCATCGCAGCGGGCGGCTCGCCGCGGCGGAGGTCACGGAGCATCGCGGGATCCCGGTGACCACCGTCGCTCGGACGCTCCTCGACCTCGCCGATGGGCTCAACCCTCAGGCGCTACGGCGAACGGTTACCGAGGCGGAGTACAGAGACCTCTTCGATCTATCCGCCCTCAATGCCGTCGTTGACAACAACCCGGGCCGCCGCGGCGCCAAGCTCATACGCGCGGTGGAGGCGGCCGGCCACCGCACCGGCTCGCCGCTAGAGGAGCGTTTCCTCGCGTTCATCGAGCGCCGGGGCGTCGAGGAGCCGGAGTCAAACGTCTGGCTCGACGGCTACGAAGTCGACTTCCTGTGGCGAAAAGTTGGCCTCGTGGTCGAGATGGATGGGGCCGCTGAGCACGGGACGCGCCATGCCGTCAATGCGGATCGGTTGCGCGATCGGGTGCTGTGGCGGAGAGGATTCCGCGTGATGCGGCTGACCAGCGACGCGCTGCGGGACGCGGAGGCGGTCTTGAGCGACCTCGCTCAGGCCGGGGTGCGGGTGCGGGTCTAGGCCCGGGTGCGCGAGCGGGTCCAGGCCGGGAGAGTTTTGGGTCTAGGCCAGTTGAGGGTCGGGGTCTAAGCCGGCGTCAGCGTCGACAGCTGGCCCCGCGCCTCCTCGTACTCGCCGCCCAGGCGGGCCAGGATCTCGTCGGCGAGCGCCACATAGTCGGCGCCGAGGTCGGGGGCGTAGTCCAGGATCGAGACGCCGCGCTCCGCCGACTCGGCATAGCGGACGCTTCGGCGCACCACGGTGTCGAGGACCTTCTCGCCGAAGCGCTCTTTCAGCTGCGTCTGCGCCTCTCGGGCGTGCACGAGCCTCATGTCGGCGATGTTCAGCACGACGCCGAGCCACTCCAGATCCGGATGGAGCGACTCCTTGGCCAGCTCGATCACCTCCAGCGCCTGCTCGACTCCCTGGAGCGAGAAGTACTCCGCCTCGGTCGAGATCAGGGCGTAGTCGGCTGCGACCAGAGCGTTCACGGTGAGCAGCCCCAGCGCGGGCGGGCAGTCGATCAGGATCAGGTCGTAGTGGCGGCGCAGGTCGCGCAGCGCCCGCTTCAGCGTCAGCTCGCGGCCCATCTTCCCGGCCAGCACCAGCTCGGCCTCGGCCAGTCCCAGGTTCGCGGGCAGCACCCCGTCGTGAATCGCGTCGGCCGCCTTGGCCGATCCGGCGAGCACCTCGGCCACGGTCGGCGTCGCGTCGGCGGGCACGTCGTAGTAGTCGGAGAGGTTCCCCTGAGGGTCGAGGTCGGCCACCAGCACGTCGAGGCCCACACGGCGGAACGCGTCCGCCAACGTGCGCACCGTCGTGGTCTTCCTGGTGCCGCCCTTCTGGGACAGCACCGTGATCGTCACAGCCGTAGCAAGCATGGCCATGGCTTTATAGTTTCGCGTCCGTTTCCGTGTCGTGCGCCTGAGCCGAGCAGGCCACGCAAACAGGAGGTGACCGACTGCAGGCATCGCGTGGCCTGTACGACCCGAGCTACGAGCACGACGGCTGTGGCGTCGCCTTCGTCGCACGGGTCCGCGCGCCCGCCTCGCACGAGGTCGTGGCTCGGGCGCTGCATGCGCTTGAGCGCCTCGAGCACCGCGGAGCCGAGGGCGCCGACCCCGACACCGGCGACGGCGCCGGGATCCTGATCCAGCTCCCCGACGCGTTCCTTCGAGCGGAGGCCGGCTTCGAGCTGCCGGAGCCTGGCCGCTACGGCGTCGCGGTCTGCTTCCTGCCGCCCGGCAACCCGGCCGAGGCGATGCGCTTGCTCGAGGAACGCGTCGAGGCCGAGGGCCAGAACGTGCTCGGCTGGCGCGAGGTGCCCGTGAATGAGGGCGCCTGCGGAAGCGCCGCGCGCGCGGTCGCGCCGCGCATAGCACAGCTGTTCGTCGGCGCCGGCGACCAGATCGCCGACCAGGACGCCCTCGAGCGCAAGCTCTACGTGATCCGGCGCACCGTCGAGCACGAGGACCTCGCCGAGCTTGCAATCCCCAGCTTCTCGAGCCGCACGCTGGTGCTGAAGGGGATGCTCACTGCGCCGCAGCTCCCGCGCTACTTCCCGGACCTGCGCGACGAGCGCGTGGCGAGCCGGCTGGCGCTCGTCCACTCGCGCTTCTCCACGAACACCTTCCCGAGCTGGGAGCTCGCCCATCCGTACCGCATGCTCGCCCACAACGGCGAGATCAACACCCTGCGCGGGAACCGCAACTGGACACGCGCCCGCGAGCTCCAACTGTCCTCGCCGCTGTTCGGCGACGACATCGCCAAGATCCGTCCGCTGCTCCGCGACGACATCTCGGACTCGGCGTCGCTCGATGGGCTGATGGAGCTGCTCGTGCTCGGCGGCCGCTCGCCGGAGCACGCGATGTCGATGCTCATCCCCGAGGCGCACCGCGGCCGCCCCGAGCTGCCCGCTGAGGTGCGCGAGTTCTACGCCTACCACTCCTCGCTCGTAGAGCCGTGGGACGGGCCGGCGGCCGTGGCCTTCAGCGACGGCCGCGTCATCGGCGCCACGCTCGACCGCAACGGCCTGCGTCCCGGCCGCTGGCTCGTGACGAAGGACGGCTGGGTCGTCTTCGCATCGGAGACGGGCGTAATCGAGGTGCCCGGCGAGCAGATCGCGTCGAAGGGCCGGTTGCTCCCCGGCAAGCTCTTCCTGGTCGACCTCGAGCGCGACGCCGTCGTCCCCGACACCGAGATCAAGCGCGGCCTTGCCGCGCGCCGCCCGTACGGCAGGTGGCTCGCCGACCGCGTCGTCCACATCGAGGACCTGCCCGAGAAGACACCGCGCGTGCCACGCGTGGAGCCCCTCCGCGCCAAGCAGCTCGCCCTCGGCTGGACCGAGGAGGATCTGCGCGTGACGCTTGTTCCGATGGCGCGCGACGCCGCCGAGCCGACCGGGTCGATGGGGAACGACACGGCGCTCGCAATCCTCTCGGACATGCGCCCGCCGCTCTTCTCCTACTTCAAGCAGCTGTTCGCCCAGGTCACGAACCCGGCGATCGACCCGATCCGCGAGTCCATCGTGATGAGCCTCGAGGCCGTGATCGGCCCGGAGATCAACCTGCTCGGCGAGACTCCCGACCACTGCCACCAGCTCGTTATGCCGCAGCCGCTGCTCCGCTCCACCGAGCTGGAGAAGCTTCGCCAGGTCGACCACAGCGTCTTCGAGGCGCGCACCATCGACATGACCTGGCCCGCCTCCGAGGGCGCTCAGGGCATGGAGCGCCGTCTCGAGGAGATGTGCGCGGAGGCGTCCGGGCTCGTCGGGCGCGGCGTGAACATCCTCATCCTGTCCGACCGCAACCTCGGCGCCGAGCGCGTGCCGATGCCGGCCCTGCTCGCCACGGCGGCGGTGCACCACCACCTCGTGCGCGAGGGCACGCGGCTGCAGAGCGGGCTGATCGTTGAGACCGGCCAGGCGAAGGAGATCCACCACGTGGCGTGCCTGATCGGCTACGGCGCGTCGGCGGTGAACCCGTACGTGATGTTCGAAACGCTCTACGCCCTCCACCGCGAGGGCCGTCTGCCCGAGGGCATGGCGCCCGACGAGGCCGTCGCGCGCACGATCAAGGCGATCGGCAAGGGCCTCCTGAAGATCCTCTCGAAGATGGGGATCTCGACGATCCGCTCGTACACCGGCGCCCAGATCTTCGAGGCGATCGGCCTGGAGAAGGAGGTCGTGGACCGCCACTTCACCGGCACGCCCTCGCGCGTGGGCGGCGTGGGCTTGAACGTGCTCGCCTGGGAGTGCCTCGACCGCCACGCGCGCGCCTATCCAGCCGCGAGCTCGGAGCTGCTCCCGGCGGGCGGCGTCTACGCCTGGCGCCGCGACGGCGAGTTCCACGGCTGGAACCCGGAGACGATCGCGACGCTGCAGCAGGCGGCCCGCAACGGCGGCGGGGCCGAGGCCTACGACCGCTTCGCCACCTACGTGAACGAGGTGGCGGTTCCGAAGTCGTCCCTGCGCGGGTTGCTGGGCTTCAAGGAGGCCGACGAGCCGGTCCCCCTCGACGAGGTAGAGCCGGCAGCCGAGATCGTCAAGCGCTTCAAGTCGGGCGGGATGTCGCTCGGTGCGCTCTCGCCAGAGGCGCACGAGACGCTCGCCGCAGGTATGAACCGCCTCGGCGGCAAGTCGAACACCGGTGAGGGCGGGGAGGACCCGGCGCGCTTCGGCGACGAGCGCCGCTCCTCGATCAAGCAGGTGGCCTCCGGCCGCTTCGGCGTGACCGTGAACTACCTCGTGAACGCCGACGAGCTTCAGATCAAGGTCGCCCAGGGCGCCAAGCCCGGCGAGGGCGGGCAGCTGCCGGGCCACAAGGTCGACCGCTACATCGCGCGCCTGCGCCACTCAACACCCGGCGTCGGGCTGATCTCACCGCCGCCTCACCATGACATCTACTCGATCGAGGACCTGAAGCAGCTGATCTACGACCTCCGCTGCGCGAACCCGCGCGCCCGAGTGTCGGTGAAGCTCGTCTCCGAGGTCGGCGTGGGCACGGTCGCGGCGGGCGTGGCGAAGGCGAACGCCGACCATGTGGTGATCGCGGGCCACGACGGAGGCACGGGCGCGTCGCCGCAGGCCTCGATCCAGCACGCCGGAATCCCCTGGGAAGTCGGCATCGCGGAGACGCAGCAGACGTTGCTCCGCAACGACCTCCGCTCGCGCATCCTCGTCGAGGCCGACGGCCAGATGCGTACGGGCCGCGACGTCGTGGTGGCGGCCATCCTCGGCGCCGACGAGTACGGCTTCTCGACGGCCCCCCTAATCGCGCTCGGTTGCGTGATGATGCGCGTCTGCCACCTCAACACCTGCCCCGTCGGCGTGGCCACGCAGGACCCGGAGCTGCGCAGGCGCTTCGACGGCCAGCCCGAGCACGTCGTGAACTACCTGTTCATGGTGGCCGAGGAGGTGCGGCGGATCATGGCCACGCTGGGCGTGCGCAGCATGGAGGAGCTGATCGGGCACACCGAGCTGCTCGAGCAGGACCATGCGACGGACCACTGGAAGGCTCAGGGCGTGGACCTCGCGGCGCTGCTCACGGTGCCGGAGAACCTCGAGCCGGACTCTCCGCGCTGCTGCGTGCGCCGCCCCGACCCCGTGCTCTACGACTCGATCGACGTCGACCTCCTGCAGCTCTGCCGGCCGGCGGTCGAGAAGGGGCAGCCGGTGCGGCTCGAGCGCCGCATCGAGAACAAGAACCGCGCCGTCGGCGGCCTCCTCTCAGGTGAGATCGCGCGCCTCCACGGCGAGGGCGGCCTTCCCGAGGGGAGCATCCACGTCTCGCTAACCGGCTCGGCGGGCCAGAGCTTCGGCGCCTGGCTCGCACGCGGCGTGGAGTTGGTGCTCGACGGCGACGCCAACGACTACTGCGGCAAGGGCCTCTCCGGCGGCACGATCGTTGTGCGCCCGCCCGCCGACGCGGCGTTCGCCGCCGAGCGCAACGTGATCGTGGGCAACACCGTTCTCTACGGGGCCACCTCCGGCCGCGCTTTCTTCCGCGGGCTCGCCGGCGAGCGCTTCGCGGTCCGCAACTCCGGCGCAATTACGGTGGTCGAGGGGCTCGGCGATCACGGCTGCGAGTACATGACGGGCGGGCGCGTGGTCGTGCTCGGCCCAACCGGGCTGAACTTCGCAGCCGGCATGAGCGGCGGAATCGCATACGTCCACGACGCCGACGGCGGCTTCCGCGGCCGCTGCAACACCGAGCTCGTGGGCTTCGACGCGATCACCCCTGAGGAGAGCGAGGAACTCCGCGGCTGGACCCGTGAGCACCGCGAGCGCACCGGGTCGACGGTGGCCGCCCGCCTCCTCGACGATTGGCAGGCCACGCTCAACAGGGTCGTGAAGGTCATGCCGCACGACTACAAGCGCGCCCTCGCCGAGCAGCTGGCCGCCGAGGGCGAGGCCGAGGTAGCGGCCGCGGCTGCCGGGCCTGCCGCGACGCCCGGCTACGCCGCCGGGGGACCGATCTAGCCACTAGGAGCCATGGGCGAGCTCGGCGCATTCCTCCGCCTCGAGCGGGTCGGCTTCGAGAAGCGCGACCCCGGCGAGCGTGTGCACGACTATAGGCAGTACTTCCAGCTGCCGGACGACCGCACACTGCGCGACCAGGGCGCTCGCTGCATGGACTGCGGCATCCCGTTCTGCCACGAGGGCTGTCCACTCGGCAACCTGATTCCGGACTGGAACGACCTCGTGTACCGCGACCGCTGGCGCGACGCGCTCGTAAAGCTGCACGCGACGAACAACTTCCCCGAGTTCACCGGGCTGATCTGCCCGGCGCCCTGCGAGTCGGCCTGCGTGCTCGACATCAACGACGACTCGGTGACGATCGAGCAGATCGAGTTGGCGATCGTCACGCGCGGCTTCGAGGAGGGCTGGATCGAGGCGGACCCGCCGGACGCGCGCACCGGCAGGACCGTCGCGGTGATCGGCTCCGGACCCGCTGGCCTGGCCGTGGCGGCCGAGCTCAACAAGCTCGGCCACAGGGTCACGGTCTACGAGCGCGACGAGACACCCGGCGGCCTGCTCCGCTTCGGCGTGCCGGACGCGAAGCTCGAGAAGTGGATCATCGACCGGCGCGTGAAGCTGCTCGAGGACGAGGGCATCGACTTCCAGTGCGACGTGGACGTGGGGCACGACGTCGACGCCGGCGAGCTTCGCGGGAAGCACGACGCCGTGATCGTCGCGATTGGCTCGCGCGTTCACCGCGACCTCGACGTGCCCGGCCGGTCGCTCTCCGGCGTCCACTACGCGATGGACTACCTCTACCAGCGCAACCGGGCAGTGGCGGCGAGCGAGGGGCGGCCCTTCCGCCAAACGCCGCTCGGCCAGGTGATCAGCGCCGAGGGCAAGCGCGTGGTGGTCGTCGGCGGCGGCGACACCGGCATGGACTGCATCTCGAACGCAGTCCGCGAGGGCGCCGAGGACGTGCTGATGCTGGACGTCTATCCGCCGCTCCCGCCTGGAGGCAGACCGCCGGGAACGCCGTGGCCGCTGCCGCCGAAGCGCACGCCCACGACCTACGCGCTCGACGAGGGCGGCGAGCGCCGCTTCGGCACGCAGGTCACGGGCCTGCGCGGCGTGGACGGCCACGTGACCGGCGTGCACGGCCGCCGCGTCGAAGGCACCTCCTCGCGCGACCTCCATGCCATCCCCGGTAGCGAGTTCGAGGAGCGCGCCGACCTTGTGCTGATCGCGATCGGCTTCGACCACCCCGAGCACGAGGGCGCGGTCGAGCAGCTCGCGCTCGACCTGGACCGCCGCGGGAACGTCAAGGCGCCCGTGTACGGCACCAAGGTCGAGGGTGTGTTCGCATGCGGCGACGCGCGCACCGGGCAGTCGCTGATCGTCACGGCGATCGCCGAGGGGCGCCGCTGCGCGCGAGTGGTGGACCAGTACCTCGGCGGTTCGGGCGAGGTGCGCCGGATCAGCGCCGAGGCGATGTTCGCCTACGAGGACGGCGACCCGCACTCGCTCCGCCACCAGGCGGAGATCGCCCGCACGGTCACGGTGGGCGACGCCTTCTGGACGGGCCCGCGCGACGAGCGGTAGCGTCGGGCGCGTGCCCACGGCGTTCGTCACAGGTGGATCCGGCTTCATCGGCGGCGCGCTCATCGAGCGTCTGCGCCGCGAGGGATGGGACGTGCGCGCGCTGGCGAGGTCCGACCGTGCCGCGGAGCGCGTGCGCGAGCTCGGCGCTGAGCCGGTGATGGGCGACCTCGATGACCGTGAGTCGCTCCGTACCGGCGCCGAGGGCGCCGAGGTGGTCTTCCACTCCGCCGCCAAGGTAGAGGACTGGGGCGACCCGGCTGACTTCGAGCGGATCAACGTCCAGGGCACCCAGAACGTGATCGAAGCTTCCCGCGAGGCGGGTGTGCGGCGGCTCGTGCACGTGGGCACCGAGGCGGCGCTGATGGCGGGCGAGCCGCTCGTGAACGTCGACGAGACCGCGCCCCTGCGACCAGACTCGCCGGCGCTCTACTCGTCCTCGAAGGCCAAGGCCGAGGAGCGCGTGCGCGCTGCGAACGGCGACGGGCTCGAGACCGTGGTCGTCCGCCCGCGCTTCGTCTGGGGCCGCGGCGACACCACGCTGCTGCCGGCGATCACGGAGATGGTCCGGTCGGGGCGCTTCCGCTGGGTGGGCGGCGGGCGTCAGCTCACAGCGACCACCCACGTGGACAACACCGTCGAGGGCCTCTGGCTGGGCGCGACGAAGGGACAGCCGGGCGGCGTCTACTTCGTGACCGACGGCGAGCCGGTCGTCTTCCGTGAGTTTCTCAGCGCGATGCTCGGCACGCAGGGCGTGGAGATCCCGGACAAGTCTGTTCCGCCCGCCATCGCGGGCCCGGCGGCGAGCGCGACCGAGCGCGTCTGGCGCCTGCTCAAGCGGCGCGGCAACCCGCCGCTCACCCGCTTCGCCGTCTGGGTCTCGTCCCAGGAGTGCACGTTCGACATCTCGCGCGCCGAGCGCGAACTCGAGTATCGGCGGGTGAAGTCCCGCGAAGAGGGCTTGGCCGAG
>JBKPME010000209.1:0-7970 GCA_046731915.1 Actinomycetota bacterium
TGCAGTGAGCGGATCTGGCGTCGCTGCGCTGGCTGATCCGTCTTGCGCGACGGTTGGAGGGGTGCCGGTGGCGCTGCTGTTAGCGGTCAGGCCCGCCGACCATTGGCCCGGAGCGGGAGCTGCTCGACGGCCTGGCGGAGCAGTTGAGCTCTCAGGGCGTCGGCCGCGCAGGGCGCGCGCAGCTGCGCCGGCTGGGGTCGGATTGCGTTTTCGCCGGCGCGGGCGGTGCTCTCGGACGGCCGCCGGCATGCGATTCGGAGCTGTTGACAGCGACCTCGCCGATCTTCGAGCCGACCTCGCCGCGACAGGCCAACGCCGACGCCGCCAAGTACCCGCAGCTTGGGACACACCTTGGTGCTTATGATCGCTGGCCTCCTGGTGGCGCCAACGATCGCGAAGTCAACACAATCCCGTCGTCCACCGAGGTCCAAGCAGCGTGACCGTGTCCGTTCGGGCAACCGGGCGTCCAGCGTGGCGTCGCTCCCGCCTACCGATCCTGGCTCGCCAAAAAAGTCGCCAGAAAATCGCCGAGGCCCGGACAAGTCAGTGATCGAGCGACCGCGGACGCTTGACCTTCGGTCCGCGGACCGAAGGTCAAAGCGGCAAAATCCCCGTAGAGAGCGCGCCCGTCAGGATTCGAACCTGAGACCTTCGGTTCCGTAGACCGACGCTCTATCCAGCTGAGCTACGGGCGCCCGGCGTGCAAGGGTAGCGCCCGCACGACTGGGTCAGCGGTCCGTTCGGCAACGTGAGAATCACCCAGTTGAGGGATTTCCCGCACAGGCGTTGAGCGGTTAAGGTCGTTCTAGGGCTCGCTTATGCGATTTGTCCCGCACACGCGCGGCAGTCTCGCGGCACTGCTCCTGGCGCTGCTGGTCCTCCTCGGCCTCGTGGCGCTCGCAGCGTCGGCGGATCCGCCCGCCGCCAGCCAGTCGTCACCGGTCGGCCGGCTCGTCCAACCGCGCGGCCACGACGGCTGCGTGCACCGGAAGGGCGTCAACCGCTGCGCGACCGGCCGCTTCATGACGAGCCCCGAGGACGTGGTGGTGAGTCCGGACGGGCGCTTCGTCTACGTCGCCTCCTACGGCAACCACGCGATCGCGATCTTCGCGCGCAATCGGCGCAACGGGAAGCTCACGCAGCTGCCCGGCCGGCGCGGCTGCGTCCATCACCAGCCGGCCGATCCACGACGCGGAGTCTGCGTCCGGGCGCGCGCCCTCGGCGGCCCCGCGGCGCTTGCGCTCAGCCCAGGCGGAGCCAACCTCTATGTGGCGGCTGCGGGCAGCGACGCGCTCAGCGTCTTCGCCCGCAACCGGCGCACGGGCGCGCTGCGGCAGCTTCCCGGCGCCGCCGGCTGCTTCAGCCAGCGGTCTGGCGGCGGCTGCACGATCGTCCGCGCCATGAACGAGCCGACGAGCATCGCCGTGAGCCCGAACGGGAAGCGCGTGTATGTCGCCGGGCGGCGGTTCCCCAGCGCGGTCGCGATCTTTAACCGGGCGGAGGACGGCAGCATCGCGCAGGGCGATGGCACCGCCGGCTGCGTCAGCCATCGCGGCGGCCAGGGCTGTGGGGTGGCGCGCGGACTCGCCTCGCCGGAGGAGGTGGCCGTGACGCCGGACAGCCGGCACGTGCTCGTAGCGGGCAGCCGGAGCAACGCCGTGGCCGTGCTGCACGCGGGCCCGGAAGGGCTGTCGCAGTCGGATGGCGCGGCGGGTTGCATCGCGCGCGGCGGCGGGCCCGAGGGATGCGCCGTGGGCAAGGCGCTGTCCGGCCCCGTCGATTTGGCGATCAGCGCGGACGGCCGCTTCGTGTACGTCGCCTCGTCGATCGGCGACGCCGTGGCGATCCTGCGCCGCGACCGCGCCACGGGCGTGCTCACCCAGTCGCTGACGCGCAGGGGCTGCATCAGTCAGTCGGGCGGCGGCGGCCTGTGCATGCGCGGCCGCGGACTCGACGAGGTCTGGGGCATCGCACTCAGTCCCGACGGACGCAACCTCTACGCCGTCTCCTCCAAGGTCAACATGCTGAGCGCGATGGCCCGCAACCAGACGACGGGCCGTCTGTCCCAGCTGCCGGGCAGGTTCGCCTGCTTCATCCGGGCGGGCGGCTTCGGCTGCCCGGACGGCCGCGGACTCACCGTCGCCGTGGCCGTGACCGTGAGCCCTGACGGACGCAACGTCTACGTCGCCTCCGAGGACATCTACCTCGGCTCGGTGGCGGTCTTCCGGAGACTGGTCAAGTGAGGCGCACCGCCGTGCTCGTGGCCGGGGCGGTGCTGCTCATCCCCGCGGGCAGGATTTCGGCCCAGGACGCGGGCCAGGCGGCGCGGGGGCCGAACGTCGTGGTGATCATGACCGACGACCAGCGCTTCGACGACATGGCCGCGATGCCGAAGACGAACTCGCTCATCCGCGACGCGGGCGTGAGGTTCACCCACTACTTCTCCTCCTATCCGGTCTGCTGCCCGGCTCGCGCGACCTATTTCACGGGCCAGTACGCGCAGAACCACGGCGTGCGCTGCCTGTACCCCTGGTGCCACGGCGGCTACGGCCGTTTGAACCAGCGCAACTACCTGCCCGTCTGGCTTCAGAACGCCGGCTATGCGACAGCGCACATCGGCAAGTTCCTGAACGGCTACGGCAAGGAGCGGGGGACGCCGGTCGACCCGAACGGCTGGTCGGAGTGGTACGGCCTCGTGGACCACTCCACCTACCGGATGTGGGGTTACAAGATCCGCGAGAAGGGGCCCGGCGACGAGCAGGGCAGCACCAAGACCTACGGGAAGGTGATGAGCCGGCGGGCCGCGCTGTACCAGACCGATGTGCTGACGAACAAGGCGGTTGACTTCATCCGCCGTCGCGGGCCGGACGCCAGGCCGTTCTTCCTCTCAGTTGCCTATCTGGCGCCGCACCACGAGTCCGGACAGACGCAGGCGAGGACCGGGCAGCTCGTCCGCGCGGCGCCGAAGTACCGCGGTCACTATGCGAACGAGCCGCTCCCGAGGCCGCCCAACTACAACGAGCTGGACGTCCGCGACAAGCCGCCCTTCCTGGGCCACTTCAACCATCCGATCAGCTCGAAGCGCGAAGACGCCATCACGAAGCGGTTCCACGAGCGCTGGGACACGCTCCTGTCCGTCGATGACGGGGTGCAGGACATCATTGCCGAGCTGCGCCGTACCGGCGCGCTCGACAACACCTACGTGATCTTCACCTCCGACAACGGCTATATGCAGGGCGAGCACCGCGTCCGCGAGGGCAAGATGCTCCCCTACGACGCATCCACTCACCTGCCCTTGCTGATCCGCGGGCCCGGCATCCCCCGCAGGCGCAAGACGGACGCGGTCGTGGGCGACGTGGACCTGGCCGCGACGATCGTCGACATCGCGTCCGCGCGTCCGGGACACGTCCTGGACGGCCAGTCCATGCTCCAGTACGCCCGCAACGTGCATCGGCCGAACTTCCGGCCGTTCCTCCACACCACCGCCGGTCAGGGCTCACATGGGCGAACCAATACGCGCGAGGGCGGGGCGCGCGGGACCGAACCGCGCGTGCCCGCCTGGAGCGCGGTGCGGACGACCAGCTGGTTGTACGTCAGTTACAGGAGCGGGCACAGTGAGCTGTACCGGCTCAAGCGCGACCGCTGGGAGCTGCGCTCGCTGGCCGGCGACCCGAACTTCCGCGTAACACGCAGAACCCTCCGCCGCCTCCTAGGCGACCTGGAGCGCTGCAGGGGCCGCAGCTGCGATAACCGCGCCTCGGTCGCGGTGCGGTGAGCGGAGAGGGAGGGATTCGAACCCTCGATGGAGGTTTCCCCCCATACTCGCTTAGCAGGCGAGTGCCTTCAGCCACTCGGCCACCTCTCCCGAGGGGGTCGATGCTAGAGGAGCTTGCCCTCCAGGCGAAGTAGGAATTCCTTGCGCTCGATCCCGCCCGTGTAGCCGCCGAGCGCTCCGCCGGTGCGGAGCACGCGGTGACAGGGCACGATCACCGGCATCGGGTTGGCGCCGAGCGCGTTGCCCGCCGCGCGGACCGCCCGCGGGCTGCCCGCCGCAGTCGCCACGCCCGCGTAGGTCGAGACCTCGCCGAACTCGATCGCCGCTGTGGCGCGGAGCACCTCGCGGGTGAAGCCGGCCAGGTAGGACCAGTCGATCGGGATGTCGAACTTCTCCCTGCGGCCCTCGAAGTACTCGTCGAGCTCGCGCCGGACCGGGTCGAGCTTTTCCGGCGCCTCGAGCACGCGCGGGGAGACCCGGCGTGCCAGCTCCTCGAGCACGTCGTCCTCGCCACGAAACTCCGAGTAGGAGACCCGCACGAGCCCGTTCGGCGTGGCGGCCACGACAAGCGGGCCGAGCGGGGAGTCGACAGAGGTGTAGGCCACGTCGAGGAGGCCCTCCGCGGCCGCACGCTCCGCGACCTGGGGCGAATCCGCGGGCAGGTCCAGGGCGGCTTCTCTCAGCTGCTGCTCAAGGTCAAACATCGTTCAGTTCCTCTCTAAGGCGCTTCAGCCCCTCGTGCACATTCCGGCGGGCGGCGTCCTCGCTGCTGTCGAGCAGCAAGGCGAGCTCGCCGTATGACATGCCGAGCACCGAACGGCAATAGACCGCCGTGCGCTGCTTCGCCGGCAGCTGCCGGACGCGCTCCCAGAGCTCGTCGTCGCCGCCCACCGCGACCCCGCCGCTCGACGCTCCCTCGGGCACGGCCGCCACCGGCACTGGCCGACGGCTTCTGGCCCTATGGGCGTCGATCGACTTGTTCTGCGCGATCCGGAACAACCAGGCGCGCAGGTTGTCGGCACGGCGGAGCTTCGGGTAGGCGCGCAGCGCCGCGATCCAGGTGTCCTGAAACGCGTCGTCGGCCTCCGATCTCCCCGCCGTAGCGACCAGAAAGCGGTACACATCGACTCGGTGCTCTTCGAGGAGAGCTTGAAAGGGGGGCAGGTTCACAGCCATAGAACGAGCGGGCAGCGCCGTGTGTGAGATCAGGCGCGGACGATGAGCGGCGCGCCCAGCGGGATCGTCCTGATAAGCCAGCGCGCCTGAGCCGAGGTTACGCGCATGCAGCCCAGGCTCGCAGCCCTGCCGATGCTCGACAGTTCTCTGGTCGCGTGCACGGCGAGCCTATCGCCGCCCGGCCAGCTGGCCGGCAGCCTGGTCTGGTGCCCGCTGAGCGCGATGACGCAGCAGCCGTACGGCGAGCGGCGGTCCGTCACGCGCAGCTTGTCGGTCACCGAGAAGCGGCCCTTCGGAGTCGGGTTCCCCTTCCGACCGACTGCTATCTCGAAGCGGCGCACGGGCCTGCCGTTGCGCTCGACCAAGAGGCGGCGCCGAGACAGGTCTACGTGCATGGACCAACGAACGCAATCGAGACGGGCACGGTTGGCGGGTAGCCAGGCGAGCTCGCCGTTGCGGAGCTCGGGCGCGTGCACCGCGATCCAGTCGCCGCGGTGGCGCACCACGCCGAAGATGCGCGGCGAGCCCCACTCCGTCCGAGCCGGCAGCCGGATCCTTACATGCCCTCCCGACTGGTTGTAGAGGGTCGTCTTGCCGGCCGCGTAGGCGGTCGAGTAGCAGCTGATCGGCTGCGGCTCGGACGGGAAGGGAGCCTCGAAGGGGCCGCCGAGCTCCGGGACGAAATGCTTCGTCCCCTCGTCTCGCGGCGCGGCCGCGGCGGTGTCCGTGCCGCCGTCGCCGCCGCCCCATTCGGAGAGGCCGACGAAAGCCGCCGCGCCGCCGATCACGGCGGCGGTGAAGCTTCCAAGCAGGAAGGCCAGCACGGCTCCGCGACGGTCGCCGGCGGCGGGCTGCCAGTCGCCGGCGCCGCGAATGCCCGCGCGCGCGGCAAGCACCTCGAGCCCCGGCTCGCTCGACACCGGGACGACGGGCGGCTCAGGCTTCGCAGGCGCCGCCCCTGCGACCGCAGCTCCGCCACCGCAACGGGGGATCGTCTGCGTCTGGCTTGGCCTCCTCGACCGATGATGCCTCGGCATCGCCGTTGCCCGCCCCGGCCGCCGTCGCGCGCCAGCTCCCCTCGTCGAGCAGCGCCTGGAGCACCGCACCGAGGTCCTCGCCGCGCTGCGCACTGAGCTCGTCCGCGAGCCGCTCGATCGCCGCCGCCCTCCGGCGCGCCACCTCCTGCGGGAGCACGTCGTACACGCGCGCGAGAGCCTCATCGGGAACGCGCCTACGCAGCGAAAGCGCGAGCAGCTCCCGCTCCCTCGGGTCAAGACGCGCGAGCGCGCCGGCGAGCTGTTCGGGCGGGATCACGCGACGGTCGCCTAGCGTACTGACGGCACCGGGCGCCGAAACCTGGCCTGGACGCAGGTCTAACGGAGGGGGTGGGATTCGAACCCACGAGGGACCGAAAGGCCCCTTCCGGCTTTCAAGGCCGGTGCATTCAACCGCTCTGCCACCCCTCCCGCAGCCGAGTGTAGGCGCTGGCTCACCGCCGGGCGAAGCGGGCCTGGGCGCGAAGGCGGGTGCGTGCCCGATCCGGGCCGGTGACCTGATCCCAGAGGTTGCGGTGCACCGGTCGAACGGGACCCTGTACGCGGTCTGGATGGACGCCCGCTTCAGCGCGCCGCCGTTCCGCTGGGACAGCATTGCGTTCACCCAGTCGACGAACGGAGGCCAGACCTGGTCCACGCCCATCAGGGTCAACCAGACGCCGCAGGGCAGCGCGCAGAACTCGCAGGCGTTTACGCCCTCGGTGCACGTGCTGGACGACGGGACGATTGCGGTGAGCTACTACGACTTCCGCAACAACGACACGGAAGCTCCGGCCACCCTGGACACCGACCACTGGGTAGTGCACTGCCACCCGGCGAGCGGAAACTGCGCGACCGCTGCGAGCTGGCAGGACCCCGAGGATGAGGATCGGGTAACGCCGACGTCCTTCGACATCCGCGAGGCGCCCTTCGCCCGCGGTTACTTCCTCGGCGACTACGTGGGGCTGGCGGACGCGAACAGCGACATCCTGTCGCTGTTCGGATCGACGGACGGCGGCGGCCCCAGCAGCATCTGGCTGAGGAGGGTGGCAGACTAGCCCGCGGCCGCCTTCAACTCCCGCGGCGCCCCGAAGCCGTGGAGTACCCCCGGGATGGCGACGTTGCCGTCGTCATCCTGGTGGTTCTCCGCGATCGCGATGATCGTCCGACCGACGGCGAGGGCCGTGCCGTTCAAAGTGTGCACATGGCGCACGCCGTCGCCGTCCTCGGGGCGGTAGCGCACCTCGAGCCGGCGCGCCTGGAAATCGGTGGTGTTCGAGCATGAGGTGAGCTCGCGGAAGCGCTGCTGCCCGGGCAGCCACGCCTCGAGGTCGTACTTCTTCGCGGCCGACGCCCCGAGGTCGTCCACGGCGATGTTCACGACGCGGTAAGGGATCTCCAGCGCCTGGAGGATCTCCTCCTCGATCGCGAGCAGCCGCTCGTGCTCGGCCTGCGACTCCTCCGGCTTCACGAAGGCAAACATCTCCACCTTGTCGAACTGGTGGACGCGGAACAGCCCCTGCGTGTCCTTCCCCGCGGCGCCCGCCTCGCGGCGGAAGCAGGACGAGAACCCGGCGTAGCGGCGCGGGAGCTCTCCGCCGCGGAGAATCTCGCCCGCGTGCAGCGAGGCGAGCGGGACCTCGGAGGTGCCTACCAGGTACAGCTCGTCGTCGGGCACCGTGTAGATCTGCTGCTCGGTGTCGGGCAGGAAGCCCGTGCCGACGAGCGCATGGTCGCGCACGAGGACGGGTGGGATCACGGGCGTGAAGCCGCGCTCCTCCAGCCGCGACAGCGCCCACTGCACGAGCGCGAGCTCGAGGCGCACCAGCGGGCCCTTCAGGTAGACGAAGCGCGACCCGGAGACGCGCGCGGCGCGCTCGGTGTCGAGGTTCTCGCCGAGCAGCTCCACGTGGCTGCGCCCGGCCCGCCCAGCCTCGCCGACCTCGCGGATCACCTCGTCCTCCTGCGCCGCGGTCGGGTCCGGC
>JBKPME010000210.1:0-21454 GCA_046731915.1 Actinomycetota bacterium
GCTCGGATAGCGTTCCGGCAGGAGCTCCGCGACCGGCCGCCAGGCGTCGCCACGCTGCATGAAGCCCGGGATGAAGAGCACCATCGCTCCCGCATGATCCCGATCAACCGCACCTACGCGCCGCTCCAGGCCTTCGTCGAAGAGCTGTACCGCTGCGGCATGCGCCATGCGGTCACCTCCCCGGGCTCCCGGAATGCCCCCCTGGCGCTGACTCTGGCGGCTCAGGAGGGCATCGAGGCCATCTCCGTGATCGACGAGCGCTCCGCCGGCTTCGTGGCGCTCGGCATGGCGAAGGCGAGCGGCCGCCCGGTGGCCGTGACCTGCACGTCCGGGACCGCAGCGGCCAACCTCTACCCCGCCGTCGTCGAGGCTCATGAGGCGCGCGTGCCGCTGTTGGTGCTGACCGCCGACCGGCCGCCCGAGCTGCGCGAGGTTGGCGCCGGCCAGGCGATCGACCAGATCAAGCTCTACGGCACGGCCCCCAAGTGGTTCGTCGAGGTCGGTACCCACGACCCGAGCCGTGAGACGGCGATCCACCACCGCGCGCTCGCCTGCCGCGCGTACTGGACAGCCGCCGGCGGCCGCCCGGGGCCGGTGCACCTTAACTTCCCGCTACGCGAGCCGCTGGCCCCGGAGAACGCCTCGGATGGCCTCGATCCGACCGACTGGACCGGCAGGCGCGACGGCAGCCCATGGACCGAGGTTCGGCGCCACGCGAGCGCGCCTCACTCGGATGACATCCATGCGGTCGCCGAGCGGATCGCGGCCGAGCCTCGCGGGCTGATCGTCTGCGGCCCGAACGCCGAGCCGGTCGCTGACGCGGCCGCCCACCTGGCCGCCGAGGCGGGGTGGCCGCTGTTCGCCGAGCCGACATCGGGCACCCGCTGCGGAGACCACGATCGCTCGCACGTCATCGCTCACTACGACGTTCTCCTTCGTATCGAGGAGTTCGTCGCCGCTAGCGCGCCTGGACTGGCGCTGCGGGTTGGCGACATGCCCACGTCGAAGCCGCTCCGCGCATTCGTGGCGGAGTCGCCACAGATCGTGGTTGATCCGCATGCCGCGTGGCACGAACCTACGAGAAGCGCGGGGCTGGTTCTCGAGGCGAGCGCGCAGCCGACTTTGGCGGCGCTGGCAGGCGCGGTCGAGATGCGCGACCCCACGAGGGACGGGGGCTGGCTGCAGCGCTGGCGCGACGCGGATTCGAAGGTTCCCGGCGCGGTCCACGCGGCTCCCGAGGCCTTCGAGGGGAGAGTCCTCGCGGGCCTCGAGCCGGAGCTGCCCGACGAGGCGGTCGTATGGATCAGCTCGTCGATGCCGATCCGCGACGTCGAGGCGTACTTTCCTCAGTCGGACAAGCGCCTGCGCTTCCTCGCGAATCGCGGCGCCAATGGCATCGACGGCGTCGTCTCGTCGGCGCTCGGCGCCGCGCTCGCCACCGGCCGGCCGACCTGGGTGCTAATCGGCGAGCTCGCCCTGCAGCACGACGCCGGCGGGCTGCTGGCGGCTCGCCGCGCGGGTGTGCCGCTGGAGATCGTCTGCATCAACAACGGCGGCGGCGGGATCTTCGACTTCCTGCCCGTCGCCGAGCACGCCGACCGGGCCGCCTACGAGGCTCATATCGCGACCCCCTCGGAGGACGTCGACCTGGCGGCGCTCTGGCCCGGTCTCAGGGAGGTCCGGACCGACCGCCGCCAGAACGTCCGGCTCCACCGAGAGCTGGTGGAGCGTGTGGCTCAGAGCCTGTAGCTAGTCGGCGACCACGAACCGGTCGATCTTGCGGTGGTAGCGCTCGCCCGCCTTGCCGCCGGCCATCGCCGCGAGCAGGGATAGCACCAGCACCGCGACTCCCGCGATCGCCGCGCCGACCGTCAGCGTGCCGTTGTCGATCGGGACGTTCGGGAGGCCGATCTTGTCGAACACGTTCCAATCCGGTCCGAAGAGCCAGCCCGCCAGGCCGAGCGCGATCGTAGCCGCGAGGCCGATCATCCAGGCGCCGGCGCCCTGGCGGCCGCCATCGAAGCGCGACATCCGTCCGCTCACGTAGCCCGCGAACCAGTACGCGATGACCGCCACAGCTACCAGCAGGATGCCTCCGACGAGGCCGATCGTCTCGGCGTTGGCGTTGGCGCTGGACTGGCTCAGGTCGGTGAACCCGAACGCCGCGCCTGCCGCGCTCAGCAGGCCGAGCAGGATCGCGGCCATGCCGACGGCGACGAGGAATCCGAAGAACGCGGCGCCCCAGTTGATGCCGCCGTACTGCTCGCGCTGGCGGGCGCGGACGTCGCGCACGGTCTCGCGGCTCATCACGCCGGTGGTGCCGCCGTCGCGGACGAAGCGGCCGCGCTGCGTGCCGCTGTCGGTGTCAGTGTGGTGTCTTGTCACAGGACGCTCGGCCGTTGCGACCGGGCGGCGATCGGCGTAGCCGTCGCCATTCCCACCATTTCTCTTAAACCGCTCGAACATAGGGAAGCTTGTACCCCGAGCGGGGTCCCGAAAACCCGTTATGGAGTAGCCAGTGAGCGGCCCTCCTCCCCCTTCGGGGGCCGTCACCGAAAGGCGCTTTGCCGCGCCTCAGGCGCGGATACTTCCGATTCCCCCACGCTGCCGATCGACACGCCGGCTTGGCCTCGTTCCGCTTTACGAGCTGGCCGCTGTTGATGAACTCCGCGGTGGCCGTGTAGCCGCCGTCGCAGCGGAACAGCAGCACGCGGGCGCGCCGTGTTAGGAAACGAGCGGTAGCAGCGCCTGCAGCTTGACCTCGCTCTCGGCCAGCTCCTCGGCCGGAGCGGAATCCCTCACGATTCCGCAGCCGGTGTAGAGATGGGCCACGCGGCCGCGCAGCAGAGCGCAGCGAAGCGCCACACAGAACTCGCCGTCCTCGGCCAGGTCGGTCCAGCCAATGGCGCCTGCGTACCAGCCTCTATCAAGGCCCTCGAGCGCGGGGATCAGCGGCAGCGCGGCCTCACGCGGCTCGCCGCCGACGGCCGGAGTGGGCAGCAGAAGCCCCGCAAGCTCGATGACCGGTACCGGATCCGACAGCTGCGCTCGGATCGGCGTCGCAAGGTGCTGGACGTTGTGGACCTTGACCAACACGGCATCATCGGCGGCGGCCACCCAGAGGCTCACCGGCGCGAGCGTCCGCTCGATCCGGCGCGCGACGATGGCGTGCTCCTCGCGGTCCTTCGTGCTCCGGAGCAGCTGCTCGCCGAGGTGGTCGTCGACCGCAGGATCGGCGCTCCGCCGCGTCGTGCCCGCCAAGGCCACGGTCTGCGCCCGCTGCCCCTCCCGCCGCACGAGCAGCTCGGGACTCGCACCCACGAAGGCAGCCTCCGGGGCCCCGACGCACCAGCAGTAGCAGGCCGGGAACAGCTCGCGCAGCGCGCCGAAGACGGCGGCTGGATCGTGTTCGCGCGGCGCGTGGGCGCGAACCTCGCGGGCGAGCACCAACTTCTCGAGCTCGCCGGCGCGGATGCGCTCGACCGCACGCTCCACCGCGTGCTCGTAGTGCGAGGGCGGGGCGGCGCTCGCGACGCGCGTGGGCTCCACGGGATCGGGGTCGAGGAGGGGCATCGCGCTCTCGCGCAACTCGGCGGCGCGTTCCAGCAGCCCATCGACAACGTCGCCGGGATGGTCGTCCGGCTGCACCACTGCAGCGAGTGTCATGCGAGCCTCACCGCCCTGCCGGGCGAGCGCGACCTCGGGCAGGACGAGGCAGGCCGGCGGAAGCCCCTGCCACTCGGGTGACGACCCCCCGTCGTCGGCGAATGCGAAACCGCCCACGAATACGGCACCGGTCGCGGGCGGCCGAGCGGGGTCCGCGGCGGCATCGTCGGTGAAGGCCGCGTGGCCGAGCTCGCGCGCCTGCGCGGCAACCTCGGCGAAACGGCCGCGTCCGGCCGCCTCGAGCACGACCGCCTGGCCCAGCGTCGCGAGCACGAAGCGGTCACGATCGGGCTGCTCGAGGCAGGCGAAGCGATCGTCAGGCCGCCGCGCCGCGAGGACAGCGGCACTCAGGTCCAGCTCGGCGGGGATCGGCACCGCGAGAGCGGCAACTGCGGCAGTCCCTGACCGCCGCGCCTGTCTGCTGGCCCGCTCGACCCGCCTCCGCAGGCGCTGCTCGGCCGCGGCGTCCAGCGCGAGGCTCCCGCCGTCCCGTGTAACGCGAACGCTCACCGCGTTACAGGATGACTCATTTGGGCTTCATCATCCGCCGTTAACAACGGGCGCTGACCGCACTCCGGTGCCGATCGCGAACGAGAGGGTTTGGAACACCCTGGACCCGGCCAGATTTTCAGGCAAGGAACCCCCACCCCCAGCCCTGAGAGGAGAGAGCAATGGCGCCGAAACGCCTCTCGGCGCTTGACGCGTCGTTCTTGGACGTGGAGACCGCCTCCGCCCATATGCACGTGGGCTGGGCTGCCGCCTTCGATCCCCCGGACGAGCGGCCTGCACCGAGCTTCGAGCAGTTCCGAGACCACATCGCGCGGCGCCTGCAGCGCGCCCCCCGTTACCGGCAGCGCCTAGCCGGCGTGCCGCTCGGAGTGGCTCGCCCGGTGTGGGTGGACGACGAGCGCTTCGACGTCACGCGGCACGTCAGGCCCGCCGCTCACACGAGTCTCGACGAGCTCGCGGGCTCGGTGTTGTCCACTCCCCTCAGCCGCGAGCGCCCGCTGTGGGAGCTATGGATCACCGACCGGCTTGAGGACGGCCGCATCGGCGTCGTCGGGAAGGCACATCACTGCATGGTCGACGGAATCGCGGCGGTCGAGCTCGCCACAGTCCTGCTCGATGTGGAGCGCGACCGGCCGCCGGATCCCCCGGACGACTGGAGGCCGGCCGGCTCACCGGGCCAGGCCCGGCGATTCGTGGATGGGCTGGTGGACACCGCACGCGCCCAGCTCGCACTGGCGGGCTCGGTTGCGGCACTCCTGGGTTCCCCCCGCAAGCTCACCTCAGGCGCGCAGCGGGCGGCCGGAGCGCTGGTCAACTCGCTGTCGCCGGCGAGCCCCCTCGACGTGCTGAACGGGCCGATCTCCCCGTACCGCACCCTGGCGACGCTCGCGCGCCCGATGGACGAGCTGCGCACGATCAAGCACGGCTACGGCTGCACGATCAACGACGTGGTGCTCGCCGCGTCCACCGGAGGCGTCCGCCGCCACCTCGAGCGGCACGGCGAGCGGCCTGCGCGCCTCAAGGCGATGGTGCCCGTGAACGTCCGCGGCGACGATGCCGCCGGGGACTTCGGCAACCGGATCTCGTTCATCTTCGTCGAGCTGCCGTGCGACGAGCCCGGCGCACAGGAGCGGCTGCGTGCGGTTATACGCGCAACCGAGCGCGCCAAGACGACCGGTGAGCCCGCGGGAGCCACGACCGTGCTGGACCTCGCGGCCGCAGCGCCGTCGGTCCTGCAGCGGGCCCTGTCGCGGCTGGTTGCGAGCCCGCGCACGTTCAACGTCGTGGTGTCGAACATCCCGGGGCCGCAGCTGCCGATGTGGATGCTCGGCTGCCGGCTGCGCGAGGCGTACCCGATCGTGCCGCTCGCCGACAGGCATGCGCTGTCGATCGGCTTCACCTCGGTGGACGGGGGTGCGTTCTTCGGCATCTACGCCGATCGCGACGCCGGCCCGGACGCCGAGCTGCTGGCGCGCGACCTCGGCGACGAGCTGGACGAGCTCCGGGAACTAGCTCCGGCACGCCTGACGAGGAAGCCCGAGCCCGTGGCCACCTGATGCCGCGGCCGGGGCGCGCGGCGAGCCGTACGGCCCGCGCGCCATGGGTGAGGCGCTTTTCCTTTCCATTTCGCAAGGAAAAGCGCCTAACCCATTCCGCGACAGCGGTGGTTGACTGTCTGGCCGCGGTCCTAGGTAACACTGCGGCCGCGCGAGACCGCGATCTCGCCGGTGCGGATCAGCTCGATCAGGCCGAACGGGCGCACCATGTTCTCGAAGGCCTCGATCTTGTCGTCGGTGCCCGTGATCTCGACGGTCACGCTGCGCTTCGAGACGTCCACGGTCTTGCCGCGGAAGATGTCGGTGAACTGCATCACCTGTGCGCGGGCGTCGCCGTCTTGGCACGAGATCTTGAACAGCGCCAGCTCGCGGGCGACCGTGTCGGTCGGCTCGAGATCGCGGATCTTGATCACGTGGACGAGCTTGTGGAGTTGCTTCGTCACCTGGTCGATCGGGTGCGCAGCGCCGTCGACGGTCAGCGTGATCCGCGAGATCGAGTTGTCGTCGGTGGCGCCGACCGCCAGTGAGTCGATGTTGAAGCCGCGCCGCGCGAAGAGGCCCGCGATCCGAGCCAGGACGCCCGGCTTGTTCTCGACGAGGATCGACAGGATGTGCTTGCGGCCGGTGCGGATGCCGCCGCTGGCCTCGAGGTCCTCGAGACGCAGGATCTCCTTGGTGCCTGGCTCGCCCACCCGTCAGCCCACCATGTCGCGGGCGGCCTGCCCCGCCGGGATCATCGGGTAGCAGTTCTCCTCAGGCGACACGCGCACGTCCACGAGCACCGGGCCCTCCTCGGCTAGCGCCTCCTTGAAGCCGTCGACGAGCTCGCCCTTCTCCTCGATCTTCATGCCGCGCGCGCCGAAGGCGTTGGCGAGCTTCACCCAGTCCGGGCTCGAGCCCATCTTCACGGACGAGTAACGGCGATCCCAGAAGAGCTCCTGCCACTGGCGCACCATGCCGAGATAGCCGTTGTTCATCAGGAAGATCTTCACGGGGATGCTCTCGTCGACGCAGGTGGCGAGCTCCTGGACGGTCATGATCAGCGAGCCGTCGCCGGCGAGGCAGACCACGTCGTCGTCGGGGCAGGCCACCTTCGCGCCCATCGCCGACGGCAGGCCGAAGCCCATCGTGCCGAGGCCGCCGGAGTTGATCCACTGGCGCGGGCGCGTGAAGCCGTAGTACTGCGCCGCCCACATCTGGTGCTGGCCGACGTCGGAGGTGACGATCGCCTGGCCGTTCGTCGCTTCGTACATGGCCTCGACCATGTACTGCGGCTTGATCTCGCCGTCCGCGGTCTCCTCGTAGCCGAGCGGGTGCTTCTCCTGCCAGCCCTCGATGCGCTGCCACCAACCCTCGAGCCGCGTGTCATCCGAGTCGAGCGCGCGGTACTCCGCCGTCAGCCTCGGGACGATGTTCTTCGCGTCGCCCACGATCGGGATGTGGGCCGGGACGTTCTTCGAGATCTCGGCCGGGTCGACGTCGATGTGGATGAACTTCGCGCGCGGCGCGAACTCGGAGAGCTTGCCGGTGATGCGGTCGTCAAAGCGCGCGCCGATCGCCATGATCAGGTCCGCCTCGTCCATCGCATAGTTCGCCGTGCGCGTGCCGTGCATGCCGAGCATGCCGAGCCACTGCTCGTCGTCGGCGGGGAAGGCGCCGAGGCCCATGAGCGTGCAGGTGACCGGGAACTTGTCCGACTTGCAGAGCTCACCGAACTCCTTGGCGGCGTTCGCGTTGACGATCCCGCCGCCGCCGTAGATCACCGGCCGGCGAGCGTTGGCGAGCGCCTTCGCGGCCAGCCGGATCTGCTTCAGGTTGCCCTCGGTCGTGGGCTGGTAGCCCGGCAGGTGCACGTCCGTCACGGGCTCGTACGGGATGTCGGCACGCGACAGGTCCTGCGGCACGTCGACGAGCACCGGCCCGGGCCGCCCCGTGCGCGCCACGTGGAACGCCTCGTGAATCGCCTTGGGGATCTGGCGCGGGTCCTGAATCAAGATCGAGTGCTTCACGATCGGCATCGTGATGCCCGAGATGTCGGCCTCCTGGAAGCCGTCGGTGCCGATCAGCTCCGTGCGCACCTGGCCGGTGAGGAAGACGGTCGGGACGCTGTCCATGATCGCGTCGGCGATCGCCGTGACCAGGTTGGTCGCGCCCGGGCCGCTCGTCGCGAGCGCCACTCCCACCTTGCCCGACGCCTTCGCGTAGCCCTCCGCAGCGTGTCCGGCGCCCTGCTCGTGGCGGCACTGAACGTGCCGGATGCCCGCGTCGTAGAGCGCGTCGTAGGTCGGAAGGTTCGCGCCGCCGGGGATCCCGAATACGTGGTCGACGCCCTCAGCCTTGAGGCACTCCATGATGGCGTCGACGGCTCGCATGACGGCGATGTTCCTTTCGGGAGTTGGGGCCGGAACTGGCTGCTCAGCCAGCGGAAAGGCCAGTCTAGACGGTCTCCGGGAAATTCAAATCGGCGCCGCAGCGCATGCAGACCTGGTCCGAAACCGGCACCACGTGGCCGCACTCCGGGCAAGAGCGCAACGGGTCGTCCTGCTCGTAGCGGTAGAGCATCGCCGCGAAGATCCCGATCCCGGGCAGCGCGGTGCCGATCAGGAACCAGATGAAGAACGAACTGCCCTTCAGCCGCCCGATCCAGCCGGTGGCAATGCCAAATACGACGGCGATAACTATGAACGTCAAAGCACGCGCAGCGCCCAGATCACGGCGATCACCGCAACGACCGCGATGAAAATCCAGGCGATCGCGGCCACAAATCCGATCACGAGCTTGAAGAGCACGAACGCCGCGACGATTAGAACCGCTACCGCAAGCGCCTTGCGAGCCAGGTCGGAGACCGCTTGTCCCATGCGATCAATTCTAGGAGGTGGCTAAAGCAATCTGACGGGCCGCGTCGCCAGGTAGCGGTCGAGCCCGGGGAGCGGCACCGACGACATGACCCATGCCGGCCAGCGCACCTTGAAGCCCAGCCGCCGGAGCCGGTCCATGAGCCACCATGACGCCGTCGTGCAATGCACCCCGAAGGTCTCCGGCTCCTGCATCTTCGCCACCCGGTCGAGGGCCGCGAGCACCACGGGAACGAGGTCCTCCGGGTTCCTCCCCACGCCGGGGCCGATATCGCCGTAACCACTCACCCAGCACAGGCCCGTGGCGTGGCCGGACTCGGCGTCGACGGTCGCGAGGCACCTGCGCGTGCGGCCGAAGAACTCATGCAGCGCGGGGCGCTCGTGCCCGATCGCCGCGGGCTCCAGGCGCGTCCACTCCTCAACCGCCCGCTCGGGCGTGAGCACGTGCACAGCCGGCTCGGCGGCGTCGACCTCGTGGGCGCGGTGCTCCAGGTACTGCTCGACGCGATGGCGCATGTGCCAGTGGCCGCTCACCGGCATGACGCCGAACTCGGTGAACAGCGTGAGATCCGCGGGCGTCCCCACCGCCACGATGACCCGGCCGAGGTGGGGTGTGGGCGAGCTCGGCCAGCAGCGCTCCAGCAGCCCCCTGCTCACGCCGCGGCCCGCGTGCGAGGGCACCACCCACAGCTCGGCCATTTCGTCCATCCCGGGAAAGCCGGTCACGATCGCGTATCCGACGAGCTCACCCTCGTCCTCGCACACGAGGAAGGAGCCGCCCTGCTGAGCAGCCATGAACTCGAGCAGCGGGCGCTCGCGGCGCCAGGCTTCTAACAGCTGCTCCTTCGTCCGGATCAGCTCCTTCGGGAGCAGCCCGCGCGTGTGGCGCGACTGGTCCCAGGCCGTCTCCCCAAGCAGGTACACGGGCTCGAGGTCGCTCGCGCGACCGTCGCGGAACGCAAGCTCGCTCACGCGTGACCGGCCCGAGGGCCCGGCATCTCACCCGGCTGGGGCACCGGGTCGAGGTAGGTCCCGAGCGAGGGCGGGTGCCCGAGCTGGCCGAGCTCGGCGGATGCGCGCCCGAAGACGAGCCCGACGGCCCAGTCGATCCCGAGCCGGACGCGCCGGCCCATGCCCGGCATCATCGCGAGGTGATACGTGCGGGCCGCGAACCAGGCCGGGAAGCCGCGCAGTCTCAGTCCCAGCACGGTGGCGACAGCCTTGTGCTGCCCCATGTCGACGAACACGCCGAGCGTCCGATAGCGAAGCGGCCGCGGCTTGCGCCCCACCAGCACGGCCGCGACGTTGCTGCCCGCCACGCGTCCCTCGCGAATCGCGTGCTGGCAGGTCTGCGGCGCCGGCGTCTTGCGGCGCTTGGCCGGGTCCGGCACGGCGGCCGCATCACCGATCGCCCACACGTTGTCCCAGCCCTTCACGCGCATGGTGGCGTCGGTCTCGATCCGGTCGCCCCGGCCCAGCGGCAGCCCGAGCTGCCTGACCACCCCGGGTGTCCGCACCCCCGCCGTCCAGCAGACCAGGCGCGTGGGCAGGCGCTCGCCCGTCGACAACACGGCGCTCTGCTCGTCCATGCTCTCGAGCGTGGTGCCTGTACGGATCTCCATCCCGCGCCGTCTCAGCTCGCGCGAGGCGACCTCGGCGAGGCTGTCCGGGATTTCGCGCATGATCCGCTCCTGTGCCTCGACGAGCACCCAGCGCGTGCCGACCACCCGGCAGCGAGGGTAGCGATCGATCGCGTCGTTGACGTAGTCCTGCAACTCCGCGAAGCCCTCGACGCCGGCGTAGCCCGCGCCGACGAACACGAAGGTCAGGTACTCGCGCCGGCTCGCGTCGTCCGGCAGCGACTCGGCGATCTCCAGGTTGAGCAGGACGCGGTTGCGCAGCGCGATCGCGTCGGCAAGCGACTTGAAGCCGAGCGCGTGCTCGGCGAGACCGGGGACGGGGAGCGCGCGCGACACCGACCCGAGGGCCACAATCAGCTGGTCGTAGCGAAGCGACTCATCGCGCTCGTCGAGCGTCCGGACGTAGAGCTCGTTGACACCCGGGTCGGCGCCGGTCACGCGGCCCAGCAGCAGGTCGGCCCACTCCAGCTCCTCGCGAAGCGGCACGACCACGTGGCGCGGCTCGAGCGTCCCCGCCGCCGCACCCGGGAGCAGAGGTGTGTACAGCAGGAAGTTCATGTCCGAGACGACCGTGATGCGTGCGCTGTGGCGCGGCAGCCGCCGTTCCAGCCTCCGCGCTGCGTACAGCCCGCCGAACCCGCCCCCCGCGATGACTACGTCGAAGGCCACGAAGGCCGAGGCTACTCCGCGGCCCTTCGCGCCGCGTCCAGGGCGGGACGCATGGGCTGCGGAAGCCGGCGCCTGACGCGCCACGGCGCGCCGGCGAAGGCGTGGTTCGCCACCGTGGCGAATCCCACCTCGTCCGCTCGCAGCGCGAGCAGCAGGTGCGCGATTCGGTCCGACGGCGGCAGGTCCGTGTCGGTGGCCGCGACGCAGAAGCAATGCACGCGCCCGCCTCCCGGCGTCACCAGCAGTGCGCCCCCCTGGCCGACGAGCCATACGCCGAGCTCGGCGCGCTCGAGGGCGAGCCCGGTGCTGCGCTGGAGCCGGCGGGTGTCGTGGCCGAGCAGGTCGCCGAGAAGGCCCTGCGCGACCGGCTCACCCGGAAAATCGGTCGCTGCGCAGCGGGCACCGCCCGCTGCTTGCGCAACGGTCGCGCCGCGCGCCTTCGGCCGCACCACGGACGCGCCCCTGAAGGCGTACAGCTCGGGGATGATCCAGGCGTGCGCGAGCGCCGCAAGCGCCACCGGCATGGCGATCGGGTCGAGCCACACCATCCCCACGGCCGCCGCGATGAACGGGACCGTGTAGAGCAGCGTCCACGCGTGCCAGATACGGCCCCATCGGCGCAGCCAGCGCGCGTTCGTCGGCTGGCGCCACGGGACCGTCGCGAGCTCGGGAAGAGCCTGTGCCTGTGCCACTACCCGCCGGCGATCGGGCGGCGCAGGATCACCATGTCCGCGTCGCGAGGAAGCTGGCGGACGTGCGTCGCCTTACCCCGCCCGTCGGGCACGGTCCCGATGTAGCCGAGCGCCTGCTGCTCACCGAACTCCCGCACCGCGTCGGCGAAGGCGGCGTCGTCCTCCGCGGTCCACTCGGCGAGCGTGGTGTGCCCGCTCCGATCCATGCGAATGAGTCGTGCCATGGAGCCAGGATACGCCTCGCGGATTTCGGGTAGCGAGGCCTTATGGCTCTCGCTCGCAGAACTCGCGCCTACCGCCGTGAAAGCAAGCGCAGATCGGGGTCCGGTGCACTCGTGGACACGGTCCGCAACGCGTTCCGGGACCTCAGCGGAAGGCCGAAGTCGAGGCGGCCGGGCCGGCGCCGCCGTTAGACGCCGAGCCGCTCGCTGATCATGCGCTGGACCTCGCCGCCGTCGGCGCGGCCCTTGGTCTCGCGCATGACGGCGCCCACGATCGCCCCGACAGCCTGGGTCTTGCCCGCGCGGATCTTGTCCACGGCGTCGGGGTTATCGGCGATCGCCTGCTCCACGATCTGCTCGAGCTCGCCGCTCTCGGCGCGCCCGAGTCCCTTCGCCTCGACCACCGCGGCGGGGTCGCCGCCCTCCGCCACGAGCACGTCGAGCACCTCCTTTGCAGCGCTGGCCGAGACCTGCTTCGACTCCACCATCGCGACGAGCTCCGCGAGCGCGGCGGGCTTCAGCGGCGTGCCGGCGGGGTCGCCGTCGCCGATCCGGGCCGCGAGCTCGTTCATGGTCCAGTTCGCGAGGGTGCGCACGTTGCCCTGGCCTCCGGCCAGCACCGCTCCGCCTTCGGCTCCGCTATTGCTCGCCTCGACCGCCGACTCGAAGAAGTCACCGAGCTCGCCGCGGAAGGACAGGAGGCGCGCGGTCTCCGCGGGCAGCTCGAGGTCGCGCGCGAGCCGTTCGGCGCGCGCGGCCGGCAGCTCGGGCAGCGCGTCGCGGGCCCGCTTCAGCATCTCCTCGGTGGGCGCGACGGGCACCAGGTCCGGCTCCGGGAAGTAGCGGTAGTCGTGCGCCTCCTCCTTGGAGCGGAGTGAGGTGAGCGAGCCGGAGTTCGGGTCATAGTGGAGAGTCTCCTGCTCCACCTCGCCGCCCCCGTGCAGGATCTGCTCCTGGCGAGCGATCTCGGCGGCGATCCCGCGTTCTAGGAAGCGGAACGAGTTCATGTTCTTCAGCTCGGTCTTCGTGCCGAGCGTGGCTGTGCCGGCCGGGCGGATCGACACGTTCGCGTCCACCCGCAGCGAGCCCTCCTCCATGTTCACGTCCGAGACGCCCATGCGGCGGAGCGTCGCCTGGAGGAGGCGACCGAACTCCGCCGCCTCGTGCGGGGAGCGGATGTCGGGCTCGGTCACGATCTCTACGAGCGGCGTGCCGCCGCGGTTGAAGTCCACGATGCTCGTCTCGGCGCCGTGGATGCGGCCGGAGCTGCCCGTGTGGATCAGCTTCGCCGCGTCCTCCTCCATGTGCACGCGGTGGATGCGGACTTCGCCGAGACGGCCGTTCCGGGCGAGCGGAATGTCGTACTGGCTGATCTGGTAGCCCTTCGGCAGGTCCGGATAGAAGTAGTTCTTCCGGTGGAAGATCGAGCGCGGGGCGAGCTCGCAGTCGAAGGCCATCGCGATCATCAACCCGAGGTTCACGGCCTCGGCGTTCGTAACCGGGAGCGTGCCGGGGTGGCCGAGGCAGACCGGGCAGGTGTGGGTGTTCGGCTCCTCGCCGAACGAGAGCGCGCAGCCGCAGAACATCTTCGTCCTGGTCTTCAGCTGGACGTGGATCTCGATGCCGATGACGGGCTCGTAGAGGCGCGCTTCAGGCTCCGTCGTCGTCACCCCACTGGCACCCCCTCGAACCCAATGCTCTTCTCGAGCGCGTGCGCGGCGTCCAGGATGCGCGCCTCGCTGAACGCCGGGCCGGCGATTTGGAAGCCGACCGGCAGCCCCTGGGAGAGGCCGCATGGGATCGAGATCGCCGGGATGCCCGCCAGCGGCATCGGCACCGTGAAGTAGTCGGAGAGGTACATCGCGAGCGGGTCCTGCGTGCGCTCGCCCAGCTTGAACGCGACGGTTGCCGAGGTGGGGCTCACCACGAAGTCGACCTTCTCGAACGCGCTCGCGAGGTCATGCGCGATCTTCGTGCGGACCTTCTGCGCGGTGCCGTAGTAGGCCTCGTAGTAGCCGGACGAGAGCGCGTAGGTGCCAATCATGATGCGGCGCCGGACCTCGTCGCCGAAGCCGTCATGGCGGGTCTGCTCATAGAGCGCGGTGAGGTCGCCGTTGCCCTGGCGCGGGCCGTAGCGAACGCCGTCGTAGCGGGCGAGATTGGCGCTCGCCTCCGCGGGCGCGATCACGTAGTAGGCGGGGATGCCGTACTTCGCGTTCGGAAGCTCGATCTCCTCCACACCGCCGCCCAGCTCCTCGATCCTCCCGAGCGTGGCGCTCACCTGCTCGGCCACGCCCGGCTCGAGCCCTGGCTCGTGCATGCCCCAGATGCCGAACCTGAGTCCGTCGAGGCGCTCGGCACTCGGCAGCGGAATGCCGCCGGGAATGCCGATCGAGGTCGAGTCGCAGGGGTCCTTACCCTGGAGGTGGCTGAGCAGGATTGCGGCGTCGGTCACGTCGCGGGTGAGCGGGCCGCACTGGTCGAGTGAGGAGGCGAACGCGATCATCCCGTAGCGGCTGACGGCGCCGTAGGTGGGCTTCAGGCCGACGATGCCGCTCAGGCTGGCCGGCTGGCGGATGGAGCCGCCGGTGTCGGTGCCGATGGCCCATGGGGCCGTTCCGGCGGCCACGGCGGCGGCGCTGCCGCCGGACGACCCGCCCGGCACGCGCGTGCGGTCCCATGGGTTCTGCACCGGGCCGAAACCGGAGTTCTCGGTGGAGGACCCCATCGCGAACTCGTCCTGGTTGGTCTTGCCGAGCACGCGGATGCCAGCGTCCTGAAGCTTCTCGACGCTCGTGGCCGTGTACGGCGGGCGGTAGCCCTCGAGTATGCGCGAGCCGGCCTGGCTCGGAACCCCGCGGACGCAAAAGAGGTCCTTGACGGCGATCGGCGGGAACGTGCCGGGGTCCTCAGGCACGCCGTCGGCGACCCAGAGGTATGCGCCGAGGTCGTCGGCCGCCGCGCGGCCGCGCCAGAACTCGAACGCCTCCGCCGCGCTCAGCTCGCCGGCGTCGATCTTCGCGGCCTGCTCCGCCGCTGTCAGGCTGAGCAGATCGTCGCTCACGACGCCCCCGGGCTCGGCACCCGGAACCCGCTCTCCGTCGCATCCGGAGCCTGCTCGAGCGCGGTCTCGCGGTCGAGGCTCGGCCGCGGGATGTCCTCCCGCAGCACGTTCGTCAGATCGACCACGTGCGAGGTCGGCTCGACGCCCTCGAGCTCGAGCTCGTTCATCGTCTCCACGTACTCGAGGATCTTCGACAGCTCCCCGGCCATGCGGTCGACCTCCTCGTCGCTCAGCCGCAGGCGCGCGAGCTTGGCAACGTGAAGCACCTGGTCCCTGTCGATCATCGCCCGCGATTGTAGGCGGGCCGCGCGGAGCCGCTCTCAGCCGACGGGAGCGGACTCGGGCTCCGCGCGCACCCCGCGAAGCGACGGGGCCGACGCGAACGCGAGCACGCCCAGCGCGCCCAGCGTCAGCGGTGGCCGATCTTCACGGTTGTCAGGGCATCGAAGGCGGGCTCCCGAAGGATGCGGTAGAGCACGAGCAGCACGCTGATGCACGCCATCAGCCCGGTCCAGCCGTAGGGGCCCAGTCCGCGGGCCTCGCGGCCACTCGCGCGCCAGAAGGCCGCGAGGACGCCGAGTGCCGAGGTGACAAGGAGGCAGATCAGGATTACCCGGTCGATCGTCGCATCCACCTGCCAGGCGTTCCGCTCCTTCGACTCGGCCAGCGCGGCCGCGTCGCGCTGCACCTCGCTCTGGATCTGACCGGACGGCTGCCCCTCCTCGGGCTGCGCCTGCTGCTGTATGCGGCGCGCCTCGTCGCCGCCCACGGTGCTGTACAAGTCGAAGGCGGTCGTGAACAGGGGGCGAGCGCCGCGATGAACACGACCCAGTCGCCCGGTCGCAGCCGTGCGAAGGTCACGACCTGCCCTCGGGACGTGGCGCCGGGAGCGTCTCGATCTCGCGCGGGGAGGCCGTCGGCGCGCCGCTCAGGTCGGTCGGGTGGTCGGCGGCGGAGCGGCGTTCATTGCGCATGGCGAGGAGGCCGCCGACGAAGATGCCGAGCACGCCGGCGAGGCCGAGCCACGCGCCGGTGGCGCGGTCCAGGTCCTCGATGTGCTCGCGCGTCCCCGGAGCGCCTGCCGTCTCGAGGAAGGAGACGTCGGGAGGATCGGCGAGCCGGAAGACGACCAGCACGAGCAGGACGAGCGCGAATAGCGCGACAAGCGACTCCAGCGCGAGCGGGACCGCGGGAGTGGCATGAGCCGCGGTGACGATGACCACCGCTATGGCCGCGATCGCACCGATCGCGAGGAGCAGGTCGAGCACGGTGAACGCGTCCCAGGCGGAGGCGTGCGCGTCGAGTTCGTCGGGTGGCCCGACCACGATCCCCTCGCCGAGCTCGTACCAGGGGAGAAAGAGCGCGACGAAGAGCAGGAGGCCCGCGGCCCCCATCACCCACTCCCCCAGGCGCAGTCGCCGGAAATCCATGGCGAGCCGGAATGTACCGCCGGAGGCCCGGGGCGGCGCCGGGCCGAGGGCCCCGGCGCCGCCGTCCCCGGACGGAGTTGGTTCCGGGGACGGCGGCCGGATGTTGGCGCGGCGGTCGCGGGGGACAACCGGCGCGCGGCGTGCTCGGCCGGTTTTGACGGCGGTCCGAGGGCCGGTCGGGCGACCCGAGTGAATCGCTGCCGGCGTTCCGTGATGGTCCGCGCGGGCCGAGCTATGTGGCCAGGAGACTGCCAACGGCCCCACTTGCGGAACAGGGGGCTTACCGGCCAGTCACGGTGCGGTTACCCGTACCCCCCGCTGCGCGCGAAAAGCCACAATTCGCGCATGCGCTCGCTGGCCCGCGGCCGCTCATACGCTGATGACCGGCCCGCCGGAGATGGCCCGGATCTGCTTTCGAGCCTCGTACGCTGGCCGCTGGCCGGGGTCGCATTCCTCGCGCTGGCCGACACGGCCATCGTCGCGCTCGCTCTCCCTCCGATCCTGCGCGAGCTGAACACGGGCGTCGCGGGGGTCGCCGCGGTGCTCGGCGTGTACGCGGTCGTCCTGGCGGTCGCGCTGCTTCCCGCGGAGCGGCTCGGGCGGACGCTCGGCGTCGGCTCGCTCGGGCTCGCGGGCGTGGCGCTGTTCGTAGTCGGCTCGCTGGCCTGCGGACTGGCCGACTCGCTCGAGCTGCTGCTGTTCGCCCGCGCGGTGCAGGCCCTCGGCGGAGCCGCGCTGCTGGTGACCGCGCACGCCGTGCTGGTGGGCGAGGCCGGCGAGCACGAGCCGCGCGGTCTTCGCCTGTGGCGTCTCGCCGCATTGCTCGGCATGGCGGCCGGGCCGGCGATCGGCGGCGCACTCACCCAGGCGCTCGGGTGGCGGTCGATCTTCCTCGTGCAGGCGCCGGCGGCGCTCGCAGCGGTGCCGGCGTGTCTGTCCGCGCATGCGCCGCAAGCCCGAGGGCGGGCCCGCGCGCGCGAGCGCGTCCTGACCTCCGGGCGCGTCCTAGCGTTCGTCGCGCTCGCCCTTCTCTCGGGCGCCATCGCAGCGGCTCTGTTCCTCACCGTGCTCCTCCTCATCAGCGGCTGGGGGATCTCGCCGCTCGCCGGCGCGCTCGTGGTCAGCGTCATGCCGCTGAGCGCGCTCGCTGCCACGCGAATCGCGGGTCCGCCACGCGAGCGGGCGGCGGCCGGAGCGCTCCTCGTGGCGGCGGGCGCCGCCGCGCTGGCATTCCTCCCTACCGCGTCGGTGGCATGGACGATCCCGCCTCAGATCGCGGTGGGAGTGGGTATGGGACTGGCGCTCGCCGCGCTGGCCGGCGAGCTCCTGCCGGATCGCGACGGGCACGAGTCCGCCCGCCTGCTAACAGCGCGGCACGCTGGAATCGCGCTCACCCTGCTCATCCTCGCCCCGATCGCCCAGCACGAGCTCGACACGACGCTCACGGACACCCGGCTACGCGGCGCCGCACTGATCCTCGACGCCGGGATCGACCCCCGCCTCAAGCTCGAGATCGCGCCGCGGCTGAGCCGAAGTGTCGAAACCGAGGATCCGCGCGGCGGGCTCGAGGAGGTGTTCGCCGACGCACGGAGCGAGGTGGACGATGACGAGCGGGCGGCCTACGACGACCTGACGGCCCGCGCCGACGATCTCCTCGTATCCACCGTGAACGAAGGTTTCCGCACCGCGTTCCTCGTCGCGGGCGGGCTTGCGCTCCTGGCGGCAGGTCTACTTGCCCTTGCCGTCCTCTCACCAGCCTCCAGCCGGCGGGCGCCGGCCGGACAGGTGCTCGGCATCGTCGCCCTCGCGTGCGTGCTGGGGGTCGTGGGCTTCGCGCTCGCGGCCGAGTCGGCTCGCCCCGAGCCGGTCCAGCTTGCCGACCCATGTGAAGACAGAGACCTCCCGAACAGCGGCGGCCTGACTGGGCTGGCTCAGGACGCGGCGCTCACCGCCGCGGACGTGATCGCGTGCCGCGTCGGGTCCTCGCGCGAGGAGTTCGTCCTGGCGCTTGCGGACGACGACGCCGCGCGGGACTACGAGCAGCGCTACGGCGTCAACCCGCGCTCGGCGCTCGACATCGCGGAGCGCTTCCTGCCGGGGCAATGACGCTCCCGGGTGCAGGCCGCGCCCGATCAGCCGCCGCGGGCGCGGGCTGCCTTCAGCGTGTTCACGAGCAGCATGGCCCGCGTCATCGGCCCGACCCCGCCGGGCACCGGCGTGATCGCGCGGGCGCGCCCGCTGGCGGCGTCGAAGTCCACGTCGCCGACCAGCCCCGCGTCTGTGCGGTTCGTGCCCACGTCGATTACGACCGCCCCCTCCCGCACCATGTCGCCGGTCACGAGCCCCGGCGAGCCCGCGGCTGCGATGAGCACGTCGGCCTCCCGGCACACCGCGCCGAGGTCGCGCGTGCGCGAGTGGCAGTGCGTCACGGTCGCGTTTGCTGCCAGGAGCAGCTGCGCCATCGGCTTCCCCACCAGGATCGAGCGACCCACCACCACCGCACGGGCGCCGGTCAGCTCGACGCCGGTCTCGTCGAGCAGCCGCATCACCCCCGCCGGCGTGCAGGGCACGATCGCCTCGTCGCGGTCGTGCATCAGGAGGCCGGCGCTCGCGGTGGTGAGGCCGTCCACGTCCTTGGCCGGGTCGATCAGCCCCACGAACCGGTCTTGGTCGAGGTGGTCGGGGAGCGGCAGCTGCAGCAGGATCCCGTCCACGCGCTCGTCGGCGTTCAGCCCGCGGATCAGCTCGGCCAGCTCATCGGCTCCCACGTCCCCACCGGGCTCGTGGTGGAATGACTCGATCCCGACCTCGGCGGAGTCCTCTCGCTTCATCCGCACGTAGACCGCCGACGCGGGGTCGTCGCCGACGAGGATGGTCGCGAGCCCGGGCTTGCGGTCCATCGCCTCGACCTCGCGCTTCACCTCGTCGCGAACCTTCGCGGCGACGGCCTTGCCGTCGATGATCTCGGCTGCCATTGAGCGCGAGAGGCTAGCGGCGCTTCAGAGGCGCGTAATCCGCCATCAACTTGCGCTCCGAGCGGTCGCCCGCGAACCGGACCACGACGAGCCCCCCGGGCTCCACGCCCACGACGACACCCTCGCCGAACTGGGCGTGCACGACGTCGTCACCGAGCGCGAACGAGCCTCCTCCAGCGCCGGGCGCCGCGGCGCGCGGCTCTGGAGCCGAAGCACCTCCGCCCCATGTGGCGGCGGCCGCGGGGCCGGTTAGGGCGTCCTCCTCGATGTCCGTGAACTCGGCCGGGACCTCGTCTATAAAGCGGCTGCGCATGTTCCAGTCGCGCGCCCCGAACAGCAGCCGGGTGCGCGCGTGCGTGAGATAGAGCTGCCGCTTCGCGCGCGTGATGCCGACGTACGCGAGCCGCCGCTCCTCCTCGAGGTCGCCGGACTCGATCGAGCGCATGTGCGGGAAGACGCCGTCCTCCAACCCGATGATGAAGACGATGCCGAACTCGAGCCCCTTCGCGTTGTGGAGCGTCATGAGCGTGACGATCCCCTCGTCGTCGCGCAGGTTGTCCTGCTCCGAGAAGAGCGCGAGCTGCTGGAGGAACTCCTCGACCGAGCCGCCGTCCTCCGCGGTCGCGTCGTACTCGCGGGCTACGCCCACGAGCTCCTCGAGGTTCTCGAGCCGGCCCTGCGCCTCGATCGTGCGCTCGGCCTGGAGCGCCTCGGTGTAGCCGGTCTCCTCGAGCGTCTCGGAGAGGAGATCGCCGACGCCGGCGCCACCTTCGGCACGCTCGCGGAGCCGCTCCATGACCGACATGAAGCGGCCCACCGCCTTGATCGCGGCGGCCGCCAGGCCGGGAACAGACTCGGGCTCGGCGGCTACGTCCCAGACCGGCTCACCGGTGGTGTTCGCATAGCCGACGAGCCTCCCCTGCGAGGTCGCGCCGATCCCGCGCCGCGGCGAGTTCACGACGCGCGAGAACGCGACGGTGTCGGCCGGGTTGACGAACAGCGTCAGGTACGCGAGCGCGTCCTTGATCTCGGCGCGCTCGTAGAAGCGCGTGCCGCCGATGACCTGGTAGCCCACCCCGTACCGAACCAGCATGTCCTCGAGCACACGGCTCTGCGCATTGGTCCGGTAGAAGACGGCGATCTCGTCCCGCGACTCGCCCTCCTCGACGAGCCGCTCGATCTCCGACACGACGAACCGCGCCTCCGCGTGCTCGTCCTCGAGCTCGCGCACGTGCACCGGATCTCCGTCCCCGAGGTCCGACCAGAGGAACTTGTCCTTGCGCTCCCGGTTGTTGGAGATGACCGCATTCGACGCATTGAGAATCGTCTGCGTCGAGCGATAGTTCTGCTCCAACTTGACGACAGTCGCATCCGGATGATCTCTCTCGAAGTCGAGAATGTTGCGGATGTCGGCGCCACGGAAGCGATAGATCGACTGGTCGTCGTCGCCCACCACGCACAGGTTCCGGTGCTCCTCGGTCAGCAGCTGGAGCCAGCGGTACTGGGCCCGGTTCGTGTCCTGGTACTCGTCGACCAGGACGTGGCGGAAGCTCTTGCGGTAGCGGTTTCGGACCTCCTCGAAGAGCTCGAACAGGTTCACGCAGCGGAACAGGAGGTCGTCGAAGTCCATCGCGTTCGCCGCGTGGAGGCGCTTCTCGTAGAGGTCGTAGACGTCGGCCGCCGTCTGCTCGAAGAAGGTCGAGACCTTCAGGCGGTACGCCTCGGCGTCCAGCAGCTGGTTCTTCGCGTCGCTGATCTGGCGGCGGATGCCGCGCGGAGCGAAGCGCTTCGGGTCCACGTCCAGCTCGTCGATGCACGCCTTGACGAGGCGCAGCGAGTCCTGCTCGTCGTAGATCGTGAAGCCGCGCGTGTAGCCCAGCTTGTCGGCGTCGGCGCGCAGCATCCGTGCACACGCCGAGTGGAAGGTCATCACCCACATCGCGCGGGCGCGGTTGCCCACCAGCTGCTCCACCCGCTCGCGCATCTCCTGCGCGGCCTTGTTGGTGAAGGTGATCGCGAGGATCTCGCCGGGCCGCGCCTGGCCGGTGCCGACCAGATGGGCGATCCGGTGGGTGAGCACGCGGGTCTTCCCGGACCCTGCTCCGGCGAGGATCAGCAGCGGGCCCTCTCCGTGAAGAACGGCCTCTCGCTGGGGCTCGTTCAGCCCCTCCAGCAG
>JBKPME010000211.1:0-20040 GCA_046731915.1 Actinomycetota bacterium
GTTTAGTTAGGCGCTATGGAAGGATGTGAAATGTGTCGGTGGACGGCTCGCCCGTACTTGTAAAGGTTCCGCGGGCGCCCGCGTATGCGCCCGTGCCGCCCGTCAGCGCTCCGCGCACCGTGCCGCTTGGCCTGGGCAAGAAGCGGGCCGCGAGGAAGAGGTCGCCGTCGGTCAGGTGAGCGACGCCCGTGCACAGGAACACGGCCTTGCGCTCAATCGCGCCTGGCTTGATCGCCGTACATGCAGCTGCGAGTCGTCCTGCGCGACGCTTCGCGCCGTCCCCCAACGGGCTGGAAAGGACGAGCTGGTCTCCAAGTGAAGCCGACGGCTCGTTCCGTCCCGGCTTCGTGCGGGGCCGCTGGTCGACGAACTTGAACAGCGAACCCTTTGAGAGTTCTGTGACCACGATTGTCCGCTCCCCCGATTGAGCGCTACCACTCGTCGAGAGAACCGCTAGGACAGCTATGGCGGTCGCCGCTGCGGCGGCGAGTAGGGCCAGGCGGTTCATTACTGCTTCTCCTTATTGGCGTCGCGAACGAGCCTCGGGTGGCGGGGTCGAGCGACCCCGCCCCTACGTAGCCCAAAAGTGGCGGCGGAAGCTCGCGCCGTCCATACCACGGTTGCGTCATTTCGCTGCGGTAGCGGACTACCTGTGGGGTCGGCGGACGTAGGGGTCTAAACGCGAACCGTTTTTTTCGCGGCGAGCTGCGAGGCCAGGACGCGGGTCCCGGCTGGCGACCCTCCCCTCCCCGGGAGATACTGGGCGGGCGATGTCGCAGGCGGGCGTTGATCTGATCAGGGCGGGGTTCGAGTTGGCGCTGCGCGGCGACTTCGAAACGTTCGAGGAGTTCATGGCCCCAGACGTGGTGATGGTTCAGCCTCCGGAGGTTCCCGACTCGAAGAGCTACGTGGGCCCTACCGCGATGCGCGACGCTATGGCGGACTGGCCGGCGCAGTGGGAGGACTTCCGTATCGACCTCCTGGAGGTCATCGACGCCGGCGGCGACGTGTACGTCAGCGCGACGCGCCACCGCGGGCACGGCCGCGAAAGCGGGATCGAGATGGACTTCCAGGTGTTCTACGTGCAGCGCCTTCGCGACGGGAAGCTGGCGCGGCTGGAGATGTACTTCAGCCGTGACCAGGCCCTCGAAGCCGTGGGGCTATCCGACCCGGCACCGCAACGGGGCGAGAAATCCTGAGCCGCATGCGTAGCGATCTAGCTCTGAAGTTCAAGGCGAGCGAAGCCGAGGCGTGGCTCGCCGGACGGAACCTCGGCCGTAAACTCTTGATGTCCTGCTGGTCAGGGAGCGGTTGACGCCGGTTCTGCGCGGCTTTAGGTTGGGCAAGCGGCGCTAAGAGGCGCCGTCCGATAGATAGGGGTCACGAATGCATAAGAAGCCATTGCTCACGGTGTTGGCCTGTGTAACCGCACTTGCCGGGTTCAGTGCCGCTCCCGCTTTCGCCGGTGAGATAACCGGCCCTCCAGGCACTATTGGGGAGCGTGGCTCCGCTCCCGGCACCCCCACGCCCATCAAGACGCGGGGTGTCGCGGCTTCGGCGTGCGCGTTCAACGGTCTGAACGACTTTGTGGAGGGTCAGGTGGACGCCATCACCCAGAACTACGGGACGAACAAAAAACTGGGCCTCGATCTCGGGTTCCCGGGCACCGGCTGCAACCCGACGCGGGCCGGCTGACCCGCGACCGAGAGCACAACCGCGCTAAGGGTTCCGTCGCCCCGCCGGGAGCGATAGGCGGTGACCGACGCAACCCGACGCAACAGGCGACTGAACCCCCTCGCTGAGCGGAACACCGGTACGGCCCATTCCCAAACCGCTCCGCGTTGAGGCCCGGACGTACGCGTGCGGGAGCCCTGTGCCTCCGGGATACTGGGCGGGCGATGTCGCAGGAGAACGTGGAGGTTGTGCGCCAGCTTGCCGGCGCCTTCAACGACGGCAGCATTGAGGGCATGCGGCCACTCCTCGACGCGGACCTCGTTTGGTATGAGGACCCGTCGTTTCCGGAAGCCGGCGTGTATCGCGGTCGCGACGAATGGGAAGCGTATGCGCGCCAGTTCATCGCCGAGTTCTCGGAGCTCCGGTACGAGCCTAGCCCCGGCGAAACGATCGAGGCGGGCGACAACGTGGTCATGAACCTCCTGATCCACGGCCGCGGGACCGCGAGCGGAGCCGAGTTCGACCTTTCGGCGTGGTGGGCTTTCACTCTCCGTGGCGGCAAGGTGGTTCGATGCTTCTCGTATCTCGACCGCGACCGAGCCCTCGAAGCCGTGGGGCTGCGGGAGTAGGCGATGTCGCAGGAGAACGTCCAGCTTGTGCGGCGAGCGAACGCCGCTTTCAACAGTGGCGACTACGAGCGTTTCGCGGAGAGCTTGCACCCGGAGATCGAGTTCCGTGACCACGCCCACGCAGCCGACGCGCCGCAGGCGCTCGAGGGGGCGCTGGTCGTCCTGTCGCTGCTGGCCGAGTGGCGGGAAAGCTTCGAGGATTTTCGGGCTGAGATCAGGGAGTACATCGACGCGGGTGACAACGTCGTGTGCGTCACGCGCTGGACGGGCAGGGGCAAGGCGAGCGATGCAGCCGTCGATGTCTCCCAGGTCGATGTCTACGAGCTGCGGGATGGGAAGATCGTCCGCGCAACACTCGCCTACCCGGACAAAACGACGGCCCTCGCCGCCGCCGGGCTGTCGGAGTAGGCGATGTCGCAGGAGAACGCCGAGCTGCGCGCTCTCGCGGAAGCCGGGTACGGGGCCCTCAACGCGGGCGATATAGACGGCTTCCTGGCGATGGTGCCGAGGACGTCGAGTTCACTTCGATGGTTGCGGAGGCGGAGGGGACGATCTTTCGCGGCCATGACGGCGTGCGGGCCTGGTGGGAGTCGGTCCGCGGTGCGTTTGAGGATGTTCACTGGGAGCTGCTCGAGGTCCGTGGATCGCCCGAGCGCAGTGTCACGACGTTCCGCGTAACCGGGACATTGGGGGGCGTGCCAGTCACGCAGGCAATGTGGCAGGCCGTAAAGGCGCGCGACGGCAAGCTGGCCTGGTGGGGCTTTTTCCGCACCGAGGCCGAAGCCCTCCAAGCCGTGGGGCTGCGGGAGTAGGCGGCGCCAGGAGCCGGAGTCGCGGTTTGCATGGCGAGCAACAGTTGCGACGGTCGACGCCGTTGCTTGCGCTGTCACGCGAAAGGGGCAGCGAGCCTCGCGCCTATTCGTCCGCGTCGCCGGACCGAAGGGCGCTGCCGAGGGCCTGCTCGAACTGCGCGATCCCAGGCTGGTCCTCAGCGGGCAGCTCCAACGCCAGCGGGCCGTCGGGCGTCGTGTCGGTGAGCCGCAGCACGTCCAAGCGATCGGTCGTGCTCATACCGGTCTGCCCGCTCAAATACGACTGCTTGAGCTCTGTCCGCCACCCTTCGAGCGAGATCTCATCGCGCCGCCATCGCCCGAGACACGGTCCGAGCTCGGTGCCGAGTCGATACTCGAAGACGAGCAGCGAGCCGTCGGTCAATGCCACGACCGAGTGCCGCGAGCCGAGTCCCGGCAGTCGATCATCCCACCGCGGCTGGTCTCGCATCTGTCCGGATCAATCGTCGCACTGGCCTGCTGATCGGGTGCATCCAATAATCGGCGGGATAGCAAACGCCGCAGCAACGACGCGCTCGGTCACCGCTGCCGCGGCCATCGACTGATACGGGTTCCCGACCTCCTTCAGCCAGGCGTCCTCGGCCTCCTCCGGCGACGGGGTGCTGATCGCCTGCTCGCCTCTCACTTCGACCTCCTCGATGTCGACGTCCTGTAGATCTCGAGAGGGTCTTTTGCCCGCGCCCTTCAGGCCACGGGGGTAGACCGACAGCTGAGCTTCGGTTTTCCGCCAGCCGCGGCGGCCATCGGGAGTTGGCCCCGACACGGTCGCTGCTGCCGTGGAAACCGGCATGTCGGCTTCGTGCCCCGGTTCAGGAAATACGCCATGAGGCGGCCACGGAGGTTGTGCGCGGAGGGTCCCTGGGCGAGATGGTGGACGGTGACCCTGGAGGTGATCAACGAGCTTGGCGGTGGCGATGAGTCCGATCGGCGCGAGTTCGAGGTGATGACCACCGCGCTCGCCGATCCCACGGCGGACTGGAGCTCGAGGCGGGACGGCCATGGGTGGCGGTTGATGAGCTGTGCCGATAACGGGCAGCCGCTCCACCCACGTGCCGTGGGCGCACCGCGCCTGCGGATCGTGCTTCTCGCAGCTGTCCGGTGCTCATGGCCCGGGGTCGGTTTCCCGTCAGCGGCGAGTCGGAAATCCGACGCGGATCTGTCGGCCAGACCCACTGGCCGCGAGGGCGCCAGCAGCGCAGCATGGCGGCGACGGAGAGCTATCACTAGAGAAGGAGCAACCGATGAAAGCGATCTCCAAGCGCCTCCCCGCGCCGGCCATGCTCGTGGCGTGCGTCGCCTTGGTCGTGTCTCTCGGCGGGGTCAGCTACGCCGCCGGCGTGCTGCCCAAGAACTCGGTCGGCACTGCCCAGCTCCAGAAGAAGGCGGTCACCGGCGCGAAGGTGAAGAACCGGACGCTGACGGCCGTCGACTTCAAGGCCGGACAGCTCCCCGCGGGCCCGCAGGGTCCCGCAGGCCCGGAGGGGCCGAGAGGCGACACCGGCGCAGCAGGCCAGCCGGGGCTCGCGGGGGCTACCGGCATCAGCGGTTATGAGGTCGTCAACACAGCGCCGGCGACCCTAGGCCCGGGCGCGATCACGGCTGTGAGCGCCTCGTGTCCCGCCGGTAAGAAGGTGCTTGGCGGCGGCGGTACGGTGGGGCACGACGTTCGCATCCTTGCCTCACGTCCGGTTGGTGAGACAGCCTGGTGGTGGCAGGCTCAGAACGAAGGCGCCTCTACCATCACGGGGATGCAGGCCTACGCGATCTGCGCGAACGTCGACTAAGACGCACCAACGCCACGCATGAGCGAGCGGTGAGCCCGACGACCGTGAATCAGACGGGGGCCGTGGACTAACAGCGAGCGCGGTTCCTAGCGTCGGCTCACTATCGCAATGCGCGAAATGCAGCACGCGAAGCGAAGGGTCTCGACTATCGCTGCGCTATGGGGAGGGTTCGCCACTCCGGCGGTGCGCCCAGAGGACGCCCCAGGTGGCTCACCGCGAAGAAACTCCAAATCTCGGCGGAAGCTGCGGGTCACGCCGGCGAAACCTCTCTGTCTGCCCGATGGCAGCCGGGCGCGCACAAGCTGTGCACAGCAGGACACCTCAAATGTGCGCAGAACCCACTCGATAAGCGACCGACCTGCTGAAAGGGTGGCAATGAATTCGCGCAAGAGTGGCTCGCACGACCGTGCCCAAGAGCTGGACCGTGAGGTCAAGCGGTACAGGGACGCAGCTGAGTTGGCATTGGAGCAGCTCGAATGGGCCGTCGGCTATCTCCGCAAGATCCGCCGACCGGACCTCGCCACGGCGCTCGAGCGCAACTGCAAGCGGATCACCGAAGACATCCATCTCAACGCCGGTTGACGTTCAGCCGAACTCGAAGAGCCCACAGCGAGTGGCTGCCGGACGCTCTCGACCTCCTTCTGCGACATCGCCTACTCCCGGCAGGTCGGCGGCTTCGAGGGCTGCTGCTTGAGCCTTCTAGTCGGCAAGTTCATCGGATGACTCGAAGCTGACACGGGTATCCACCCCGGCATGGTGGCCATCGCGGAATTCGTCTGCCAAGCGTGCGGCCAGGTCACGAGGAGCAGCGTTCCCAGGCGGACGGACACGATGCCCGCCTGTTCGTGCGGTGGGCGCCGCCAGCTTGTGCGCATCCTGCACGGGCTGCGAAGCGGAGAGAGGCCGGACCCCCGCAGCTACGAGCGCGTGCGGCGGTAGCCCGAAGCTACGTTCCAGCTTGACCGCCCCGGCGGCATCAACAACCTAGCCCGAGCTCCGGGGTCTGCTGCGGCGTCGTCTATCTCGATAACGCCGCGGAGGCCCAACGCCAGTCCCACGAGCGGGCTTGTCGAGGGGGTGACCGCGTGCGGTCAGCGGGCGGTCTGCGGCGGTGCGAGAGCGGTAGCTCGACCCGCCCTTACTTCAGAAAGTTGCAATTTGCGGATTTTGCTCGGCACAGCTGCTGAACGCCCTTTCCGGCGGTGCGTTTCAGAAAAAACGATCACGCACAGCATTAGTCCGTTGACGCTGTGCAAGTTCCAAGGAGGGGTTTGCTGTGAGACGCAAGGCGCTTGCTGGTGTTGTTGCCGCACCTCGCTCTGGCTCTGACCGCGCCGGTGGCCGCGTTCGGCAGTCCGTGGGCCGGTAACTCGGGGCACTTCCAACCGCAGAGCAAGCCGTGCGATAACCAGAACGACCATCCGAAGTGCCCGGGGCCGCACTAACCGCGCCACTTCGGACGGCCGGACTAACCTGGACAGCGGGGCTCCAGCTACTCGGAGCCCCCGCTTCAGAGCCGTGGCCGCACCACCGGCTCGGCATTCCAAGGTGGGGGCGGCATGGAGCGGAAACTGTTAGCTCTACCCAGCTCGGAGGCAGTAAACCGTTTTGTCGCCTTCAGGCCCCAACTCCGCAACCTGGACATGCCCCAAGCGTTTAAGACCGTAACCGACCACGGAGGGACAGATGGGAATGAGGGTTATGGCCGCGGCGGCGGGGGTTGTCGCGCTCGTCGTCCCGGCGGCCGCTTCGGCGGACAAGCCGACGAAGACAGATGTGAGGAACGCGGCGCAGGAGTGTCGCTTCGAGCGGGGCAGCACAGCGGCCACGCAGCTCGCTTTTCGGCTGAACTGGGGTGAGAACCCCAACCATCGCAACGCCTTCGGCATGTGCGTCTCGACTAGGGCTGGCGAGGAGTCCCAGGAGCGCGAAGACGCGCATGCCAACGCCGCCAAGGAGTGCAAGGCTGAGCAGGCGATGTCCGACCAGGCCTTCGCGGCCGTGCCGGAGCACGCCGGTAAGACGTTCGAGCAGTTCTACGGCACGAACGAGAACCTCAGCAATGCGTTCGGGAAGTGCGTCTCCACCAAGGCCAAGGCCAACAAGGAGGAGATGGACGAGGAAGACCACGAGGACGCCGAAGACATCAAGCAGGCCGCGAAGGAGTGCATGGCGGAGCGCCGGGACAACCTGACCGACTTCCGCAACACGTACGGCACCAACCGAAACAAGCGGAACGCGTTCGGCAAGTGCGTCTCGCAGAAGGTGCACGAGGCCCAGCAGCAGCACGACGAGGACTAAACCGACCGCGTCACGCGCTCAGGCGGCTAAGACGTCTGACGGCGCCGGCATGCCGTCGTCGATACGAAGGGCTCCTCCCAGGGAGCCCTTCGTCATGTCAGGCGGCGACCGAGCAGGTGGGGAGCACCTGAACTCGCGCCCAAACCGTGGGTCTCGCACACCGCCGCGAGCGACTGAACGGCTGACTGCACGCCTGGCCCAGGGAGGGCGATCGAGCCGGCCCAGTGCGAGCTGGCGCGACTAGCTTCCGGCGAAACGGGCCGGGTAGAAGCTGATCGCGAGGTGGCTCCTCCCCACCCCCGAACGGCGGGACCAGCGCGGCGAAACCAGAGGGCCGAAGACGCCGCCTGGTCCCGCCCCTCCCCCGCGGGTCGAGTTGGATCGACGAAGGCACATGCGGCCGTTGTAGGCACGGCTCGGCGACGCTAGCCGAGGGCATCGCTGCGCATTAGCCGAAACATCAGCGCGCCTTTCTACGGATGCGCCCCCCGCACGTTGACGGTTAGCTTCGAACGGAAGGCAACGAGAAAGGGAGGCTCATGCATCACTCTCCCAAAAACATCTTGCTCTGCGTGGGCTCCGGTGCGCTGGCCGCGGTCCTCTCGGGACTAGGAGCCGGATTCCTGGCCCTGATACCTGCAGCGATTGTGCGGTGACGTGCGCCCAGATGATCGTCATGGTCGTTCGTGGCCACCACCACAGATCACACGGGCTGCACAAGATAGACAAAGGCGCACGCGGCTCGCGCTGGGCTAGCTGCGGAGCCGTCCGGGCACCCTGGGCTTTGCGCTTGGGTGCAGAGGGCATCTCAAGTCCAGCCCCGGCGATTGCACGTTCTTGATGAACGGGCAGATACAGCGCCTCTTGCCTCTGTGCGTGTTGGGTTGCTTCGCCGTCATCGCCGGCGCGGAGTATCTCGCCGCGTCGGGGGCGGATCCACGTTAGCCAGCTCCTGCGCCGCTCCGCCGCTTCGCGATCTCGGCGCGCGCCTTCGTGCCGAGGTTCACGGCGGCGAGCATCCCGCGCTCGCCGATCGAGCCTTTCGGCGGCATCGCGCCGAGCCGGCGCGCGAGGCTGCTCGTGTCGTAGTAGGCCTCGACGCGGGCGATCTTGCCGTTCTTCACCCAGACCATGTCGCAGCCCTCGATGTCCACTTGCTTGCCTGTCGGGGCGAGTCCCTGGAAGCTGCGCGAGCCGCTGAAGGTGCCGGTCGACTGCCAGCGGACGGAGGCGCGGTCGTCCTCTACGACGAGGTCGAGGATCTGCAGCTTGAAGTCCGGGAAGGCGTCGAAGAGTTCGTGGAAGAAGGAGCGCATCTCGGCCTTGTCCCCCGGGCCGATGACGCCGTAGATGCGGCCGCTCGCGTCGTCTGCATACCAGTCGTTCTGCGCGTCCCGGTCTGCTCTCCCGAGCGCCTCGAAATACGATCGCACGACGGTCCTTGTGTCGGTGGGTGGGGCGGTCGCCTCGCTTGTCGTCATGGTTCGTTCTCCGGTTCGGGGCCACCCGTGACCGTACGCGCCGCAGTCGAGACGTTCAAGCCCGCCGCCACCCGTGTTGAGAGCCGGGTCTGTGTGGTGGTAGCTGGCCGCCCCTCGCTCGGAAGTGGCGAGAAGACCCGATTTACAGGTGAGACCCCCATTTGGGGGCATTTCGCTCGGGCCGGGTAGTCGCCCGCTCCGAAACTGCGCGACGCTCTTGGCGGAAAAGGGGGATCCGACCGCACCGGGCCTGGTCGTCGTTCCCCCGCACTCGGCGGCCAGGCTCGGGGTTACGTCTCGGTCGGCAGCGGGCAGGAGAGCCGGGCATGGAGTATCTGCTCGTCGACAGCGATGGACGTACGCTCGCGGTGCTGTCGAGCATCAAAGATGTGCCGCTGGAGCTTGCGCGCATTGGGCGAGAGGGCAAGGCAGTTGGACCTGTCAAGGTCGTGCGCCATGACGAGCACGGAGACAAGGTCGTAGGCGCGCAGTCGGCCGTGACGGCGTCGCCGCTGTCATCGCTCTTGCAACGCTCGCGGTCACGCCAGCCGGACAGCTAGCGCCCCGCCCGCTGACGGCGGGAGCCGTACGCCGACTTCCCGCTCAGATGAGGCGTCGTGCTCCTCGCTGCCGGTGCCAATAGCTACCACCCCGCGCGGGCTCCAGGGCATCTGCTCTCCCTGCCGCTGGGAGAAGACCTCGAGGGAGAACGCCCGGGGACCGACTACTCGGAGGCCAGCTGGGGAACCCGAACGCGGCAACCCCCGGAACGAGGAGCGGGGCCGCGTGCGTAAGTGAGCCGCATCGGTCCACGTTGTTTTGCCGGGGCGGCGTGCGTCCCGCGACGGGATCGAATCATCCGGGGTGGGTGGCGGTATCCCAGCTGAGACTGCGAAGCGCCGCCCCCCTGAACGGATGGCGACAAAGGATCCGCAATAGCCGACGACACCGTGGAGCCAATTCGCATCGTCACCCTCGGCGATACCAGGCTCTACATCGGACTGCTCTCGCTCGACAGGTATCTCCTGCACAGGTCGGACGGCACCCCGGTCGCGGGCCCATTCACGCGGGCCGACGCGGCCCGATTCGCGCAGGACCTGCTCCAGTGGGTTCGTGAAGCGGACGCGCAGGACTAGCAGAGGAGCGTGGCTCGCAGCGCGCCCTGGCTGGGGAACGCTCCGGGGGACCTCCGGGGGGAGGGTCGATCACACCCCCGGAGCCGCGCGGGACGACCCAGGTGGGTCACCGCGAAAAAGACTCCGAAATCGCCAGGGAAGCCGCGAAACCGGGCTTGGGGGGTTCCGGGTGCGCGACGAAGGTCGATTTTGGGCCGCCGAAGGCTTGAATCGGCCGGCTGAACGCCCGGAACGGGGTGGTGGAGTAGAACCGGTGATCGTCGGCGCGACGCCCCGCCTACTCCCCGTAGCCGTACGGCTTAGAGGGCTTCAAGGCAGGCTCCGAGGCTAACTACATGCGATGTTCGTGCACTGCAATGGGTTGCCGTTCCCTTGCGCCTTGTTTTTGCCGCCGTCGATGACACCCGCGACGGCCTCGATGCCTAGATCGGCGTTGTGTACGGCGTGATTGCCCATCAGCGTCGTGGCGGGGCTATCTACATCGATCCCGTCGTCCGCGGATCCGAGCGCAAGGTTGCCCACGATGAGCGTTCCAACAGCGGTGGTCTGGACGAAGACTCCGTCGCGGTTGTCCCGGAGGTGGTTGCGCCGCACGATGGTGTCGACTGCGCCCGGGGCGCCTTCGAGTTCATCGGGAAGCAGGGATACCTGAATTCCGATTCGGCTCGCACCCGCGACGAAGTTGCGCTCGACCGAGTTGTCCTTGCCGGCCGCGACGAAGATTCCCAGGCCGCCGCCCTCGACTCCGGCAACCGAGTCGGCTACATGGTTGCGGGTGATCGTGTTTTCGTCGCCCGCGACCGTAATGCCCTCGCCGTTTCGCACGATCCGGTTGCGGTCGAAGATGTTGCGGTTGCTGTCCTCGAGCAGCATCGCCGCCTCTTGGTTTCCGGACAGCACGTTCCTCGCGAAGATCGAGTCCTCGGCTCCTTCCGAGAACACGCCGATATCGCCGTTGTCCGATATCACGTTGCGCACGACCGAACTTCCGGAGGCGTGGAACACGACGACTCCGGCCTCGTCAGTATCGACGCCGTTCCGGCTCACCACGCTGCGGCTGAGCTCGGTTCCGGTCGACTCGCCGATCACGACGCCCGGGAACATGTTGTCGGTAATCGATAGGTCGAGCAACCGGTTTTCGCTGGCGCCGACGGTCAACGCGCCCAGCGCGAACTCTTGGAGCGTCCCATTCCGCACGGTGACGTGCATGTGGTCGAGTGCGACCACGCCGTCGTCACAAATCACATCTTCGGGACAGTCTTCCCGCAGCTCACCGTCGCCGTCAATCGTGTGGCCATTCAAATCGAGCGTGATGTCATCAGCGCCGATCACGATTCCGTTGTCTGGACAGTCGATGAGGTCGCTGTCGAGCGTCGTGTCGGCGGTGATCGTGTCGCCACAACTCACATGGCTTGCGGACGCCGGACCGGCGCCAACGGCAAGACACCAGCCAACGACCAGCAACACAACGGACACCACGAGCTGACGCGGGCTAGGCCAGCGCGCTCCACGCTGCATGACGCTCCGTCCACTTCGCGGCCAGACCCCGGCAAGTGGCATGCGTGTCATGCGGACGCTCCTTCCGTGAGGGTTCTGCGCAGCCTCGGGCCACGAGGTTGTGCGCCCTTTATCTAATCGGTACTCGAAGTTAGGCCCTAGTTGTGACCAGGTGCCAAATTCGGACCGTTCTCCCCGCCCGGTTTACGCTCCCGCAATGGCGAGCGCCGCACTGAGCCTCCGCGTCGAGAAGCTCGTCGGCTACCCGCCGCTCTCCGACATGGACGGGCTGCAGCGGCGCGAATTCCACGAGGCGCTGCTCGACGCCGACAACTTCGAGGACCTGCCGGGCAAGTGGCAGGCAGCGATCGTCGCCGCGGAGCAGAACCGGCCGAAGCTGCGGCTCGTCTAGAGATCGCTAGTTCGCCCCGAGGCCGCGCGTCGGTTATTTGTCGGCCGACTGCCTCCGCTGGAGACGTCGGAACCGGCCGGTCGGTCGCGCGCTTCCCTCGTCGGCAAGCACGTCATCGTCGTCGACCGCGTCCGAGTGCTCCGGTGTGTCAATCAGCGCGTTGTCCTGATCGGTCGCCTTCTCGTCGTTATCGCGCTTCCCCAGCCAGCGGGAGAGAGTCCTGAAGCCGCCCATCGCCACTTGGTACCCGGTGCCCGGCAGCACGAACAGGACTCAGCAGTCGACTACATGCCGACCCTGCCCGCCGCAGTAGGGTGCCGCCGTGAGCTATCTCCTGCTCGCGGACTCGCACATCTTCAAGTGTCGGACCTGGGACGCCCTCGCCGCGAAGCTCGTGTGGGCGCGGGGAGAGGGCTACCGCGTGGCGAAGGCTCGGCGCGCCAACGCCTACGTGGATCGGCCGCTGTTGCCTTCGGAGCAGGCGCGGCTCGTGGAGGACGCTACGCGGCTCGCGCTGGGCTAGCGCCGACTGGCCGGGCCCTGACGCTAACGGTGACCGCGTCCGCTGCCGATGGATAGAGCAGATCGAAGCGGGAGGGAATGTCTTGAAGACCACGGGCAGGATCGCAGCGCTGGCCCTGGCTGCCGCTCTGGTGGCGGTGCCGGCCAACGCAGTTGCCGGCAAGGGCGGACAGGGCAAGGCACAGGGGAAGACCAAGAGCTGCTCGAAGACGGGGACACGCGGGTTTCAGGTCACCGGCACGCTGGTGAGCTGGGTTCTTGATGACCCGTCCACGACGGACGTGAGCGAGGCGACCGTGAGGCTGGTCGTGACGGCGGCCAACCGGCACGCGCGCAGCTCGGGTGAGCTGGAGGACCAGAATGCCGACCGCAAGGGCGTTCAGGTCGTTGGCGCGACCTACACGGTCCCCGCCGGCGACGCGTACGTGCTGAAGCTCGGCGACGACGGAGCGGCTGTCCCCTCAGAGGGCGACCGAGTCAAAGTGAAGGGCCGGCTCGCCTTCACGAAGAAGCGCTGTGCGGCCGAGGGTACGAGCACGGCGGACCGCTATGACGTTCCGGACGTGACCAGGGTCACGATCTCGGACCGCGACCCCGAGACGACCTAAAGCGGCAGGTCCGCGCACTCTTCAAAGCCCCGCCCGGCCGGCGGGGCTTCCTCGTGATGGGGCGCTACGCAACCCGCGGCCGGGAGACCCGACCGCGGGGCACGGTGGCGTGACCCTCCGTGCGTACGTAAAAACGCGGATTCGCTGCGAAGGTTCAGGAGTGGCCACCGCCGCTTCGTTCGAGCTTGACTTTGCACCGTATTTGCGGAGAAACTCGTGCATGGCGTGGCCCTTCCCGTGCTGTCAAGGAGTCGCACAGCACAAGAGGAGGTGACTCACATGACGAGGAACAGATGGCTCGCCAGCGCCCTGGCCATTGCGGCGCTCGCCATCCCGGTCTCGCCGGCATTCGCCGGCAACTTCGGCCCTGGCAACAGCAACAAGGGGCCGCACGACCCGGGGGCCCTGTGCCACCCGCCCGGGCAGACAGCCGACTCACCGCCCTGCAAGTAGTCTCGATTCGCGCTGAGGTCCCGGCCGGGATCGCGGGACTCGGCTGGGACTGCTCGGCCCGGCGTCATGGTCGGGAAATGAGGCCGCACTCGCCTCTAACCCACAACCGCGACGCATCACTCCCGACACTCGTCGGGATCACGCATTTGCACGACGGCCGTAAGCGAAGGATTTTCTAAGGTCCTTCTCGTGCCGCATAACCACTACGGGGTTGGCAAGGTGACGTACGAGACACCACTACCGGGGCCTGCCACGCCCACGCCGCCGACTCCCGAGACTCCAGGCCCCGTGCCGGGCTCGCCGCCAGACCCGAGCGAGTAGTCGCGCCCGGAGTCAGTCGCGCCCGCTTGCGCGAGCAGATTCAAGCCGCCGCGCGGGACTCCAGCGGCTCCGGCTCGACGGGCAAACATCAGGTATGTTCGCGGCTCAGCCGGGGCGACCGCAAGTTGCCGGCGACAGACGGAGCCGTGAGCCCGATGGGGGCATTCTGTCCCGGGGGAACCTGGTCGCCCCGGCCTGTGTGTGCAGTGGGGGCCGGGGCGTTCAGGCTCAGCACAGGGGGTTGGGACCTAATCCCCGTCTCCCAACCGGACAAACCTGGAAGCCGGGAGTAGGGTGCCCGCCGTGGGATACCTGCTGCTCGCGGACGCACACACGTTCGTGTGCCGCACCTGGGGCGATCTGGCGGCGCGACTCGTGTGGGCGCGGGAGCAGGGCTACGCCACTGCCAAGGCGCGGCTCACGGCGGCCGATTTCGACCGGTCGTTGTTGCCGTCTGAGCAGGTGCGGCTCGTGGAGCAAGCTACGCGGCTCGTGCTCGACTGACTCACTCCGGCCCGTCGAGCGACGGAGGGAACCAGCTGTTGCGAGCTACCGGTCTTCCGACCTCGATGCGCTCCTTGCGATGAATGACCAGTCCGCCACGCTCCTGCTGGGCGAGCTCGCGGCCGCGACGGATCGCCTCGTCCTGGGAGCCGAACCACTCCTGCTTGTCGCCGGCAACCTCACAGGCCCAGGCATCTCCGGCCGGAACAATGTGCACGTCGCCCATGCTCGATTCGTACCCGGGCTTCAGCCCGGCGAAGCGGACGCACGGCGACTGAGCCATGTCTCCAGCACCTGCATCTCCCGGCCCAAGCCGTGGGTCTCGCACACCGCCGCGAGCGACTGGACGGCTGACTGCACCCCCGGACCAGGGAGGGCGTTCAAGGCCGCCAGGGCCCGCTGCGCCTCCCCGCCCGACAGCTGCTGCTCGCTGCAAAGCCGGGCGTGCCAGCGCGGCACCGATCTGTCGAACCTCGCCGGCTCGACCTCACTCGCAAGGAGCAACAGTTCAAGCCCGTCTGCCAATGGGACCTTGGGGAGCTCGGCGGCCATCGTCCAGGCCATCATGAAGTTCCGCCGCTCGAGCGCACGCCTGAACTGCGAGTAGGCGGTGCCTTGCGACGTCACGAACATATGTTCGCATCCCATGTTCACGTGCCCCAATCGATTCGGCCTCTGGAGGTCCAGGGGATAGCCGAGGCCGCCTCGCCTCGGCCTGGCCGCGAGCGTGCCGTACAACGGCTGAGTCAGCGGCTCTTGTCCACTTCCCACTGTCCGTCCGGGAGCACCCGCACGAGCGGGGTGCCACAGTCCGGGTTTCGGCAGACCTCCTTCTCGCGCTGGGCGTGGATGATGTCGGATTCGCCCGGTCCTCCAGCGGATGATGCGGGAGGCGATGCGCGACCAGCGATACCTGCTGCTGCCGATGGGCGCCGAGGTCGAGGCTTACATGCGCGTCAAGCGCAAGCAGCTGACGAAAGGGTCGGAGCGGAAGTACCGGGCCGCCCTCGCCGAGCTCGCCCTCCACTTCCCCGACCTCGAGCTACGCGACTTCGAGCCGCCGGTCGGGACGGAGCGGCTGGAGGAGTTCATGGACGCCCGCTGGGGCCACCTCGCGCCGCGCACCTACAACTCCTGCCTGTCGGCGGTCAAGGACTTCTTCAAGTGGCAGACCGCCCGCGGGTACCTCCACGGCGACCCCGCCCTGGCGATCGAGCGGGCCAAGGCCCGCGACCCGCACCGCGAGACATTCACACCCGATCAGGTGCGGGCGATTCTGGCGTGCCAGGAGGAGCTCCGCGACCGGATCGTGCTACGCCTGCTGCTGAACTATGGGCTGCGGAAAGACTCGATCCGCTGCGTCCAGTTCAAGCACTTCGACCACCTCCGCCACCGACTGACGGTGTTCTTCAAGGGCGGCAAGAACCGGGCGCTGCCGCTCCCCGACCCGAACTTCTGGCACGACCTCGAGCGGCTAATCCTCGACACGGAGGCGCAGCCGGGCCACTACCTGCTGCCCGGTGCGAGGGGGAACCGGCACGGCTCGAGGCTGACGCCGGAGACGATGATCTCGAACCACCGTCTGCACGACTGGTGGTACCGCTGCCTCGTCCGCGCCGAGGTGGTGCCGGACGGGACCACCAGCGGGGAGCGGATGCACAAGGCACGCCACACCGCCGGCCAGCTGCTACTCGACGCCACGGGAAACCTGAAGGCGGTCCAGGGGCTGCTGATGCACGAGTCGATCATGACGACGGCCGACACCTATGTGAATTGGGATCTGGACCGGTTGGCGCAGTCGCTGGCCGAAGCGATCGTGGAGGACCGGTGAGCGAAGCGTTCCCCCTAGATCCCTCGCCGCTCCGCTGTGGGTGCGGTACATACCGCCACGGGGATTCGAACCCCGGTTTCCGCCGTGAGAGGGCGGCGTCCTAGTCCCCTAGACGATGGCGGCTAGTGCGGCGAGCGATTCTAGCGGCCGCTGGGGAGCCCGCCGTGGGTGGGATATGCTGGCCGCGTTCAGACGGCCGGTGGCCAGGGAAGTCGGGTGTGAATCCCGCGCGGTCCCGCCACTGTGAACGGGCGTTGATGTGTCGCACGTCGCCACTGGGAGCCGACGGCTCACCGGGAAGGCGCGGCACGGAGCTCGAAGCCAGGAGACCTGACTCCGGTCGAAGCCCATACGACCCTCGAGGAAGGGGTGGCTCGATGACCAATCGCCTCCGCCGGACAGCGCTCATCGGAGCGCTGCTACTGCTCTGCCTTGCCGCGGCGCCCGCGGCGCTAGCGCTTCCCGTGACAGTGAACCTGCGTGTGGAGGGACCGAACCGGACAGTCTTCGACGGGCCGGTGACAACTGACGGACACGATGTGACGACGGCCACGGCCGGCACGCACAAGTGCGACGGGACCAACGGCGGCTCGGAACCGGACCCCGGCCCGACCGCGACCGCTGCTCTTGACGACGCCGCCAAGCTCGCCGGCTTCACGATCGACGGGCCGTACGGCAACTTCGGGATCGACGACTACTTCATCGAGCGCGTGGCCGACGAGTGGATCGACCCGAACAGCCAATACTGGTCGCTCTGGATCAACCACTCGTTCTCCGACAAGGGCGGCTGCCAGAAGCGCATCCTCGCCGGACAGGACGTGCTCTGGGCCGGTATCCCGTTCTCCGTGACCGTCCCGCTGAAGTTGACCGGGCCGGATACCACGACCACCGGACAACCGGTTCAGGTGCAGGTGACCGATGGCTCCAACGGCGCGCCCCAGAGCGGGGCGACCGTGGGTGGAGCCACCACCGGGCCCGATGGCCGCGCGACGCTCAGCTTCCCCAACGAGGGCATCTACCGCCTGAAAGCGGAGAAGCCCGACACGATCCGGTCGAACTCGATCGTGCTCTGTGTCGATCCGCCGGGCGCGGCACCGTGCACCTCGAGCGACTCCACTGCTCCGATCGTCGAGTCCGGCTTCGGCGCGGACGACCCGGACTTGCCTGGCCGGCGCCTCGCGAGCCGCAATGGGCGCTCGCGCACAATGCTCGTCTCGTGGGCGGGCCAGGACGGCGCCGGCAGCGGCGTCGCGCACTACAGCGTGGAGGTCAGCGACACCGGCGTCGGCGCGGGGGCGGGCCAGGCCGAGCCCGAGTGGCGGACGCTCCTCGACAAGACACCCACGAACGGACTGCACTTCCGCGGCGACTCCGGGGACGCGTACCGCTTCCGCATCACCGCGACCGACCGCGCGCTGAACTCCGCGACCATCACGACGGCTCCGGTGCTCATCCCGGTGGACGACCGCGACCGCGGGCTCCTCCGCCTGTCGCAGGGGTGGAAGCGGACGCGCACCGAGAACGCGTGGGGGCGCACGGTGGTGCGCGCGAAGCGCGCCGGCGCGACGGGCCGGATGCGCTTCCGCGGCACCCAGGTCGCGCTCATCGGGCGGAGGCTCGGGGAGGGAGGGCGGCTCCGCGTCACGATCGACGGCAGAGAGCGGAGCATCCGGGTTCGGGGACGGACCCCGCACCGGAGCGTGCTATGGGTGAGCCCGCGGCTCGCTGCCGGTTCCCACGTCCTGCTGCTCCGCTCGCTCGGCGGCGGCCCGGTGGAACTCGACGCCGTGGCGCCCTCGCCATGAGGGCTCGCGCGCTCGTGCTCGGCGGGTTGGCGGCAATGGCGCTGGCCTCGCCGCCGGCCGCCGGCGCCGCCCCCACGCTCCGGCAGATGGTCGTCTTCCGCGACGGGCACGCGCTGACGAAACGCGTCTCGACCGCGCGGACGACGGTGCGCGTCGGCCGCGGACGCTGCGCCGTCGCCGACGGCCTGGCGCTCGCCGCGCTGGCGCGTAGCAAGCCGGGGCGCCTTCGCATCCGCGACTTCGGCGCCTGCTCGTCGAATCCGCGCGAGGCCGGCGGTCTGCTCGTCACCGGTATCGGCGCTGACCGCAATCGCGGGCAACGCGGCTGGGTCTACAAGGTCGGGCGCCGCGCGGCGACCGCCGGCGCCGGGGATCCCAGCGGGCCGTTCGGGCACGGGCGGCTTCGCAGCGGTCAGCGCGTCACCTGGTTCTACTGCCTGCGCGCGGCGCAATGCCAACGCACGCTCGAGGTGCGTGTCACGCCGATCGCCGGCGGCATCGTCGCGCGCGTGCGCGGATACGACGACGCCGGTGACGGCGTCCCCGTCGAGGGCGCGAGCGTCACCGCCGGCGCGGTCACCGGTCTTACCGCCGCCGACGGCCGTGTCCAGATCGCGCTCACATCGGGCACACACAGGGTCGCGGCGCGCAAAGAGGGCATGGTGCGCTCATTCACCGAGCGGGTCGAGGTGCCGTGAGCCGTGTCCGCGCGCTCGTCGCAGCACTGCTGGTTGCCGGCCTCGCGCCGGCGACGGGCTGTGGGTTCGGCGAGGGCGCGGAGCGCCCGGGCGGCGGCGCGACGCTGCGGGTCACGCGCGACTTCGGGCACCGCGAGCTCGGGGCGGTCACGCTCGACAAGGTCCGCGAGGGCGAGACCGTGATGCGCATGCTGCGCTCAAAGTTCGACATATCGACTCGCTACGGCGGCCGCTTCGTTCAGTCGATCGACGGGCTCTCAGGAGAGGGGCAGGGCGGCCAGAGCGACTGGTTCTTCTGGGTCAACGGGGTGGAGGCCGACAAGGGTGCCGCGGAATGGGACGTGTCGCCTGGCGACCGGATCCAGTGGGACCGCCGCGACTGGAGCGCGGCGATGCGCGTACCCGCGATCGTGGGCGCCTATCCGGAGCCGTTCGTGAGCGGGCTTCGTGGCAGGCGCCGGCCGGTAAGGGTGGAATGCGAGGACGTACATGCGCGCGCGTGCACGCAGGCGCGCAATCGGCTGTCGCGAGAGGGCGTGCCAACGTCAGGCTCGTCGGTCGGTGCGCCCGGAACGGAGGAGGTCACGCGCCTGGTGGTGGCGCGCTGGCCGAGGGCGCGCGGCGTGCGTGGGGCGTCGGAGCTCGAGAACGGCCCCGAGTCGAGCGGGGTGTTCGCGCGTTTCAGCGACGATGGCGACACGCTGGACCTGCTCGACGAGCACGGCGAGACGGCTCGGCGCGTTCACCGCGGCGACGGCGTCGGCCTCGTGCTCGCCCTGCAGCCGCGGGCTGAGGAGCTCGTCTGGATCGTGACCGCGCTCGACGAGCAGGGCCTCGACGCGGGCGTCCGCGCACTCGACGAGCGCGACCTGCGCGATGCGTTTGCGGTCGCTGCAAGCTCTGAGGGCGTCGAGAAGCTGCCGCTGGTGGGCGAATGAGCCTGATCCCGGTCTACCGAAGCCGCCCGAGTGCGCTCCACGCCGCGCGGGCGGGCGCGGGCGCCGCGCTCTGCGGCGCCCTGGCGCTGACCGGCGCGCTCTATCTGCACCCGCTCATCCTGTCGGCCTCCCTCGCGGCGATCCTGCTCGCCGGAGTCGTTGCCGGCGTCGGCCGGGAGATCATGCGCTCGCTCCGCTTCGCCCTCCCGTTCGCCCTGCTGATCGCTGTGATCAACCCGCTCGTCTATCCCGAGGGCGACACGCTCCTCTTCCGCGGAGGCGAGATCCTCGGCCGTCAGATCGACATCACGCTCGAGGCGACCGCCGCCGGCGTGCTCAACGGGCTCAGGGTGATCGTGATCGTGACCGCCTTCGGCCTGCTGTCGGCCGCCGTCGACCCGGACGAGCTCCTCCGGATGTTCCGGCGCGTGTCGTACCGGTCGGCGCTGACCGCGACGCTGGCGACGCGGCTCGTGCCGGTGCTCGCGCGCGACGCCACCCGGATGAGCGACGCGGCACGCTGCCGCCCGCACCCGCCCGGCCGGCTTATCGTTGCGCGCGCCGCCCTGGCCGGGGCGCTCGACCGGGCTGTGGA
>JBKPME010000212.1:0-28636 GCA_046731915.1 Actinomycetota bacterium
AGGCATGAGCGATGACTCTAGTGGCCGTCGCTGTCGACCAATTCGACGTATCGGAGCGAAGGCTCACCGCCGGCCGCGGCGAGGAACGCGTGTACGCGCTTGATATCGAGCCATGCCGGCGCTGCAGTCCGCATGGCGGCATAGCTCCCCCAGCGCCAATCGCGGGGCCGTTCGCAGAGCCCGGCCTCGACCGGATTCAGCCCGATGTAGCGAAGCACGGCCCACAGTTGACGGTCGGTCTTGATCCGTTCGGCGCCGTAGCGGCCCTGGAACAGGTGCCCGACGCGACCATGGCGCTCATTGAAAGTTCGGGCGTAAATGCCGTGAAGCCACTGCATCCCGACCGCCAGATTCGCATTCGGCGTCTCAACGAGAAGGTGCACATGGTTCTCCATCAGGCAATACGCCAAACAGCGCCAGGACCTCTTAGTGACGGTGGTGCCGAGCAGTCGAAGGTATGTCAGGCGATCGACGTCATCGAGGTAGACGGCCTGTTTCGCATTCCCACGTGCATACACGTGGAAGATCCCGCCCTCCATTTCCTCGCGATGCGGCCGTGCCACATGTTTTGAAGGCCACCGCAACGACAATCAGCCCCCTCAGATCTAAGCCTCCCCGACTTAAGGGGTCTGACCCCTTGAGTGGGAGGGACTTAAGGGGTCTGACCCCGTTTTACGCGTTTCATGGTTACTCGTAGACCACCAGGTCGGGCTGGGGGCGCTGGCGGAGTACCTGGTTGGGCTTCATCAGGTTCAGGTCCTCGTGGTAGAAGAGCTTGAAGCCGTTGTAGCGGCGGGGTAGGTCCTTCGTGAACTCGCGGTACTTCGCGATCTTGTTGGGCCTGTCGCCGAAGCCGTCTACGTTCAGGACGAGCGCGACGCCGGGATGGCGCTCGAGTTGGTGCTCGTTGTGGATCATGTCGCCCGTGAAGCGGTGGACGACGAGTAGCTTCTGCGGCAGGTCGTGCGCGCTCACGATGCCGGCCAGGTAGCGCGACACCTCGTTCACGGTGCCCGCGTCGGTCGAGCCGATCTCCTGTGCCGGCAGGAGCGGCGGCGCGAGGCTCCACTCGGGATCGAGCGCCAGGCCCACGTCGGGCTCGCGCAGCCAGCGCTCGAGCGCCTCGGCCTCCTCCAGGAAGGGGGCGTAGCCCGGCTGAATGTCGAGCAGCAGCAGCATCCGGCGGGCACGCGCCGCGCGCAGGTAGCGCCGGATCGTCGAGTCGTCCTGGCGCATCGAGTGGTCGCGGCCGTCGCCGGGCTCGCTCGTCACGATCGCGGCGATCAGCTCGAAGGCCGGCAGCACCGGACGGCCGCGGCGCGCGTACGGCTTCGCCTGACGCTCGAGGCGGCGCGCGGCCCGGCGCGGCGGCCCGATTCCCAGGATGCCGAGCTGGTCGTCCTGCGGCGCCCCGTAGTAGGCGACGACGCGGAAGTCCGGGAGGATGGTCCGACCGCCACGCGGGAGCGCGGCCAGCTTCGGCTCGGGCCGCGCCTCGAGATCGCCGTCGTCGCTGCCGCCGAACGCGAGCAGGCCGCCGGCCACCAGCAGAAGCACGACCAAGCCGGCGACCGCCGCGGCGACCAGGCGCCGCCGCCGGTACATGCGACGCCGCGCCTCCGTGCGCCGGCGCCGCCGGGCGTCCTCCTCCATGGGGAAAGTCTGGCCGAAAGCGAGCCTCAGCGCAGCTCGAGGACGACCTTGCCGGTCGCGCCGCGGCTGTCGATGAGCTGGAGCGCGTCGCTCGCGCGGTCAAGCGCGAAGCGCGCGCCCACGATCGGCCGCACGAAGCCCTCGTCGACGAGGCGGTTGACCTCGTCGCCGATCTCGCGGTTGATGCCCGGCTTCCCCATCACGAACGCACCCCAGCCCGACCCGATCACCTCGGTGTTGTTGAGGAGCAGCCGGTTCACCCTCACCTCCGGGATCGACCCTCCCGTGAAGCCGATGACCACGACGCGCCCGCCTTCACGCAGCGAGCGCAGGCTGTCCGTGAAGCGGTCGCCGCCCACGGGGTCGATCACGATGTCCACACCGCCGCCCGACAGCTCCTTGGCCTCGTCCTTCCACGCTCCGTCGGAGCGGACCACCTCGTCCGCGCCCGCCTCGCGGGCCACCTGTTCCTTTTCGTCACTCGAGACGACCGCGATCGTCCGCGCGTTCAAGCCCTTCGCCACCTGCAGCGACGCGGTTCCGATCCCGCCGGCCGCACCGTGAACGAGCACTGTGTCGCCGTCCTCGAGCCGTCCGCGGGTCTTCAGCGAGAAATAGGCCGTGTGGTAATTGAGGATCAGCCCGGCGCCCTGGGCGAAGTCGAGCTCGTCGGAGAGCGGGAACGTGAGGAAATCCGGCGCGACCGCCACGTCGGCGAAGGCGCCGAGGAGACAGCAGGCAGCGACCCGGTCGCCCTCGCTGAAGCCCGAGCCGTTGGGCGCGCTCCGGACGATCCCCGCCACCTCGCTGCCGGGCACGAAAGGCGGGTCCGGTTTGATCTGGTACAGGCCGCGCGTCTGGAGCACCTCTGGGAACGAGACGCCCGCCGCGTGCACGTCGACCACGACACCGCTGCCCGGCGTGAGCGGATGGGTTGGCTCCGGCTCGGGTAGCTCCGTCTCGGCCAGAGCCGACTCCGGGCCCGTTAGATCCACGATCTGCACGGCGCGCATCGCGCGGGAACGTATCTCAGGTGGGAGAAGGGCCGCTCGCACGAACCGCGTGCCCGCCATCCATGCTGCGCCAGAGATGCATCACGGCATAGGAGCGCCACGGCCGCCAGCGATCGTGATCCGGCTCGGCGTGAAGCCTCGCCAGTGCATGGCGGATGCCCACGTCGCTCGGGAGGAAGACATCCGGGTCGCCGAGGGCGCGCATGGCGACATAGGACGCCGTCCAGTCGCCGATCCCGGGGATCTCCATCAGCGCCGCGCGCGTCTCCTCGGGCTCGGCCCCGGCGTCGAGCTGGAGCTCCCCCGCCGCGGCCAACCGGGCGAGCGCCAAAAGCGCCCGCGCCCGCCTCCGAGGGAACGGAAGTGCCGGCGGGTCGAGCTCCGCCAGTGCTGCCGCCCCGGGGAAGCGGTGTGTGAGCCCGCCGTCGGGCTCCGCCAGGGGCTCTCCGAACTCCGCCGCGAGACGGCCGAGCATCGTCCGCGCCGCCGCGACCGACACCTGCTGGCCGACGATCGCCCGCACGCCCACCTCGAACCCGTCGACACAGCCGGGCATGCGCAGACCCGGCCGCGCGCCCACGAGCGGCGCCAGCGTGGGGTCCTCGCCGAGCTGCGACGAGATCGTGACCGGATCGGCGTCCAGGTCGAGCAGGCGCCTGCAGCGCGCCACCGCGGCGGTCAGGTCGCGGAGGTCGGCGAGCCGCAGCTCGGCGCGGACGTGCCGCGCGTTGGGCGCGAGCGCAATCACGGCGGGCCCATGCTCGAGCGCGAGCGTGCGGCGATACCTCTTTCCGTCCACCTCCTCCACGCCCGGTATCGCACGCGCCGCCAGGAACGCCAGCAACGACTCGCCGTCGAACGGCTGGCGGTACGGGAGCCGTAGCTCGATCGCACCCGGGGCGGCCTCGCCCCGACGGCGCCGAGCGCGGCGGCGCAGCTCGGACGGAGTGCTGCCGTAGATGGCGCGGAGCGTGTCGTTGAATTGCCTGACACTCCCGAAGCCCGCGCCCACCGCAACCTCGGCAAACGGCAGCTCAGTCGTCTCGATCAGCGTGCGCGCCGACTGCGCGCGCTGCGCGCGGGCGAGCGCCACCGGACCCGCGCCCAGCTCGGCCACGAGGATGCGGCCGAGCTGCCGCTCCGAGAAGTGGAGCCGTGCGGCGAGGCCGCTCACGCCCTCGCGGTCGACCGCGCCGTCCGCGATCAGCCGCACCGCGCGGCCGGCCACACCCGCGCGCCGGTTCCAGGTGGGCGAACCCGGCGCGGCGTCGGGGTCGCAGCGCTTGCAGGCGCGAAAGCCCTCGTGCTGGGCGGCGGCCACGGTGCGGAACAGGCGCACGTTGCGCCGGTATGGAAGCCGTGCCGGACAGCTTGGCCGGCAGTACACGCCGGTCGAGGTGACACCGACGAAGAAGAAGCCGTCGTAGCGCGGATCCCTGCTCTGCATGAACCGGTAACAGGCCTCGAAGTCGGCGATCACGGACCCATGGTCGCACGCTCAACTAGCGGTTTTCGGACGTGCCGGTTCGTGGCGCTGAGCACCGCGCTAGCGTCGGTCGGCGTGCATAGCGTTGACACACCGATCGGGACGCTCTGGCTGGAGGCCGGCAGCGGCGGACTGAGCTCGATCGCCTTCCACGGGCCAACCGGCGCCAGGTCGGAGCACACGCTCCTCCGCGAGGCCGAGGCACAGCTCCACGCCTACTTCGGCGGCGAGCTCGAGCGCTTCGACCTGCCGCTGTCGGCGCAGGGAACCGACTTCCAGCGGCGCGTGTGGAGCGCGGTGGCCGCGATTCCCTACGGAACCACCACGACCTACTCGGCGCTCGCGGCGGCGCTGGGGAGCCCGCAAGCGTGCCGAGCCGTGGGGGCCGCGAACGGACGCAACCCGCTTCCGATCGTCGTCCCCTGCCACCGCGTGATCGGCGCGTCCGGCGCGCTCACCGGCTACGGCGGTGGCCTCCGCCTGAAGCGCGCACTGCTGGACCTGGAGGCCGGCGCTCGACCGGCACTACGCTGACCCGTATGGGCCGCCGCTCCCGAAGGCGCGGGCAGCGCGAGAGCGCGCCTGCGACCACCACCGAGTACCGCGACGCCGAGGGGAACACGCTCGTGCTGCGCGACGAGCTCAGCGCCGGCACGCTGCGCCAGCTCGAGCAGCTGGACGCGAGACCCGCCGCGTCCGCCGACGACCGCTGGCAACGCCGTGCCGAGCTGCTCTTCGAGCGGCTGGCCGTGAGCTGGGAGATCGCCGGCCTGCCGCTCGACTCGCAGAAGGAGCTGCTCGGCCGCTACCGGATGGCGAGCCCGGGCGAGCGGCGCTGGGTGCGCGAGACGCTCACCGAGCACATACGCGCCCGGCACCCCGGGGTCAGGTTGTGAACCAGGGCGTCTTCAGCCAGCGCTCGAGCGTGTAGAAGCTCGCGCGGGGCTTGCCATCCTTCCGCAGCAGCCCCGCGTCGAAGCGGTTGTCGAACGGGTCCTGACGCCAGTGGTAGACATAGAGCCGCTCGATCCGACTGCGGTAGGCCTTCGCCAGCCGGAGCACGCGCCCGATCGCCATGTTCGCGCGCCTCTCGCTGTACGGGAAGAGCGTGCGGCCGTCGGGCAGGACGAACCTCACGATGCCACCGGTCTCGGTGAGCCAGACCTTGCCCCGAACGGTCCTCAGAAGGAGCTTCGTACCGCCGTAGCGCTGGCCTCGGCGTGGGTTGCTGTCGCGATAGTTGTGGAGCCCCCAGAGGCGGGCGCCGTGAGCCACAGCGCGGAAGCGCAGGAGCCAGCGGACCATGTTCGCGTCGTCGAGAACGTCTGCGGCCACCACGCGGCAGCCCGGGCAGCCCCTCCGAACGACGTTGAAGTAGCGCGCCGCCTGCTCCGGATAGCGGAATGTGGGCTGGGTGCGGTTATTCGCCTCGTTCCAGACGCCGATCGTGCGCACCCAGGGCCAGCGCGCCCGAAACGCACGGAACGCGCGCGTGAACTCGCCGGTGGTCGGCAGCTTGCAGGGCCGCTTCGGACAGCTGGACGGATGCGCGGCCCCGAAGCTGACGAGCGGGTCCACGCCGGCCACGCGGGCGGCGGCGAGATATTGGTCGAGCCAGAGCCGGTTGCCGCGCGTGAGCGCCACGTTCCACGGGGTGACGACGCGTGCGCGCCTGAGGCCCAGGGCCTTGAAGTTGGCATCGTCGAACGTCGCCCAACTCTGGTCCCCGATGCCGACCGTGACGGCGGCGGACGCGCCCGATGGGAGAGCTGCGACCGAGAGGGCAATGAGAATTGTCAGGAGGGTGAGCTTGCGAGTCATGAGGGTCATCTGAGGATGCTTCGACCATCGGGCCGGGAGCTTTAGTGAGCTTCCCGACAATCGAGTTCGCGGCCTTCTTCGCCGTGGTCTTCGTTGTTTCCTGGGCGCTGATGCCGCACCCGAGCGCCTGGCGGCCGTTCATCCTCGCCGCCTCATACTTCTTCTACGGGTGGGTGGACTGGCGCTGGGTCCTGCTCCTGATGGCCTCGAGCGTTGTCAACACGGTCGCCGCGCAGGTGATCGCGCGGAGCCCTTCACAGGCCGGCCGGAAGCGAGCCCTCACGGTAGCGATCGTCTTCGACCTCGCTCTCCTCGGCACCTTCAAGTACCTGGGCTTCTTCGTCTCCGAGCTGGACGGCACGCTCGATTCGATCGGCCTCGGCTCGCCGCTGCCGCTGGTCCAGATCGTTCTGCCGATCGGCATCTCGTTCTTCACCTTCCAGGCGATCTCGTACGTGGTCGACGTGTACCGCGGCGAGACGCCCGCGGCCTCGCTGATGGACGTCGCGATCCTCCAGGCGTTCTTCCCTCACATCGTGGCCGGGCCGATCGTGCGCGCCAACGAGCTCTTGCCGCAGCTCCGCACGCCACGCGATCCGCGCGAGGTCCTGGCCGGGCCCGCAATCTTCCTGATCCTCAGCGGCCTCGTGAAGAAGACCGTGATCGCGGATGAGCTGGCGCGGCAGATCGTGGACCCGGTCTACAGCGACCCCACCGCGCACTCGGCGAGCGAACTGACGCTCGCGTTCTACGGCTTCGCCGCGCAGATCTACTGCGACTTCTCGGGCTACACGGATTTGGCGATCGGCCTGGCGCTGCTGCTGGGCTACCAGCTGCCGCAGAACTTCAACCGGCCCTACCTGGCCCTGTCGCTCCAGGACTTCTGGAGGCGCTGGCACATGACGCTCTCGCGCTGGCTGCGCGACTACCTCTACATCCCGCTCGGGGGCAACCGCGGCGGCCGGCTCAAGACGTACCGCAACCTGATGATCACGATGCTGCTCGGAGGACTCTGGCACGGCGCCTCGTGGACGTTCGTCCTCTGGGGCGGGATCCACGGCACCGGACTGTCAGTGGAGCGCTTCGCCCGCGAGCGCTTTCCCGGCTTCCGCCTGCCCGCCTGGGCCGCCTGGCTCGTGACCTTCAACGTCGTATGCGTCGCGTGGGTCTTCTTCCGCGCGCCCGACCTCGCCACGGCATTCGACGTCCTCGGCGGGCTCGGCCTGTCAGGCCCCTCGCCGCTCGTCACGCTGCCGCTGGTGTTCCTGGTCGTGGTCGCGATCGCCATCCAGGCGGTGCCGCGTGAGTGGTGGCGCCAGGCGGAGGCGTGGCTCGTGGCGCGGCCGGTGGCGATCCAGGGCCTCGCGGTCGGAGCGCTGATCGTGGCCGCCGACGCGTCGGTCGGACAGCAGGGCGTGGCCCCGTTCATCTACTACCAGTTCTGAGCCATGGAGCCGCGAGAGGACAGGAAGCTCACGATGCCGGCGGGCCGGGTGCTCGGCGTGATCCTGATCGCCCTCGCCATCGCCGCGCTCTTCAACTCGGAGGCGCTCGTGCGCGCCGGCGAGGGCATGCAGCCGGGCACGACACGCGACATCGTGCTCTCGGTCGGGCGTCCGATCGACGGCGTCGCGGGCGCGATCGGGCTGCACCTGCCGCGCGAGGGCCTCGACCTCGCATTCGGGCAAGAGGACAAGACGGCCTCCGGCACCGAGCTCGAGCAGGGATCGACCGCGATCCTGCGGCGCAACCGGCGGAAGGACGAGCGCCAGAGCTTCACCCAGCCGACCCCCGGGCGCCCGCTCCGCCTGCTCGTCACGGGCGACTCCCAGGCCGAGTTCCTCGGCCAGCGGCTGGTGGACCAGTCGCGTCCTGGGCTGCTCGAGGTCGAGACGGCCGCACGCAACGGCACCGGCCTGACGAATCCCGCCTTCTTCAACTGGGAGATCAACGCCGAGCAGGAGGTGGCCGCCCGCGACCCCGACGCCGTGGTCATGGCTATCGGAGGCAACGACGGCTACAACGTCCAGACGCGCGACGGCTCCCTCTACGCCCCCGGCGAGCCGGGCTGGGAGACCGAGTACGCGCGGCGCGTGGCGGTGGTCAGCTCGGTGCTGTCCGGGAACGGCAAGCGGCCCGTGTACTGGGTGCCGCCGCCCACGGCGCGCGATCCGGAGTTCAACCGGATCTTCGCCAGCCAGAACCGGGCCGTGAAGCGAGCCACCGACGCGGTGCCGACGCTGCGCTACGTGGACGTCTACTCCACCCTGAACAACGGCCGCTACAGCGACGACCTCGAGATCGACGGCCGGCGCGTGCTGGCGAGGCAACCCGACGGCGTCCACTTCACCCGTGAGGGCGCCGTCGCCCCGGTGCGCCTTATCCTCGACTCGATGGCAGAGGACTTCCCCGCGCTGCGGGGCGGATGAAGCGCGTCCTTTCGACGCTGATCGTGAGCATCGCGCTCGCGCCCGCGGCCGCATCAGCGGCTGAGCGCAGCCTCCTCGTGAACGGCGACTCGCTCGCCGAGGGCACGCGGCCGTACGTGCCGCAGGAGTTGCCCGACTGGCGGGTGCGGCAGTCGACCAAGGTCAGCCGCCACGCGGCCGACGGCGACGACGTGCTGCGCCGCTATGGGCGCTCGCTGCCGAGGGTGATCCATGTGAGCCTCGGTACGAACGACGACCCTGGCCAGACCGGCGCCTTCCGTGATGCGATAGGCGACGTCATGGACGTGGCCGGGAGCGCGCGCTGCGTCGTCTGGGCGAACGTAGTGCGGCCGCCGTACCGGGGGGTCAGCTACCGCGGCTACAACCGCGTGCTCGCACAGGAGGACGAGCGCCGGGACAACCTGCTCGTCCTGAACTGGGTGAGGATGGTGCGCAGGCACCCGGAGTGGGTCGCGGGCGACGGGGTGCACGTCTCGGCCGCGGGTTACCGCGCGCGCGCGAAGGCCGTGGCTCGCCTCGTCCGGCGCTGCGGCTGATGACAACGCGCATCTACGTGATGCCGATTTCCAATTCCGCCGGCGGCGGGCGCGGCGATGATGCGGCACAAGCGCGTCCCGCACCGTGTCGTGACGATCATGCCGGGCCTCCACCCACTGCTTGTGCGGCTCGCCGGCTTCGAGCGCCACACCGTGCCGGCGCTCGAGTTCGACGGACGCAAGGTGCAGGGCAGCCGCGCCATCGCGCGCTTTCTCGACCAGGTGGCACCGACCCCGCCGCTGTTCCCCGCCGAAGCGGAACCCCGGAGGGCCGTCGAGAAAGCCGAGCGCTGGGGCGAGCGGGTGCTCCAGCCGGTGCCGCGGCGCCTGTTCCGGCACCTGATGCTCACGAGCGAGCCTGCGCGGATGTGGATGGGCAGTGAGATTATGCGCCTGCCGGCCACGCACGTGCTCCAACTGGCATTCATGCCGGCCATCCGCGAGCTGGGACGGATTTCGCACGCCGACGAGGACGGCGTGCAATCGGCCCTCGAGGACCTACCCGGCTTGCTCGACCGCGTCGACTGCCTGATCGAGGAGGGAACGATCGGCGCCGCCGACCCGAATGCGGCCGACTTTCAGATCCTCTCGAGCGTGCGGGTGTTGCTCGAGTTCGAGGACCTCGCGACCCTGCTGGAGCGGCGTCCCTGCGCCCCGGCTGCGCGGTTGCTGTTCCCCGACTGGGCCGGGCCGATCCCGCGCGGCCTGCCTGCGCTCAGTTGAGCGACGGGTCCGCCGGCATCGTCGCCATCAGCCGGTAGCGACCGCCCTTCCGCTGGAGCGCCCCGGACCAGATGTCGCCTGGCCGGAACGGGTCCTCGGGATCGGCCGAGCTGACGATCCACGCGTCCTGCTCCAGCTCACCGTCGAGCTGCCCCGGCCCCCAGCCGGCGTACCCGGCGAACACGCGCACGCGGCGGAGCGAGTCGTTCGCGCCGTCGGGGTCCAGCGTGCCGAGCGAGCCCACCACGCGCAGCCCCGCCTCGTCGGGCTCCTCGAAGTCGCCCAGCGCGACGACCGACTCGGGAGAGACCGGGCCGCCCAGGTAGACCACGTCGTCCGCGTCCGCCAGGTCCGCGAGGGCGGGCACGGCGTCGCCCACGCGCGTCTCCGTCTCGCGGCCGAGCACCACCCCCATCGCCCCCTCGGACGTGTGCTCGAGGACGAGCACGACGGTGCGCCGGAAGTAGTCGTACAGCGAGGGCGCTGCGATCAGCAGGTGTCCACGCAGACTTTCGGGCACAGCAATAGATTCTGAGGCATGAACGAGAAGCTCGACACCGCTCGAGTATTCGAGCGCATCTTCGAGATCTACCGAGACCAGTTCACGCTCCTGATCCCGGCGGCGCTGCTGGTGTTCGTGCCGGTGGCCGTCGTCAGCGGAATCGTGTACGCCGGCGACATCAGCATCTTCGGCGTCGCGCTCGTCTCGGCGGTCGCGACGATCGCCACCTACTGGTTCCAGGGCATGGTCGTGGAGGCCGCGCGCGACATCCTCGACGGGCGGCGCGACCACACGATCGGCTCGCTCGTGCAGTCGGTGACGCCCGTGATCCTGCCGCTGCTTGTCGCCGGCATCCTCGCGGGGCTCGGAATCGGGATCGGGCTGATCCTGCTGATCGTGCCGGGGCTCTTCCTGCTCACGATCTGGGCGGTGATCGCCCCGGTGATCGTGATCGAGCGCGCCGGGGCGCTGGAGTCATTCGGCCGCAGCCGAGAGCTGGTTCGCGGCAACGGCTGGCAGGTCTTCGGCGTGATCGTGGTGCTGTTCCTGTTCCAGTTCATCGTGAGCTCGGTGATCCAGGCATTCGCTAACAGCGTGTCGGATTCGTTCGGGGCGTACGCGATCGCCGACCTGATCGTGCGACTGCTCGTGGCGCCGCTCAGCGCGCTCGCGGCGGCGGTGCTCTTCTTCGAGCTGAAGGCGCGCCGGGGCGAGCCGGTGCTCGCCACGGGCGACGGTGGGCAGGTCCCTCGGACCGAAGAGCCTGCCGGCGGGCCCGCGCCGACGCCGGCGGAGCCGCCTCCGCCGCCGTCCGCTCCGGAGCCGCAGCCGTCTACTCCCGAGCCGCAGCCGTCTACTCCCGAGCCGCCGCCGTCTACTCCCGAGGCGCCGCCGTCTACTCCCGAGGCGCCGCCACGGCCGTAGCGCGCTTCGCTTCGGCGAGGAAGCGCTCCGCGAGCCGGCGCCCCACCTCGTTCTGCAGTTCGATGCGCAGTTCGCTCGCGGCGCGGATCGCGTCCGGGTCCAAGTCCGTCACGACAGCCTCGGACTCCTCCCATCCGTCGAGCCAGCCGAACAGATCCTCCTTGGTCACCTCCGCGTGGAACTGGAGCCCCCACGCCGGCTTTCCCTCGATCCGGAACGCCTGCACGCACACGGGCGTCCGAGCGAGCTCGACCGCCCCCGGAGGCAGCGGCGCCGCGTAGTGATGCCACTCGAACAGCTCGGCTGACGGCGCGAGCGGACCCATCACCGCGTCAGCGGCGCCGGCGTCCGTGATCTCGATCTCGTACCAGCCGATCTCCGGCTCGGCTATGCGGTGAGGTCGAGCGCCCGCCGCCTCGGCGAGCAGCTGGCTGCCCAGGCACACGCCGAGAATCGGAGTGCCGGACGCGAGCGCTTCGCGGATGAACTTTTTTTCGGGCTCCATCCATCGGTGCTCGTCGCTCTGGTCGACGTGCATCGAGCCGCCGAAGATCATCAGCGCGTCAACGTCCCGGACGTCCGGCGGCGGCTGGTTGCCCGGGACCCAGGTCGGGAACTCGCCGAACACGCCGGCGCCGGCGTCCCGCTCGTGGACTATGGAGAGGACCCTCACTCGGGCGTCACGTAGGCGCCGGATAGGCCGCCGTCCACTAGGAAGGTCTGGGCCGTTACGTAGGACGACTCGTCGCTCGCCAGAAACAGCACACCGTTCGCGATCTCGCGCGCCTCGGCGAAGCGGCCCATGGGGAGGTGGACGAGCCGCCGCGCGGCGGCCTGCCGGTCCTTCGCATAGAGCTCTTGCAGAAGCGGCGTGTTCACCGGTCCGGGGCAGAGCGCGTTTACTCGGACGCCCCGGCGGGCGAACTCCACGCCCAGCTCCCGCGACAGCGCGAGCACGCCGCCCTTCGACGCGGTGTACGAGATCTGCGAGGTCGCCGCACCCATCACCGCCACGAACGAGGCCGTGTTGATCACCGACCCGCCGCCCGCGTCGAGCAGGTGCGGGATCCCGTGCTTGCAGCACAGGAAGACCGACTTCAGGTTCACGTCCTGCACCCGCTGCCACGCCTCGAACGAGGTGTCAAGCACCGAGACGTCGTCCGGCGGCGAGATGCCGGCGTTGTTGAAGAGCACGTCGATGTGGCCAAGCTCCTCGCGCGCACGCGTGTACATGTGGCGGACCTGGGCCTCATCTGTCACGTCCGCCTGGATGGCGAGGTCGCCCTCCGCGTCCTCGGCAAGGTCCACGCCGACGACTGTGCCGCCCTCATCCTTGAAGAGCCTGGCTGTTTCGGCGCCGATGCCGCTCGCCGCTCCGGTGATCACGCAGACCTTTCCGTCCAGGCGCCCCATTCAGCCCTCCAAGGCGTAGTAGACGTTCTTCACTTCGCTGTAGTGGTCGAGCGCGTCGGGGCCGAGCTCGCGGCCGTAGCCGGATTGCTTGAAACCGCCGAACGGGGTGGAGACGCGCACCGACGTGTTCGAGTTGATCGAGATCACGCCGCTCTCGAGCGCACGTGCCGTGCGGATCGCCTTGGCGCCGTCACGCGTCCAGACCGATCCGGAGAGCCCGTAGATCGTGTCGTTGGCGAGCCGGATCGCCTCGTCCTCGTCGCGGAACGGGATCACTGCGGCCACGGGACCGAAGATCTCCTCGGCGGCAGCGCGGTCGCGGTTGTCCACGGGACAGAGGACCGTGGGCGGGAACCAGAAGCCGGGGCCGTCCGGTGCGTCGCCGCGGATCGCCACCGGCGCGTCCTCCGTCACGTATGACGACACGGTCTCGCGCTGGCCCTCCGAGATCAGCGGGCCCATCTCGGTTGACTCGTCGAGCGGGTCGCCCACTTTGAGCGCCTCGACCGCCTCCTCCAGCACCTCCATGAAGCGGTCGAGTGCCGAGCGCTCCACCAGGATGCGCGAGCGCGCGCAGCAATCCTGGCCGGCGTTGCCGAACACGGCGCCGGGCGCGGACGCAGCCGCCTGCTCGAGGTCGGCGTCGGCGTAGACGATGTTCGCCGACTTGCCACCAAGCTCGAGCGTCACCCGCTTGATCGTTTCGGCTGCACCCGCCGCGATGCGGCGGCCGACCTCGGTCGAGCCCGTGAACGCGATCTTCGCGACGTCGGGGTGCTCGACGAGCCGCCGGCCGCAGACAGAGCCCGGGCCCGCGACGACGTTCACCACGCCCTCCGGGAGACCGGCTTCCAGCGCGATGCGCTCGAACTCGAGCGCCGTGAGCGGCGTCAGCTCCGCCGGCTTCAGCACCACGGTGTTGCCGGCCGCGAGCGCCGGGCCGAGCTTCCAGCTCGCGATTGTGAGCGGGAAGTTCCAGGGCGTGATCAAGCCGACCACGCCGAGCGGCTCGCGGAACGTCATGTCGACGCCGCCGGCGACCGGGATCGTGCGTCCCGTGTTGCGCTCCGGCGCACCCGCGTAGTAACGGAACGTGTCGACGACCATGCCCATCTCGCCGCGGGCGTCGGAGATCGGCTTGCCGGCGTTCCGCGCTTCGAGCCGCGCAAGCTCTTCGCGCCTCTCCTCGAGCTCGTTCGCCAGCCTGTGAAGCAGGGCGGAGCGATCGCCCGGCGTCACCGCGCGCCAGGCGACGAAGGCCTCCTTCGCGCGCGCCACGGCGGCGTCCGTCTCCTCGATGCCCGCCTGCGGCACCTCGTCCATGACCCTGGCGGTCGCCGGTTCGACGACCTGGATCATCCGTGGGCCTCGCGCGACTGAGCGGGCGGAGTGTGGGCCTCGCGCAGTTGCGGCGCGGCCGGGCGGCGGGCGCGCGCCTCCTCCACGAGCGCGCCGATCACCCTGCTCCGCTCGTCCTCCTCCGGATGCCACAGCACGCCGAGCGCGAACGTCTTGCCGGAAAGCTCGATCGCCTCGACGACGCCGTCGTCGGCGTAGCCGCTCGCGACCACGCCCTCGCCGAGCTCTTCCAGCCCCTGGTGGTGGGCGGACTTGACCTCGGTGAGCTCGGCGCCGACGATTCGCTCGGCGAGCGATCCCGGCTCAAGCCGCACTCGGTGGTCCGTGAAGGCCCCGGGCGTGTGGCGATGTAGCTCCGAGCCGAGGTGCTGGATGACGGTGCCGCCCTGGATCACGTTCAGCATCTCCATCCCGCGGCAGATCCCGAGCACGGGCATGTCACGCTCGAGCGCGCGCGTGCCCAGCCCGATCTCGAAGCGGTCGCGCTCCGGCCGTGTGCCGCGCGTCTCCGGATGCGGCTTCGCGCCGTAGCTGCCGGGATCGATATCGGACCCGCCGGCGAGGATCAGCGCGTCGAGTATGTCGAGCAGCTCGTCGGGCGACTCGGCCGTGACGTCATCGGGCGGCAGGATCAGCGCCAGCCCGCCCGCCCTCTGGACCGCTAACGAATAGGTGCGCGGCGACAGGTTCACCAAGACGTCCCACGCCGCCCATTGCGCGGTCTCGATGGCGGCGCAGATCCCGATGACAGGAGGGGTCACCTCAACACTGTAGGCAGATCAGCCGCGCTCAAACATGCGGCGCCGCTCGTAGTCGGTCACCACTTCGTCGAACAGCCGCTGCTCCGTGCGCCCGTAGTTGAGGTAGTGCTTCCAGACCGCCTCGCCGAACGTGCGCTTCGCGAACTCGCTCCCCTCCCAGAGGTCCACAGCTTCGCGCAGACTCGAGGGGAAGGCCTCAGCCTCGGCCTCCTCATATGCGTTCCCCTTGAGCTCCGGGCCCGGGTCGGTCTGGTTCTCGATGCCGTCGAGTCCCGCGGCGAGCAGTGCCGCATAGCCGAGGTAGGGATTCACATCGGCGCCCGGGATGCGGCACTCGACACGGCGCGACTGGCCGTGGCCAACGATGCGGAACCCGCAGGTGCGGTTGTCGCGGCCCCAGGAGATCGAGGTCGGCGCCCAGCTTTCCGTCGCGTAGCGCTTGTAGGAGTTGATCGCGGGGGCGACGAACAGCGCGAGCTCGCGGACGTGGCTGCGGCATCCGCCCAGGTAGTGACGGAAGACATCGGTCTCGTCGTGGCCGTCCACGAAGGCACTGTCCTCGCCCTTGAACAGGCTTGAGTGGATGTGGCAGGAGCTCCCGATGTCCTTCTCCGACGGCTTCGCCATGAACGTCGCCGAGATCCCGTTCAGGAACGCGATCTCCTTCACGCCGTTCTTGTAGACCGTGTGCCGGTCCGCCGAGGTCACCGCGTCGGCGTAGCGCGTGTTCACCTCGTGCTGGCCGTACCAGGCCTCGCCCTTCGAGAACTCGACCGGGATGCCCGCGCCGTGCATGCCGCGGCGGATCGGCCCGAGGTACGCCTCGTCCATGGTGGTGGCGAGGATGTGGTAGTCGAGGATGTACGGGATTGTCGGAGTGAGGTCGCGGAAGTCCTTGTCGTGCGCCTCGGAGTAGCTGTCCTTGTAGAGGTAGAACTCGAGCTCCGACGCCATGTACGGGATGTAGCCCATCGCCTGCGCCCGCTCGTACTGGGCTATCAGCACCTGACGCGGCGAGGCGACCACCGGTGAGCCGTCGTGGTTCGCCACGTCGCAGAGCACGAGCGCCGTCCGGTCGAGCCACGGGATCCGCCGCAGCGTGGAGAGGTCGGGCACGATCCCGAAGTCCCCGTAGCCGCCCTCCCAGTTGGCCATTTCATAGCCGGGCACCGGGTCCATCTCCATGTCCAGGGCAAGCAGGTAGTTGCAGCCCTCGATCCCGTGCTCGGTCACGTCGTCGAGGAAGTACTCGACCTGGATCCGCTTGCCGAACAATCGACCCTGCATGTCCGTGAACGCGGTCACGACGGTGTCGATCGTTCCGGCCTTTGCCTCCTCGCGGAGCTCTTCGAGGGAGAGCATCCCGGTGACGCCGCCGGGTCCGCCGGGGCGCTGGGCTTCGTTCGTAACATCGGCTTCCATGACGGCGAGCCTATCCCGCCGCAGTTGCCCGACTCAATAGTGCTGTGGTAGGAAGCGCGGATGCTCCTGCTGGGCGTCGACGAAGGGACCACCGGCGTCAAGGCGGCCCTGTTCGACGAACAGCTGCGTCCGGTCCGCGAGGCGCGCCGCGACAAGGTGAACCGCCACCCGAAGCCCGGCTGGGTCGAGCAGGACGGCGAGGAGGTGCTGGAGGCCGTCGTCGGGGCCGTCGGCGAGCTGCTCGAGTCGGCCGGCGAGGAGGTCGTGGCATGCGGGCTCGACCACCAGGGCGAGTCCGTGCTCGCGTGGGACTCCGAGACCGGGAATCCGCTCAGCCCGATCGTCGTGTGGCAGGACAAGCGCTCGCAGGAGGTGCTCGACCGCATGGGCGACGCGGAGGAGGAGGTACGGTCGCTCAGCGGCCTCCCCTTCGATCCCTACTTCTCCGCCGCGAAACTGGCCTGGCTGCTCGAGCACGAGGAGCCGGTGCAGACGGCGCGCGACGCCGGCACGCTCCGGATGGGCACCGTGGACTCGTTCCTGTGCGACCGCCTTGGCGCCGGCTTCGCAACCGACAATTCAACGGCGTCGCGCACCCAGCTCCATAGGCTCGGCACCCCCGGGTTCGACGCGCATCTCTGCGAGCTCTTCGGAGTGCCCCCGGAGGTACTGCCCGAGGTGCGCGAGACCGCCGGCGAGCTCGGCACGCTCCGGCACGAGTCGTGGCCTGCGGAGCTGCGTCTCTGCGGGCAGGTGGTCGACCAACAGGCGGCGCTGGCCGGGGCCGGCTGCGTCGTGCCCGGCCGCGTCAAGGCCACCTACGGAACCGGCGTGTTCGTGCTCGGCCACGTGGGTGACGAGGTACCGAACCCGACCGGCGGCCTGCTCCCGACGGTCGCGTGGCGGATCGACGGGCGCACCGAGTATGCGATCGACGGCGGCGTCTTCGCCGCGGGCGCGATGCTCGAGTGGATGTGCCGCGAGCTCGGTATGGCCGAGAGCCCGGCGGCGCTCACCGAGCTGGCCCGCGGCGCCGACGGCAACGGCGGCGCGCGCGTGCTCCCCGGGCTCGCCGGGGTCGGCGCCCCCTGGTGGAAGCCGGATGCCCGTGCGGTGGTCGCGGGAATGCACGGAGGCACCACGCGCGCGAACGTGGCCCGCGCGGCCGTCGAGGGCATCGCCTGGCGTGTGGCGGACGTGGTCGCGGCGATGCGCGAGAGCGCGGAGGTGGCCTCACTCCGGGTGGACGGCGGACTCACGAACGAGCCCTTGCTGCTCCAGCTGCAGGCCGACGCGATCGGCGTGCGCGTGGACGCTGCCGGTGCCGACGCGACCGTGCTCGGAGCCGCCGCTCTCGGCGCCGTGGGCGCCGGCGTCATCCAGTCGCTGGAGGCCGCGGCCGAGCTCCTGCCGATCGACCGCTCGGTCGAGCCGCAACAGGACGACGACTGGCGCACGCGCGAGCACGAGCGCTGGAAGGCGTTCGTGCGCGGCGCGGCCGAGCTGCCGCAGGCCTAGGCGGGCGCCGGGGCCGGCGGCTCCGCGGCCGGCGGCTCCTCGCGGTCCACCGGCTTCTCCTCCGTGATGCCCATGCCCTCGTCGAACTCGACCGTGCGGATCGGCCCCTTGTAGCGCTTGTTCATCCCGCCGAACCAAGCGATGGTGATCGCGATGATCAGCACGCCGAGAACGAGCGGCGTGAAGTTCGCCGCGTTCCAGTCGAACTGGTCGTCCCACCAGACCGCCGCCGGCCCGTAGAACGGCAGGCAGAAGTAGATCGAGGTGATGATCACCCAGGCAACCGCGATCGGGTTGAGCCACCTCCACTTGTTCCCGAGGTTCCAAGCCGGACTCGGCTGGAAACGGTCAGCGTGTCGCCAGCGCAGGTACGTCGGGATGACATACGCCAAGTAGAGCCCGATCACGCCGATCGAGACGACCGCGAAGAACGCGACCGGCACGCCGGCGGCGTTGCCGCCCAGGGCGGGTAGGCTCAGGATGCCGGCGAGGACGCACGAGCCGATCACCGCGGCCACGGGCACGCCGCGCTTTCCGTTCACGCTCGCCCACAGCCGGTGCCCTGGGGTGACCCGGTCGCGCGACAGCGCGAAGAACGTCCGCGAACAGCTCGTGACGCACGCCATCCCGCAGAAGAACTGCCCGATCGCCGAGATCAGGATGACCACCTCGGCCCAGCCCTCGTCCATGGCGCTCTGGAAGATCGCCAGCGTGGTGCCGCCGCCGTCGTTCACGGCGCCCAGGTCGGTCGCCGCGAACGTGATCGCCAGGAGCACGAACCAGCCGATCAGACCGGAGAGCGCCACCGACTGCCAGACGCCCTTCGCGGCTGAGACCTCGGCGTCCCGAGTCTCCTCCGCGACGTGCGCCGACGCGTCGTAGCCCGTCACCGTGTACATGGTCAGGAGCAGGCCGGTGGGCAGGATGTACCACCAGTACATGCCCATCGAGAAGCCCGAGTTGTTGATCCGCTCGGTGAAGACGAAGTCGGCGCTCTGGTGGTGGTCCGGGACGATGATGAGGATCCCGATGATGATCAGCACGCCGACGCAGTGCCAGAACACCGAGATGTTGTTGAACAGCGCGACCAGATGCGACGAGAAGATGTTGATCATCGCGTGCAGGAAGAGGATCACCATGAACACGATGAAGATCTCGCCGAGTGAGACCGCGTCGGCGAAGTTCAGGATGAAGTCGACACCCCAGAGGTTGAAGACGAAGGTGAAGAACTGGGCGCAGAACCAGTCCACGCTCGCGACGATGGCGATAAGGCCGAGTAGGTTGAACCAGCCCGTGAACCAGGACCAGATCGGCCCGCCGAGGTCGTTGGCCCACCAATACGGGCCGCCGGCGGTGGGATAGGCGGCGGCCACCTCGGCCATGCTGAACGCGACGGTGAGGATGAGAATGACGACGATCGGCCAGCCCCAGGAGATGGCGATCGGGCCGCCGAGGTTCCACGCCTGCGGATAGGTCGTGAAGCACCCCGCGAGTACCGAGATGATCGTGAACGAGATCGCGAAGTTGGAGAAGCGCGACCACCCGCGGTCAAGCTCCTGTTTGTACCCGAGCTCCGCGAGTCGCTGCTCGTCCCGGTCCAGAGCCTGCTCGGCCATGCGCATTCCCTCCTGGTTGGCAGTCCGGCGACGCGACTGTAAGCCACGCTCGAGACGGAAGCAAGAGCATCAGCGTGCTAGAGCGCCGATCACCTCCTGCCACCACGCGCGTGCGGCGGCGTCCTCCTCCGCGCCCAGGCGTCGCCGCGCGAAGCGCTGAAGCTGGAGCGGCCCGCCGACGGCGAGCAACGGTCCGGTCACGGCGAAGCGCCCATCGACCAGCATCACGAGCGCGCCGCGCACGTCGCGCCGGGTGCGTATCTGCTCCGCAACGGGCACGCCGCCGACGTCCTTCGGAAACCCGGCGTCGCCGTCGTCCTCGTTCCACGGTCGCGTCGTGAACACGGCGGAACCGGAGCGCAGCTTCGGCTCGAAGCGGGCCGGGACCCCGACCGGCCCAACCCGCCAGCGCTCCAGCAGGTCGTCCATCTCCTCGGCGACCTCCTCGCGCACCATGACGTGCAGCTGGTCGGCCGCCTCGATCCGAGTGGAGCCGCGTGGAAGCAGCGCCTCCTCCCCGCGCACGATCACACTCAGAAGCGCGTCGCGCGGCAGCCCCAGCTCGCGCACGAGCCGGCCGACGATGGCATCGTCCCGCCCCACCGGGTACTCGACAATCTCCGCGCCGAGCCGGCGAACCGTGCCGGTCTCGATCAGCGGGCGCGGCAGCGCGGGCTCCGAGGTCGTCACGCCCAGCTCGCGCGCGAGCCACTCGACCGTGGTCCCCTGGAGCAGCGTGGAGAGGACCACGGCGAAGAAGACGATGTTGAAGAACTCCCCGCTGTGCGACACGCGGTCGATCAGCGGGAACGTTGCAAGCACGACGGGTACCGCGCCGCGCAGGCCCGCCCAACTGAGCAGAACCAGCTCGCCCGACGTGAACCGGTCCAGGGCGGTCGCGACGAACGTGGAGAGCGGCCGGGCCACGAAGATGAGGATCAGAGCGAGTGCCGTTCCCTCGAGCCAGACGTCGCCCAGCTCGCTCGGGAACACGAGCAGGCCCAGCGTAAGGAACATCGCGATCTGTGCGACCCACGCGAGCCCGTGATGGAAGACGGTCACCGTCTGCTTGGCGGGGATGCGCCCGGAGCCGAGGACCAGGCCGGCGAGGTATGCGGCAAGGAAGCCGGAGCCGTGCAGCGTGGCTGCCCCGCCAAACGCCAGTCCCGCCGCCGAGAGCGTCGCCACCGGGTAGAGGCCCGGGCTCGCGAGCCGCGCGCCGCGCAGCGCGTAGACGGCGAGTGAGCCGACAGCGATGCCCACCACTGCGCCGATCCCCATCTCGCGCACGAACAGGAGCGCCATGTCGGGCACGCCGTAGTCATCGCGCTCGATCCAATCGATGAAGCCGATGACGAGAAGGACGGCGACAGGGTCGTTGAAGCCCGCCTCGCCCTCGAGCGTGCGTGCGAGCCGGCGGCGGAGCGTCGACTCGCGCAGCAGCGCGAAGATCGCCGCGCCGTCCGTGGACGAGATGATCGCGCCGAGCAGCATCCCCTCGAGCGTCGAGAAGTCGAACAGCCACGATGCGGCGAAGCCGCAGATCACACACGTGCCGATGGTGCCCACCACCGCGAGCCCGAGCGATGGACGCAGCACCGGCCTGATCTCGTCGAACCCCGCCGTGAGCCCACCCTCGAACAGGATCAGCGCAAGCGCGACAACGCCGATCGTTCGAGCGAGCTCGTAGTCCTCGAAGTCGGCCCCGAAGTCGATCCAGCCAAGCCCGTCGGAGCCGATCGCTATCCCGAGCGCGAGGAACAGCAGCAGTCCGGGCAGCCGTATCCGCGAGGCAACAAGGGATGCCGTGATTCCCGCAGCGAGCAGCGCCGCCGCGACAAGGATCAGCTCTTCGTCCGACACGAGGGGCTGGAACCCTCGCATGTAAAGCGGTGCAGGCGTAGGGTGCGCGCATGCACGAGGAGATCACGATCCCCGAGCTCACGGAGGTGGTGGCTCGCGTGACCGCGCTCCTGGGGCCGCGCCGGGGCAGCGTGGTCCAGCTCGAGGGCGGGATCACCAACCGAAACTTCCGCGTGAACTTCGGCGGCACCGACTACGTGGTGCGCCTGCCCGGCAAGCGCACCGAGATCCTCGGTATCGACCGCACCGCCGAGTGCATCGCCAACAAGGCCGCGGCCGGGCTGGGCATGGCGCCCGGGGTGGCCGCGATGTTCGAGGAGCCCTCCTGCCTCGTGACGATGTTCGTCGCAGGACGCGAGATGACCGTCGAGGAGCTGCGCGAGCCCGAGCAGCTGGCCGAGATCGCCCGCGACCTGCGCAGGTTCCACGACTCGGCCACCGAGCTCCCGACGGACTTCGACTCGTTCCGGCTGGTCGAGGAGTACGCGGAGAGCGGCCGGTCGAACGGCAGCGAGCCGCCCGAGGGCTACGACGACGCGCTGAAGGCCGCGCACCGGATCGAGAAGGTCGTGCGGGACGCGCCGACGCACGAGCGCGTGCCGGCGCACAACGACCTCCTGACTGCGAATTTCCTGTACGACGGCCAGCGGATACAGCTGATCGACTGGGAGTACGCCGGTATGGGCGACCGCTGGTTCGACCTCGGCAACTTCGCGGTCAACAACGAGCTCGACGACGACCAGGAAGAGATCCTCCTCGAGGCCTACTTCGGCGAGCCGCCCGACGAGCGCCGCAAGGCCACACTCAAGCTGTTCCGCTTCATGTCGGACTTCCGCGAGGCGATGTGGGGCGTCGTCCAGACCGGCCTCTCGGAGCTCGACTTCGACTTCAAGGGATACGCGCAGAAGCACTTCGACCGCCTCGAGCAGGCGCGTCAGGACCCGCGCTTCGACGACTGGATCGAGGCGGCCCGGGCCTAGTGGCAGGGCTCAGGGAGCTCCCCGGCGCCGCGCGCTGCGTGATCGTCGGCGGAGGAGTGGGCGGTACGTCGATCGCGTACCACCTCGCCGAGCTCGGCTGGGACGACGTCGTGCTGGTGGATCGCAACCAGCTCACGTCCGGGTCCACCTTCCACTCCGCCGGCCTCGTGGGCCAGCTGCGGAGCTCGGTGAACCTCACCAAGATGATGATGTACTCGGTCGAGCTCTACCGGAAGCTGGGCGAGGCGTGCGGCTGGGTCGAGTGCGGCGGGATCCGGCTGGCGTCGAGCGAAGAGCGCATGGAGGAGCTCCGCCGCCAGGCGGGCTGGGCAAAGACGTTCGGTCTCCCGCTCGAGCTGATCTCGGCGGAGGAGGCGCAGGAGCTGTTCCCGCTGATGTCGACCGACAGCGTGCGCGGAGCGGCCTGGCTTCCGACCGACGGCTACCTCGACCCGTCTCAGCTCACTTTCGCCCTGGCCGAGGGCGCGCGCGAGGGCGGGGCGCGGATCTTCCCGAGCACACGCGTGACCGCGATCGAGCCGGGGCGCGTGCGCACCGAGCGCGGAGACATCGACGCCGAGGTGATCGTGATCGCCGGCGGCATGTTCTCCGCCGAGCTCGGCCGGATGGCCGGAGTCCGCATCCCCGTCGTGCCGATGTCGCACGAGTACATCGTCACCCAGCCGTTCCGGGAGCGGGACCCGGCGAACCCGCTGCCGACGCTGCGCGACCCCGACCTTCTCATCTACTTCCGCGAGGAAGGCGGCGGGCTCGTAATGGGCGGCTACGAGCGCCCCGCGTCCCCGGCCTTCCAGCCGGCCGACGGTCTCGGCTTCGAACGTATCCCACCCGACTTCAACGGCCGGCTGCTCGAGGACGACTGGGACCGCTTTGAGGAGATCGTCGTGAACTCGCGCAGGCGCGTTCCCGAGATGGAGGACGTGAAGGTCACGCGCATGATCAACGGACCCGAGGGCTTCACACCCGACAACGAGTTCTGTCTAGGCGAGACCGAGATTCCCGGCCTATTCGTGGCGGGTGGCTTCTGCGCCCACGGGCTTGCGGGCGCCGGCGGGGTCGGCAAGGTGATGGCGGAGTGGATCGCGGACGGCGAGCCGTCGATGGACCTCTGGCAGATGGACGTGCGGCGCTTCGGCACTCAGTACGGCTCGCCCTCGTACGCGCTGAAGCGCGTGGTCGAGACGTATGAGACCTACTACGACATCCACTATCCGTTCGAGGAGCGCCAGGCCGGTCGCCCGCTGCGCACGTCGCCCGCGTACGAGTGGCATCGCGGGCGCGAAGCGGCGTTCGGCGAGAAGTCGGGCTGGGAGCGCGTGAACTGGTACGAGTCGAACACGGAGCGCGGCGACGGATCGCTCCGCCCGCGCGGCTGGGCGGGCAAGCACTGGTCGCCGGCGATCGGCGCGGAGCACCTCGCCTGCCGGCAGACCGCGGCGATCTTCGACGAGTCGTCGTTCGCAAAGCTCGAGGTGACTGGACCGGGCGCCGCGGACCTCCTCGAGCGGCTGTGCGACAACCGGGTTGCCCGGGACGCCGGCCGCGTGACGTATACGCAGATGCTGAACTCGCGCGGCGGGATCGAGTGCGACTTCACCGTGTCCCGCCTCGGCGAGGAGCTGTTCTCGATCGTCACGGGCACCGCCTTCGGCAACCACGACCGCGCCTGGATCCGGCGCCACCTGCCGGACGACGGCTCGGTGCAGGTCCGTGACGTGACCTCGTCATGGGCGTGCTTTGGGATCTGGGGCCCGCGCGCGCGCGACGTGCTCGCGCCGCTCACAACTCAGTCGCTCTCGAACGAGGACTTCCCGTACATGACGGCGCGCGAGATCACGGTCAGCGACGTGCCTGTGCGGGCCCTGCGGGTCACGTACGTAGGCGAGCTGGGCTGGGAGCTCTACTGCCCGAGCGAGTACGGGATGGCCCTGTGGCTGGCGCTCTGGGAGGCGGGTGAGTCGCACGGGCTCGTCGCGGGCGGCTACCGCGCGATCGACTCGCTGCGGGTGGAGAAGGGCTACCGGGTCTGGGGCGCCGACATCACGCCGGACGAGACGCCGGACGAGGCGGGTCTCGGCTTTGCGGTGAAGCGCGACAAGGACTTCATCGGCCGTGAGGCCGTGCTCGAGGCGGCACCCCGCAAGCGTCTCGGCTGCATCACGCTCGAGGACCCGCACTCGGTCGCGCTAGGCAACGAGCCCGTGCGGCTGGGCGGCGAGATCGTCGGCCGCGTCACGACGGGCGGCTATGGCTACACCGTCGAGCGCTCGATCGCCTACGCCTACCTGCCCCCCGAGCACGCGGAGCCCGGCACGGCGGTGGAGCTCGACATCTTCGGGCGGTGGGTCGGCGGCGAGGTGGTGAAGGAGCCGCTGTTCGACCCGGACAGCGAGCGGGTACGCGGCTAGGGGTGAGCCGCCCGCCCGACCACGCGCCCTACGACGAGGCCTACGACGAGCGGGGCGAGCCGCGACCGCACTACGCCGACCTGCTCGCCTCGCTCGACGAGCCCGGCCCGCTCGCGGACGAGGTCAGACGCCGCCTGTCCGCGCGCGGCGTCAACTTCGGCAGCGATCCTGCCGCACTCGACCCGGTGCCGCGCATCCTCACCGAACCGGAGTGGTCCGCGCTCGAGGCGGGCATCGCCCAGCGACTGCGGGCGCTCGAGGCGTTCGTGGCGGATGTGTACGGAGAGGGTCGCGTGTTCGAGGCCGGCACGCTTACCCGCGAGGAGGTGGAGTCCTCGCCGCACTACGAGCCCACGATGCGCGGGACTTCGGCGCGGCGCTGGATCTCGTTCGCCGGCCTCGACGTGGTCCGCTGCGAGGACGGCCGCTTCCGCGTGATCGAGGAACAGCTGCGCATGCCCTCGGGCATCGCGTACGTGGTGGTCTGGCGCGAGACCCTGCGCGACCTGCTCGATGTCGAGCCGCCGCAGCGCGACCTCTCACCTGTGTTCGGGGAGCTGGCGCTGGCCATCCGAGAGGCAGCGCCCGCCGGTGTGGATGAGCCGCGGATAGCGATCCTCTCGGAGGGGCCGTCGGCGGCAGCGTTCTGGGAGCACGAGCGCCTCGCAACCGAGCTGTGCGCGGCCTTGGTCACGCTCGACGATCTCGAGCAGCGCGACGGCCGTGTCGTGGCCTGGATCGACGGCCGGCCGCGCGGCATCGACGTGGTCTACCTGCGCACCGACGAGGACCGCTTCAGCGCCGACGACGGTTCCCCGACCGCAGTGGGCGATTTGCTGCTCGCCCCGGCCGCCGCTGGGCGCGTGGCGGTCGTGAACGCGCCGGGGTCGGGCGTGGCCGACGACAAGCTGGTTCACGGGCGCGTCGACGAGCTTGTCCAACTCTATCTCGGCGAGGAGCCGCTCCTGCGGTCGGTCCCGTCACAGCTCGTGGGACCCGACGACGAGCTCGACGATCTCGTCGTCAAGCCGCGCGGCGAGATGGGTGGTGAGGACGTGGTGATCTGGCGCGACGCGGACGATGAGACGCGCGAGCGTATGCGCGCACGAATCGCCGCGGAGCCCGGGAGCTGGATCGGCCAGCGGTTGGTGCAGCTCTCCGTCCATCCCACCGTCGTGGACGGGCGGCTCGAGCCGCGCCACATCGACCTGCGGCCCTACGCGCTGGTGACGGACGGCGGCGTGCGCGTACTGCCTGCCGCGACCAGCCGCGTGGCACTCGAGCGCGGGTCGATGGTCGTGAACAGCAGTCGCGGCGGGGGCGCGAAGGACGCCTGGGTCCCCGGCCGCTAGTGACGGGCCACGTCGGGCATCAGCCCGGCGAGGATGTACTCGGTCCCGGCGCAGTGGTCGCGCATCAGCTCGACAGCGTTCCCCACGTCCCTCTGGCGCAGGAGCCTCACGAGCAGCCTGTGTTGCTCGTTCGAGCGGGTGAGCACCTCGTCGGGGTGGGCGATCCTTTGGATCAGGTCGGTCATCTGGCCCTGCACTTCGGTCATCGCGGCCACGAGCCGGGGCGAGTGGCACGCCTCGGCTACGCCGATGTGAAAGCGAACGTCGGCGCGGCGATAGATATGGAAGCGCGCTCCCTCGGTCGCGCCCATCTGCTCGGTCAGGGCCTCAAGGGGCGCGAGGTCGTCCTCCGTCGCTCGCTCCGCCGCGAGCACGGTCGTACCCGTCTCGACCGTGATGCGGTAGTCGAGCACGGCTCGGGCGTGCCGGGAGAGCACCGGCTCGGCCGGCTCCTCGTGCGTGAGCGGAGGCTCGTCCGCGACAAAGGTCCCGCCCGAGCGCCCCCGGCGCGAGACCAGATGCCCGCTCTGCACCAGCGTCGTGAGAGCCTGGCGGAGCGTCGAGCGTGAGATGCCTAGCTCATCGGCGAGGTCGCGCTCCGGCGGAAGCCGCGTCCCGGGTGGCAGCAGGCCCAGCCGGGTCGCGGTCCCGAGGCGCTCGACTGTCTCCTCGAAGGTCGTCGGCGGGTGCACCCGCTCGAAGACTGCCTCGAGCGCCGGACTGCGCGCGTCCGAGCCGGCGGGGGTCATCAGCTCAGACGGTACTCGGTAGATTGCCCCGCCGTGGAGAACCGTCAAGAAAAGGTGATTGTTGAAACGGATCGCTATCGCGTAGAGGGCATGCTGACGCTCCCGCGCGAGGGGTACCGGAGCCGTGTCTCCGACCACGTGAACCGGCGCGACCAGGAGTTCTTCACGATCCTCGACGCCCAGCTCGTTGCCCTCGACGGATCGGGCCGCGACTGGGACACCCCGGTTCTCATGTTGGCGCGTCGCCACATCCGGCTGATCGTGCCAGCGTCCGAAGGCGCATAGATGCCGGCCGCGCGGCGACTCGCGGCGCTGGCAGGCGGGACCGTGCTGGGCGCGGCGCTGTGGTGGCGCACGCATCCGTCGGCCTGCCCTTACTCGCAGCGCTTCTGGGTCGAGGCGCCACACCCCTTCATCACACGCGAGCGTCTGTGCGAGATCCTGGAGCCGGTCGGCGGCGAGCGCCTGCTCGAGATCGGCCCTGGCACCGGGTACTACACGCTGCCGGTCGCGGGCTGGCTGTCGCCAATCGGCAGACTCGACGTCGTCGATGTCCAGCAGGAGATGCTCGACCACACGATGCGGCGAGCGAGCGAGGAGGGGATCGGGCACATCAAGCCGACGCTTTCGGACGCCCGCGAGCTGCCGTTCCCGGACGACACCTTCGACGGGGCCTACCTCGTCACCGTCCTGGGCGAGATCCCCGACCAGGTCGCGGCCCTGCGCGAGCTCGGCCGCGTCGTGCGCCCGGGCGGCCGGATCGTCGTGGGCGAGCTGTTCGGCGACCCGCACATGGTCAGGCACTCCGCTCTCGTCGAGCGCGCCAACGCGGCGGGCCTTCGCGTGGACCGCAAGCTCGGCGGCCCACTGTGGCACTTCACGCGGCTCCGGGCCTGATTGCAGCGCGGCAAGCATTCCGTCCGAGGGTGCTCCCAGCATGAGGCGGCATGCTCTACGCGGTTCTGATCTGCAGCGACGAGGCCTGCGCCGAGGAGTTCGAGGCCTGGGGCGAGCTCGAGGACTTCGACGACATGATCTGCGAGGGCTGTGGCTGCACGCTGCAGCCGCTGGCCTTCTCCGAGGTGAGCATGTCGACGATCGTCGCCTTCCCGCGCCGCACACCGCACGTGCAGCTGCGGAACGCCGCCTAGCGCAGCTAGCCTCTGACTCCGTTTGGAGAGGTGACCGAGGGGCTTAAGGTGCACGACTGGAAATCGTGTGGGCGGGTCAAACTGCCTCGTGGGTTCGAATCCCACCCTCTCCGCCTCTGGTTGCGCGGACAACGACAGGGCCGGGTTTCCGCGCTGGCTGGCGACAAGGCGCCTAGCTTCCGCGCTCCCGGCCTCCGGTCGGCCGCGCTGGTGCGCGTGCCACACGAGCAGCAGCGACCCGGCAACTGAATCGTGCTGACAGACGCGCGGGGTTCGTCCGCAGCGGGCGCCTCCGGGGACTCCGACGACAGCTCCTTTTCGCGCGGAGCGCTGGCGCCGGGCGAGCCCGCACCGATTGGCAGCGGCGCGACGATCGCCGCGTCCGGGACCGCCAACGCGACCGCGGCCGAAAGCGCCGCCCGCCATGCCCGCACCGGTCGCTCAGGCTCGGCTGCCGCTCCAGCGGCACATGGCGCAATGCGGAGCAGTGCGCCACTGTTCCGCCCGATTAGCAACATCTGTACGTACGTCACGCGCGTGTCGCACAGAGGCGCGTACGGTCTGCTCATGGCGCAGCGCCAAGCGCGACCTCGCAGAAGTCCTGATCGGCGACCTCGTCGACGGCACGCGCGCGGCCGCCCCGAAGCAGCGGCCTTGCGCACGGCGTTTCCGCGGAAGCGCCCGAGTACCTAAATGGGGTACAGGCGGCCGCGACTGCTGAGCTTCGCGCGCGAAGCGACACTCCGCGGACGCGCTGCGGCGATCACTGACGAGGACGTCCGGCGAGCCGGCGAGCCCGATCGCGAGACGCTGCGCGACCGTGCCGCGCACGCGGGGCCGATCGACGACCACACCCTCGTCTACCGGATCGAGCTGCATACGGTGAGCCCCGAGGACTGAGCCGAGCCTCTCGTC
>JBKPME010000213.1:0-23241 GCA_046731915.1 Actinomycetota bacterium
GGCCACGACATGGGCGCCTGGCCGACGGTGCACGCGCGGCTCGCCCTGGTCGAGGAGGGGCCGGCGCCCGCCGGCAGCCTGCTTGGCCCGCGCGGCGGGGCAGTGATCTGGGTCACGGGCGCTGACCTCCGGGCGGCGCCGCGGGCGCTCGAACGCATCCCGGCCGGGTCGCGCTACGTGGTTGCGCCAGGCGCGTTGCCGTTCATCCGGCCCGCGTTCGAGGTAGCGGGCTGCACCGGCTGCCTGGTCGAGCGGGCACGCAGGGGCGTGGCGGCATGAGCGGGCTCCTCGGCCGCACCCCGGCCACCGCTCCTGCAGGCGGGCCCGCGGGGCTCGACAGCGGCGCTCCCGCGCGCTCCGCGGCCACCGTCACCGTCGACTCCCTGGCGATGCAGCTGGTCGCCTTCGCGGGCCTGGCGGCGTTCGCCGTCTCCCACTGGGGCATGCTCGTCGAGGACGCACCCGTCGGGCGTGAGCTGCTGGTCGTGCTCGTGGCCACGGGAGGCGGGCTCGTGCTCGCCCTCCTCGGTCGGGCGCCGCTCCCGCGCACCGCGATCCACCTGCTCGCCGCACTGACCGGCGTGGCGATGCTCGCATTCGGCCTGATGGCGGCCGGCCTCCCCGGGCGGCTCCTCCTTCCGGCGCACTGGGCGGAGTTCATCGACGGCCTCGATCGCGGCCTTGCCGGAGTCGAAGGCGTGGCGTGGCCGTATGGCGGCCCCGACGAGTGGATTCGCCTCACGGTGCTGCTCGGTGCGCCCGCGTTTCTCACGATCGCTTCGCTGCTGACCTTCTGGCCCGCGCGCCGAGGCGCGGCGCTGCTGCGGATCGCGGGACTGATCACGCTGCTCCTGCTGTACGGCACCGCGGTCGCCGAGCACGACCCGGGCGCTCCGGCGCTGCGCGGCCTCGTGCTCTTGATCCTGATCGGCGCGTGGCTGTGGCTTCCGCGGGTGCCGCGGCGCGAGGCTGCGGTCGGCGCCGCCGTGGTGGCGAGCGTCGGCCTCCTGTCGCTGCCGGTTGCGGCCGCGCTGGACGGCGACCATCCCTGGTGGGACTACCGCGCCTGGGACTGGTTCGGCGGCGGCAAGGTGATCACCTTCGACTGGAATCACAGTTACGGGCCGCTCGACTGGTCGCGCGCGGGCGAGACCGTCCTGAACGTGAAGTCCGACCGGCCTCACTACTGGAAGGCCGAGACGCTCGACGGCTTCGACGGCCTGCGCTGGTACCGCACCGCCGAGTTCGACGAGACGCAGCACGCGCGCCAGGTCGCATTCAACCGCTCGGTGATCCGGGGGCGTTGGGACTACAACGAGTACAACCAGGACTGGGACGAGCGCATCCGCTTCACGGTCCGCTCGCTGTCGACCCAGTTCGTCGTCGGCGCGGGCTCGATTCTGGACGTGGACGGCGCGCCCGCGGCGCGGCTGGCCGGTGACGGCACGGCTCGGCTGGTGGGAACTAACCGGCTCGAGGAAGGCGACACCTACTACGTGCGCGCTTACGCGCCGAACCCGACGCAGGCGCAGATGCGGGGAACGCCCAAGGGCTATACCGATGATCTGATCCGCTACACCGCGATCCAGCTGCCGAACCGCGGTGAGTCGGCCCTCCAGACCCCGGTGCAAGAGACGGCCCTGGACCGAGAGCGCGCCGCGCTACGCCGCCGGACCGTGTTCGTACCTCTGCGCGGGAACCCGGACCCCTTCGGCCGGGCGCCCGATGCCGCCGCGATGCTGCGTAATTCCGCGTACGCGCCGATGTACGAGCGGGCGCTCGCCCTCACCCAGGGCCCACAGGCGCGGACGCCGTACGACGCCGTCAAGAACGTCGAGCGCTGGCTACAGGACAACTTCACCTACTCGGAGCGGGTGCCGTCACATCGCATCCCGCTGATGGCCTTCCTGGACGACGACAAGCGGGGCTACTGCCAGCAGTTCTCGGGAGCGATGGCGCTGATGCTGCGCATGGCCGGTATCCCGGCGCGCGTCGCGGCCGGCTTCTCGCCGGGCTCATACAACAAGGACACGCGCGAGTTCCGCGTGCGCGACCTCGATGCGCATTCCTGGGTCGAGGTCTGGTTCCAGGGGATCGGCTGGGTCCCGTTCGACCCGACTCCGGCCCGCTCGCCCGCGCAGTCGCAGTCGAGCCCCCTGGCCCCGAGCGCCGCTGCCGGCGCCGGCGAGGTGAGAGGGGGCAGCCTCACCGCGTCCGAGCATGCAACCGACCTCCCTGGAAGCGCCTTTGACGAGAGCGGCCCGGGCTGGGTCGTCCCCCTGATTCTGCTCCTCGTCGGGGTTCCGCTCGCCGGAGCGGCGCTCCTGCTCGTCCGTCGTGTTGCGCGGCTGCGCTCGCTGCCGCCCGACGCGGTTGCCGAGGCGCAGCTCTCCGAGTTGCAGCGCGCGCTCGTACGGCTGGGGTGGGACGTGCCGGCGTCCACGACGCTGCTCGGACTGGAGCGCAGGCTCGGGCGCTTCGCCGGCCCGGCCTCGGAGGCGTATGCCGGCGCGCTGCGCGCGAACCGCTACGACCCGGGCGCGCCGATCGCTCCAAGCCTGCGCGATCGCCGCGCGCTGCGCCGCGAGCTCACGCGCGGGAGCGTGTGGGACCGTCTCAAAGGCCTCCTGGCTATACCGCCGGTCGCTCCCAGGTCATAGGCGAGATTTATCGAAGCCTAAGGTCAGCGCTCTATTCCTTTCTGCCATGACCACCAAGCGCCCGCTCTCCACACTCCTCGCCGGAGTCCTAGGCGGCCTGATCGTGCTCCTGATCGGCGCGGTCCTGATCGCCACCGATGTGATCGACACCGGGGATAATCAGACGGTCGTCCGCCAGGTGCCCATCACCGAGCAGGCTTCCGGCTCGGGCGGGGGCCGCACCGTCAACGACATCTACAAGCAGGAGGGTCGTGGGGTCGCCTTCATCTCGGCGCACGGCGTGACCAGTGACGAGAACTCGCCCTTCGGCATCCCGCAGGAGGGTGACGCCACCGGGTCGGGCTTCGTGGTCGACAAGCAGGGCGACATCATCACCAACGCGCACGTGGTGGAGGGCGCCGACAGCGTCGACGTGAGCTTCGACGAGAGCGGCAACTCCGTCCCGGCCGAGGTCAAGGGCGTAGACACCTCCGCGGATGTGGCGGTCCTGAAGGTGGACCCATCCGACGTGAAGGACCTCACGCCGATCCCGCTCGGCGACTCCTCGAAGTCCGAGGTCGGCGACCCGGTCATCGCGATCGGCAACCCGTTCGGCTACAGCCGCACGGTCACGACCGGGATCGTCTCCGGCCTTCAGCGCCAGATCCAGGCGCCCAACGGCTTCACGATCAGCAACGTGATCCAGACGGACGCGTCGATCAACCCCGGCAACTCCGGCGGGCCGCTGATGGACGCGAACGGGCGCGTCATCGGGATCAACTCCCAGATCGCGACCGGCGGCGGCCAGGGGTCGGTGGGTATCGGCTTCGCGGTCCCGATCAACACCGCCAAGAAGCTGCTGCCCGACCTGAAGGCGGGCGAGACGGTCGAGCGCGCCTACCTCGGCGTGCAGATGCAGGGCGTGGACTCGCAGCTCGCCCAGGACCTGAACCTGGCCGCTGACCACGGCGCGCTGATCGTCTCGGTCACGCCCGACAGCCCGGCCGACAAGGCGGGCTTGCGCGGCGGCCGGACCGAGACCGCTCAGGGCGTTCCGGCCGGCGGCGACCTGATCGTCGCGATCGACGGCAAGCAGATGCGCGACGAGAACCAGGTGGCCTCCGAGATCGCCTCGCACAAGCCGGGTGACAAGGTCGAGATCGAGTACTACCGCGGGAACGACAAGAAGACCGCGACGGTCGAGCTCACCAAGCGGCCGGCCAACGCCGAGACGGCGGCGCCCAGCGACCAGGGCGGCGACGGCGGCGGCGGAATCTTCCCCTAGATCAGAGTGGGTCGGCCGCGGGCGGCGCTCGCGGCCGAGCGTTGCTTTCCGCGCGCGAGCGTCTGCGACCATAGGCGGGCCATGACCCGCGTGAAGATCTGCGGTCTGACGATGCTCGAGGACGCCCAGCACGCCGTCGAGCTCGGCGCCTGGGCTCTCGGGATGATCTTCTGGCCGGGAAGCCCGCGCGCCTGCCCGGTCGAGCAGGCCGAGGCGATCGGCGCGCAGCTGCACCGGCGCGTCGAGCTGGCCGGCGTGTTCGTGAATGCCCCGCTTGACGAGCTCGCCGTTACGGCCGACCTGTGCCGCTTCTCGCTCCTCCAGCTGCACGGCGACGAGGGTCCTGTCTACTGCCAGGAGGCGGGCCGCCGCACCGGGTGCAGGGTCATCAAGGCGGCGCGCGTGCGCGACGCTGCGCAGGTGAGCGCCCTGCGCGCCTACCACACGGATTTTCACCTGCTGGACGCCCACTCACCGAAGGCACCGGGCGGCACCGGCGAGAGCTTCGACTGGGAGCTGGCGCGCCTGCACCCGGAGACGCCGCCGGTGATCCTCTCCGGCGGCCTCACGGCGGACAACGTCGCTCGGGCGATCGAAGCGGCCCGCCCGTTCGCGGTCGACAGCGCGAGCGGCACCGAGGCGGCCCCGGGCCGCAAGGACCCCGCCAAGCTGTCCGCGTTCTTCCGCGCCGTCGAGGCCGCGGACCACGTACCGGCATGAGCGCTCCGCCGCTGGAGCGGCGCTTCGGCCCCTACGGCGGCCGCTACGTGCCAGAGACGCTGATCCCAGCGCTGGACGAGCTGGAGGCCGCCTGGTCCGGCGCGCGCGACGACCCGGCCTTCATCGCCGAGCTCGACGAGCTGCTGCGTAACTACGTCGGCCGGCCGACGCCGCTCTACCACGCGCACCGGCTCTCGGAGGTCGCGGGCGGCGCCGTCTGGCTGAAGCGCGAGGACCTCACGCACACCGGCTCGCACAAGATCAACAACGCGATCGGGCAGGCGCTGCTGGCCCAGCGGATGGGAAAGCCGCGGGTCATCGCCGAGACCGGCGCTGGCCAGCATGGCGTGGCCGCTGCTACGGCCTGCGCGCTGCTCGGGCTGGAGTGCGTCGTCTACATGGGCACCGAGGACATGCGCCGCCAGGAGCCGAACGTCCAGCGGATGCGGCTGCTCGGCGCGGAGGTGCGCGGCGTGGACGCCGGCGCGCGGACGCTGAAGGAGGCCGTCTCGGCCGCGATCCGCGACTGGGTGGCAAACGTCGAGTCGACGCACTACGTGATCGGCTCCTGCGTCGGGCCGGCGCCGTATCCGGCGCTGGTGCGCGACCTCCAGCGCCGCATCGGCGACGAGGCGCGTGAGCAGATGCTCGACCAGGCCGGCCGGCTGCCGGACAGGGCGATCGCCTGCGTGGGTGGCGGCTCGAACGCGATCGGCACCTTCATCCCGTTCGTCGACGACGACGAGGTGGAGCTGATCGGGGTCGAGGCAGCGGGGGAGGGGCTGGCCACGCGGCGGCACTCCGCGCCGCTCACGACCGGCGCTCGCGGGGTGCTCCACGGCGCGCTCACCGGTGTGCTCCAGGACGAGGTCGGCCAGATCCTCGAGGCGCACTCCATCTCCGCGGGGCTCGACTATCCCGGCGTCGGTCCGGAGCACGCCTGGCTGCGCGACTCCGGCCGCGTCCGCTACGAGGCGGTCGAGGACCGCGCGGCGCTCGACGCGTTCCACCGCGTGGCACAGCTGGAGGGGATCCTCCCTGCGCTCGAGTCCTCGCATGCGATCGCGTGGCTGCTGGCGAACCCGAGCGAGGGGCTCAGCCTGGTGACGTTGTCGGGGCGCGGGGACAAGGACCTGGCCGAGGTGCTGGCGCTCGGATGAGCATCGCCTCAGCGTTTGCCGACAACGGGAAGCGCGCAGCTCTGATGCCGTACCTGATGGGAGGGTTTCCGAGCATCGAGGAATCGGCCTCGGCCGGGCTCGCCGCCGTCGATGCAGGCGCCGACCTGCTGGAGCTCGGGATTCCATTCTCGGATCCGCTGGCAGACGGACCGGTCATTCATGCAGCGGCCACCGCCGCGCTCGACGCCGGCGCCACTCCGCACGGTGTGCTCGGGGTCTGCGAACGGCTTGCGGTAAAGGTGCCGGTGGTCCTGATGGTGTACGCGAACATCGTGCTGACCGCGGGCGCGTCCGCCTTTGCATTGAGGGCAGCGGCGGCGAGGGCCTCCGGCCTGATCGTTCCGGACCTGCCTCACGACGAGGCCGCCGAGTTGCGCGCAGCCTGCGACGCGGAGGGACTCGCGCTCGTGCCGCTCGTCGCGCCGACCACCACCCCGGAGCGCATCGCCTCCATCGGCGCGGACGCGCGCGGGTTCGTCTACACGGTGGCACTCACGGGGACCACAGGCGAGCGCGACCGGCTTCCCGAGGGCCTCGTCGAGACCGTCGAGCGCGTGCGCGCGTCCAGCGACGTGCCCGTGGCGGTGGGCTTCGGGATCTCGACGCCGGAGCAGGCGCGCTCCGTGGCCGAGGTGGCGGACGGGGTCATCGTGGGGAGCCGGGTGGTGCGGGCGGCGGGGGAGGGAGGCGCGGACGCAGTGGGCTCGGTGGTGGCGGAGCTCGCGGGCGCGCTCAGGGACTGAACTTCAGCATTGAGGACCCGGCTTCGCAAGTGGTTGGGATTCGGTGCGAAAAACGCTACGGATCCCAACCACCTGGCGGGAGAGTCGCATGCTGGGCTAGATTGTGGAACAATCTGCCACATGCCTCGAGTCCATGTCGTCATTGCTGCCGTTCTGTTCGGTACCACCGGTACCGCCCAGGCTCTGGGCCCGGACATCGATCCGCTCGCGGTGGGGAGCGCCCGGATCATCGTCGGAGCCGCCCTGTTGATCCTCGTCGCGCTCGCTGCCGGCCGCGCGCGCCTCGGCTCCGCTGATCGCCGCCTGGTTCTCCTCGCCGGCGCATTCGTCGCCGTCTACCAGGCGAGCTTCTTCGCCGCCGTGGCCGATACCGGCGTGGCGGTCGGCACCGTCGTCGCGCTCGGCTCGGCGCCCGGCTTCACGGGCTTCTTCGGCCGCCTGTTCGCGGGCGAGCGCCTCGCAGGGCGCTGGTTCGCGGCCACCGCGCTTGCCTCCGTAGGCGTCGGCCTCCTGACTCTGGGCGGCGGCCCCGGCGGCGAGGTCTCGGCGCCGGGCATCGGGCTCGCGCTCGCCGCGGGTGCGGGCTATGCCGGCTACGCCGTCATCGGCAAGCACATGCTCGACGGCGGCGGCACGCCCGAGGGGGTCATGGCGGCCGTATTCGCCACCGGGGCCCTCATTCTGCTGCCGGCGCTGCTCCTAATCGACACGGGTGAGCTCCTCACCGCCGACGGCCTGGCGCTTACCGGCTATCTCGGGGTCGTCACGACAGCGCTCGCGTACATCGTCTTCGCCAAGGGCCGCGAGCGTATGGGCGCCAGGGAGACCGCGACGCTGACGCTGGCGGAGCCGGTGACCGCGATGGAGCTCGGATTCCTCGTTCTAGGCGAGCGTCCCGGTGGCGTGGCCGTCGCGGGAGCCGCTCTGGTGTTGGCAGGCCTGGCTCTGCTGGCAGTCCGCTTCGAGGCACGCCGCGGGCTCCGTGCGCGGCCGGCGGAAGCCCCTGCATAGCCGCTCGGAGCGGCCCGAAATCGCTGGTAGGGTGACCGCTATGGCCGAGACCAAGCCAGCCGAGGGAGCCACGGACCAGGCCACGGCCGAGGTCAAGTCGGAGGCGAAGCCGCAGCGCAAGCGCATCACGAGGCGCAAGGCGGTCGAGGAGAAGGTGAGGGCCTACTTCGAGGCGATGGACAATCGCGACGCCGAGGGAATGGCCTCGCATTGGAGCGAGGAGGGCGTCGAGGACATCGTCCCCGTGGGCGTGGTCCGTGGACGCGACGAGCTTCGCGAGTACTTCCGCTCGATGTTTGCCGCCATGCCCGACGCACGCACCACGGTCACCCGCCTCATAGCGGGCGAGCGGAGCTGCGCGGTCGAATGGCGTCTCGAGGGCACCCTGAGCGGCGCGCCCTTCATGGGCATCGACCCCACGGACAAGCACGTCGAGATTCGCGGGTTCGACCTGTTCGAGCTCGAGAACGAGAACCTCGTGAGCAATACCGCCTACTTCGACGGCATGGGCTTCGCGCGTCAGATCGGCATGCTGCCGCCGGACGGCTCGGGCACGGATCGGGCGATGAGGAGCGCGTTCAACACGGTCACCAAGCTGCGCCGGGCCGTTGCCGAGCGCCGCGGCGGCTGATGGTCGTCTTTGTCACGCTCACCATCGGCCTCGTCTGGTGGATCACCGCGTGGGCCTTCGGCATCAATGCGTTCGACGCGTTCCTGCTCACGGCGGGGCTGGTCGTCTTCGCCGCGGCGTTCCAGCTCGCGAAGCCCTTCCTCGACCAGATTCTTGGCCGCGAGGTCGCACCGCCCGAGCAGCAGGGCGCGGGGTTCTAGCCGAAGAAGGTTTGCGCCGCCTCGTAATCCTCGTCCGGCACGGTCCGCAGGTCCGCGACCGCTTCTGAGAGCGCCACGAGCTCGATACGGGTGCCACGCAACGCGGGCATGACACCCCAGCTCGCCTCGTTGGCGACGTCCGCCGCCGCGAGCCCGAGGCGCGTCGCCAGCACACGGTCGAATGCGGTGGGCGTGCCGCCGCGCTGGATGTGGCCAAGCACGGTCGCCCGCGACTCGATCCCGGTGCGCTCCTCGATCTCGTGCTCGAGCCGCTGGCCGATGCCGCCCAGCCGCGCGTGCCCGAACTCGTCCTCGCCGCCGGAGACAACCTCCATCGTGCCCTGCTGAGGCACCGCCCCCTCGGCCACCACCACGATCGAGAAGAAGCGGCCGCGCGAGTGCCGTCGCTGGATCAGGCGGCAGACCTCCTCGATGTCGAAGGGACGCTCGGGGATCAGGATCACGTCGGCGCCGCCGGCAAGACCGGAGTGCAGCGCGATCCAGCCGGCGTGGCGGCCCATCACCTCCACGATCATCACCCGGTTGTGCGACTCGGCTGTCGTGTGCAGCCGGTCGATCGCCTCGGTGGCGATCTGGACGGCGGTGTCGAACCCGAACGTCATGTCGGTTCCGGCGAGGTCGTTGTCGATCGTCTTCGGCACGCCGATGATCGGCAGGTCGTGCTCGCCGTAGAGGCGCGCAGCCGCCCCGAGCGTGTCCTCGCCGCCGATCGCGATCAGGCCGTCGACGCTCAGCTTGTCGAGCGTTGCGCGGATCAAATCGGGTCCGTCGTCGCGCTTGAACGGGTTCGTGCGCGAGGAGCGCAGGATCGTTCCGCCGCGCGGCAGGATGCCGCGTGTCGACTCGATGGTCAGCTCCTCGTACGCTCCCTCGAGGGGCCCGCGCCAGCCGTCGCGGAAGCCGACGATCTCGTGGCCGTGGTGGTCGATTCCCCTTCGCACGACCGCGCGGATCACCGCGTTCAGTCCGGGACAGTCGCCGCCTCCCGTGAGTACGCCGATGCGCACGCTCGGCACGATACTCACGCTCGTCAGAATGGCCCGCCGTGCACAGCGGATCGAGACCCAAGGAACGGCGAGGCTGCGCCGCGTGCCCCGCCCGCGGCTTGCCGCACGGCGGGGCAACCGCCCTGGTGGCTCTGTTCATCGCGGCGACGCTTGCCGGTTGCCTCGGCAATGGCGGCGACGACGAGCCGCGCGTGATCAGGGGCGACACCGCGACCGTGTACTCGAGCGCGCCGCGCCACGGCGTCTCCGCCGCCACGGCGGCCGAGGCGCTGGCGGGGGAGCGACGGGCCCTGAAGGAGCGCGGCGGCCGCTCGGGCGGGCTCCGGATCAGGTTCCGCCAGCTACCCGCCACCGACGAGCGCGATCAGGCCTGGGACCCCGGCCTCGTCGCAGAGAACGCGCACACGGCCGGGGACGACCCCAGCGCCATCGCCTACCTGGGCGAGCTGGACTACGGCGCCACGGCCGTCTCGTTGCCGATCACGAACGACGCCGGGCTCCTCGAGGTGTCGCCCGGCGACGGGCTCACGAGCCTGACGCAGCGCGCGCCCGGCCGGCCGCGTGCCGGACCCGAGCGCTACTACCCCACGGACAGGCGCAGCTTCGTGCGCATCGGGCCCACCGACCTTGACGAGGCCGACAGCATCGTCGCCCGGCTGTCCTCAGCGGGCCTCACGGACTTCGGCCTCATCTTCGACCGCGAGATCTACGGGCGCGAACTCGCGGCTCAGGTCGTCGACCGCGCCCGCCGGGCCGGCCTCAGGCCGGTCGCGACCGAGGAGTACCGCGGGCAGATCGACGACATCCCCGACATGGTGCAGTCCCTCGCCGACGGGCGGCCCGACGCCGTGGTGCAGGTGAGCGTTGCGGGTCGCGGCACGATCCCCATGCTTGTCGCAATCGACGACCAGCTCCCGGGCGTCCCAGTGTTCGCTTCCAGCGGGATCCTGGCCCTGCCGCAGATCGCGCTCACGGCGGGCCCGTCCAACATCGAGGCGTTCGGACCGGCCACGCCGCCGGAGCAGGCGGGCTACGAGGCGATGCGGCTCGTGTTGGACGCCATCGACGAGGGAGGTCGCGACCGCAGACGGGTGATATCCGCTGCCCTCCGGCTGGGCCACAGACTTCCACCCGATCCGGTCGTGGCATACCGGCCCGACGAGCACGGCCGCTTCGCGAAGGCCGGCTCCTGAACGGGGGGCGCCGGCCACCAGATTTTCTCCGCGTTAAGCAGAGTGCGCACCGCCCCAGCGCGCCAAACCGTGGTTAGGATTCCGCGCCAGGTTGGAGCCACTCCCATAGGAGGGAACTACTTTGCGAGTACGCAGGCTGGCAGCTTTGAGCTGCCTTCTCGGCGTCTTCGCCCTGGGCCTCGTGGCCTGCGGTGGTGACGACGAGGAATCAGTCGGCGGGGGCGATAGCGGCGGCGGCGCGATTTCCGGCGACACGCTGACCATCTATTCGAGCCTCCCGCTACAGGGAACATCTAAGGGACAGTCGGAGGCCGTCATCGACGGCGAGAAGCTGGCCCTCAAGGAAGTGGGCGGCAAGGTCGGCAAGTACAAGATCAACTACGTCTCACTTGACGACTCGACTGCCCAGAACCCGGGCACCGCGGATGAGGGCCAGACCGCGCAGAACGCGCGCAAGGCCGTTCAGGACGAGAGCACGATCTTCTACCTCGGTGAGTTCAACTCCGGCGGTACGAAGGTGTCGCTCGCGATCCTGAACAAGGCGAACATCCCGCAGATCAGCCCGTCGAACACGTACGTCGGACTGACGACGGACGCGCCGGGATCCGAGCCGGGCGAGCCGGACAAGTACTACCCGAGCGGCAAGCGCACATACGCGCGCATCGTCCCGACGGACACGATCCAGGGTGCGGCCCTGGCGAGCATCATGAAGGAGGACGGCTGCCAGTCGGTCCACATCTTCAACGATAAGACCACCTACGGCGCGGGTCTGGCGACGAACGTCGAGAACGCGGCGAAGAAGGTCGGTCTCAAGGTCGAGGGGAACGACGGCACGGACAAGAACGCGCCGAACTACCGCTCGCTCGCGGCGAAGATCAACTCTGACTGCTTCGTCGGCTCTGGTGTGACCGGTGAGAACTACGTCCAGGTGTTCAAGGACGTGGCGGCGGCTTGCCCGAACTGCAAGCTCTACGGACCGGACGGCGTCGCAGAGGCGGCGTTCTCCGATCCGAAGGAGGGCGGCATCCCGGCCGACGTCGGCGCCCGCACCAAGGTGACGGTCGCGACGCTCAGCCCAGGGGAGTTCGAGAAGAAGGGCATCGAGAAGGCCGTGAAGTTCTTCGACGACTTCAAGGCGGAGTACGGGGTGGATCAGCCGGATCCGTATTCCATCTATGGCTACGAGACGATGAGCCTCGCGCTCGACACGCTCAAGGCCGTTGGCGACAAGGCCAACGACCGCGAGGCGGTGCGCAACCAGCTGCTCACGAAGACCAAGGGTCGAAACGGAGCTCTCGGTAAGTACGACATCGACGAGAACGGCGACACCACGCTGACCGACTACGGTGTCTACGACATCAAGGGCGGACAGCTGGAGTTCGTGAAGGCGATCAACGCGGGGGGCTGAACCCTCACCTCGATCCGCCGGATCGGTTAGGTTAGCCGCGGATACTGGGGACGGGCCCCCGGGCCCGTCCCCACCGCTACCGACTTGAGGGAGCCTTGGAAGCCGCTGGGATCTCTGCTGACGCAGCCCTGAAGCCGAAGACCTCGGAGGTCATCTCCGAGTTCATCTCGAAGTACGGCCTGATCGCGATCCTGATCGCATTCCCGGCCTACTACGGCATTCAGGACCTGATCGACGACGGCAACCTCACGCGGCTCGGCAACAACCTCATGGACGGGCTCTCGAACGGCGCGATCTGGGCCCTCGTAGCGCTCGGCTACACGCTCGTCTACGGAATCATCGAGCTGATCAACTTCGCCCACGGCGAGATCTTCATGATCGGCGCGTTCACCGCGTTCGCGCTCTGGTCGCCGCTGGGGCTGAACCCCGACACGGCCACGGTGACGCTGATCCTCGGGCTCCTCGCGACGCTCGTCGCGGCGATGCTCGTGAGCGGCTCGCTCAATGTGATGATCGAGCGGGTCGGCTACCGGCCGTTACGCGGGGCGCCAAAGCTGGCGCCGCTTATCACCGCCGTCGGCTTCTCGTTCATCCTCCAAAACGTGGGCATTCTCTGGCTCGGCGCCTCGCAGCGCGCCGTGCCGGACCTGATCCGGTCCCAGAAGGAGCTCGTCAACATCGTCGGGATCTCGATCTCGCGCGGCGATCTGCTCGCCATCGCGGTGACGGTCCCGCTGGTGCTCCTGCTGACCTCGTTCGTCTCCCAGAGCCGGCTGGGGAAGGCGATGCGGGCCACGGCGCAGGATCCTGAGGCGGCGAAGCTGATGGGGATCAACGTCGACACGACGATCTCGCTGACCTTCCTGCTCGGTGGCCTCCTCGCCGGCGCCGCCGGTCTCATCAACACGCTCTACCAGACCAACGTGTGGTACTACCAGGGCTTCACCGCCGGCCTGATCGCGTTCACCGCCGCGGTCATGGGCGGCATCGGGAACCTGCGCGGTGCGGTGCTCGGCGGCCTGATCATCGGCTGTATCCAGCAGATCTCGGACAACCGCATCGGCAACGCGTGGACCCCCGCCGTGATCTTCGCCTACCTGGTGCTGATCATGGTCTTCCGGCCCCAGGGCCTGATCGGCGAAGAGACGCGGGAGGCCGGATGAGCGCCATCGCCGAGCTGCGCACGCGTCCGTGGGCGAAGTACATCCTGCCCGCCACGATGATCGTCGCCGCCGCGCTGTTCCCGCTCACCCGCGAGCCGCTCGACGCCTTCATGGACGACTGCATTCTCGCGCTGGCCTACGTGGTCATGGCCCTCGGGCTCAACCTCGTCGTCGGCTTCGCCGGCTTGCTGGACCTCGGCTACGTGGCCTTCTACGCCTTCGGCGCCATGACGGTGGGCTGGTGGGCATCCGACTTCTACACGGGCGTCGGCGGCGAGAAGGGAATCCACATCGGCGTGAGCGGCTTTGCCGCCACGCTGCCGGGCATCCACCTCAACTTCCTCATCATCGTGATCGGGGCGATCATCGTCTGCGCCACAGCGGGCGCGATCATCGGCCTGCCGACGCTGCGGCTGCGCGGCGACTACATCGCGATCGTGACGCTCGCCTTCGGCGAGATCATCGGGCGCATCTTCGCCAACGGCGACGAGATCACGATCTTCAACGACTACAAGCTCTCGAACGGCCGCCAGTCAATCGCCCCGATCGATCAGATCGACCTCCCGCTCGTGGCGCCGTTCGACTCGGCCCTGAACCTGAGGCCGTACTACTGGACCATCTTCGCGATCGTGCTCGTGGTCCTGTTCGTGAACTTCCGGCTGCGCGACTCGAAGCTTGGTCGGGCGTGGATCGCGCTGCGCGAGGACGAAGTCGCCGCGGCCAGCATGGGCGTGCCACTCGTCAAGACGAAGCTCCTCTCCTACGCGACCGGCGGCGCGCTCGGCGGCATCTCCGGCGCCTTCCTCGGGACCTACTTCTCGAGCGTCAACGCCAACTCGTTCCAGTTCGGCTTCTCGATCTTCATCCTCGGAATGGTCATCCTGGGCGGCCTCGGAAGCATCTACGGTGTCGTGCTCGGTGCCATCGCGCTCTCCTTCGTCAACATCTACCTGATCCCGGATGTGCTCGATCAGGGCTTCGTGGGCGACACGCTCAAGGACCTCGGGCTGAACTTCACGTTCACGGAGATCTCGTTCGGCGTCTTCGGCTTCGTGCTCGTGATCATGATGGTGCTGAGACCCGAGGGCATCCTGCCCGAGCGAAGGCGTCAGATGGAGCTCACAGAGGGGATCGGCGAGACCGAGTCGGTGTTCGAGGCGCGCGGATGAGCACCAACGGCTCGATCCTGTCGACCATCAGCGCCACGAAGGTGTTCGGCGGCCTGATGGCCGTGAGCGACGTCTCGATCGACGTCGCGCCCAAGTCGATCGTCTCGATCATCGGCCCGAACGGCGCCGGCAAGACGACCTTCTTCAACATGCTCACCGGGCTCTACAGGCCCACCGCGGGCCGCGTCCTGTTCCATGGGCGAGACGTGACAGGAACACGGCCCGACCTGATCACCGCCGCGGGGGTGGCGCGCACGTTCCAGAATATCCGGCTGTTCTCGACGATGAGCGCCGTCGAGAACGTGATGGTGGGTCGCCACGCGCGCATGAACGCCGGCCTGTTCGGCTCGATCCTGCGCACGCCCGCCGTGCGTCGCGAGGAGGCCGCAGTACGCGAGAAGGCTCACGAGATGCTCGAGTACGTTGGGCTCGCGGGCGACCTGCATGAGCAGACGGCCGCGAACCTCTCCTACGGCGACCAGCGGCGTGTCGAGATCGCACGGGCGCTGGCGTCGGACCCGAAGCTGCTGCTGCTCGACGAACCGACGGCCGGCATGAACCCGCAGGAGTCCCGTCAGCTCACGGAGTTCATGGACCAGATGCGCCGCGAGCTCGATCTCACCATTCTCCTGATCGAGCACGACATGAAGGTCGTGATGGGCGTCTCGGAGCACATCTGGGTGCTAGACCACGGTGAGAAGATCGCCGAGGGCGAGCCGGAGGAGATCCGGCAGAACGACCGGGTCATCGAGGCGTATCTCGGAAAGCAGGAGAGTGAGGGCTGAGATGGCGCTGCTGGAGCTCGAGGACATCCACACCTACTACGGCAACATCGCCGCGCTGAAGGGCGTCTCGATCGAGGTCGAGGAGGGCGAGATCGTCACGCTGATCGGGTCGAACGGCGCGGGCAAGTCGACCACGCTGCGCTCGATCTCCGGCCTCACGCCGCCCCGGAAGGGCTCGGTCCGCTTCGACGGCCAGGAGATCGCCGAGACGCCGCCGCAGGACATCGTCCGGCTCGGCATCTCGCAGTCGCCCGAGGGGCGGCACTGCTTCCAGCGCATGACCGTGCGCGAGAACCTGGAGCTGGGCGCGTACCTGCGCCGAGACGCGGGCGTGAACGACGACCTCGAGCGCGTGTTCGAGCTCTTCCCGAGGCTTCAGGAGCGCGAGAAGCAGAAGGCGGGCACGATGTCCGGCGGTGAGCAGCAGATGCTGGCGATCGGGCGCGCGCTGATGGCGAACCCCAAGCTGCTCCTGCTCGACGAGCCCTCGATGGGGATCGCGCCGATCCTGGTGGAGCGGATCTACGAGACGATCGCGGAGATCAACCGCCAGGGCACGACGATCCTGCTCGTGGAGCAGAACGCGAACTACGCGCTCGGCGTGTCGAAGCGCGGCTATGTTCTCGAGACGGGCGAGGTCGCGGTGAGCGACCGTTCCGAGGCGCTACGCGACAACCCCGACGTGCAGAGGGCGTACCTGGGCGCATGACCGTCGTGATCGCAGCCATCGGCGCCAAGGCTCTTTACCTGCTCTACGCGTGGCTGGCCTCGGCGATCATCGCCTCGTACCTGTCCGAGCGGAAGGGCTACGGCCCGAAGGTGGGTCTCGCCGCCGGACTGCTGCTCAGCGTGATCGGGGCCGTGATCTTCCTGCTGTGGCCGGCACGGAAGGATTCGCGCTGGAAGCTCCAGGGCCCGTTCGGGTCCGGTAAGGGCAAGAAGACGGTCGCGGAGGCCCGTGCCGAGCGGGACGTGGAGAGCGGGTGAGCATGCTCCTGATCGCCGACCAGCTTCCCTCCGCGTCGTTCGCGCCGGTCGTCGTGCTCGTGGTCGCGTACGCGGCACTTAGCATCCTGGCCAGCCGGGCGCGCTCGAACGACGACCGCCCGCGGGCCGAGCGGTTCACCAACTGGGCGTTCCTGGTCGTGCTCGTGTTCGCCGCGTACGCGGTCGTGCTGCTGCTCGCAGCGATCTTCAGCTACCCCAGCCGCTTCTACGACATGGTGCTCATCATCCTCGTGATCACCGCGTTCTTCGCGCTCCTCCTGTTCGCCTTCTTCCTGATCGCGGAGCTCATTCCGCGGACTTTCCGCCGAGGCGGCGACCGCTAGCGTCAGGGGGGCGTGCCCGCCCCGCAGAACGACCGCTACGACCCGCTTCCAGGGCTGCTCTCGTTGCCCTCGTTTATGTACGGCAAGCTCGGGCCGCGCGGGCGGATGGCGGCGAAGGTCGGCGGTGCCGTGTTCCTCGTCGCGGTCGCCGTGGCGGCGATCGTGCTGGTCCCCCGGATCGCCGAGAGCAACCGCGAGCGCTCGGCCCAGGAGCGCCGCGACGCGCAAGCCGCCCTCGCGGTCCGCGTCGAGCGGCTGAGGGCCGAGCAGCACCCGCACCACGGCCGGGCCGAGGCGGCCGCAACGCGCGCCGCCGTGCTGAGGGAGCTGAAGGCCGCGATCCTGGCCGACGCCCGCGCGCGAGCGGCGGCCGGGACACTGCCCGGCCCCGCAGGGAGTCGCGTGGACTGCGAGCCGCTCCAGGGGGGCGACCCGAACGCCGCGCGTGTGGCCTACGACTGCCTGGCGGTGACCAGCGACCTGCCGTCCGTCGAGAGCTCGCCCGGAGGCGCGATCGGCCATCCGTTCCGCGCGGTGGCCGACTTTTCGACGCGCCGCTTCACCTGGTGCAAGGTGGGCGGCCGCCCGGCGGAGGGAGCGCTCACGTCGGAGGGGCTGGTCAGGCTTCCGCGCGCCTGTTCCCTATAGCGTCGCGGAGGGCCGCTTCGAGGTCCGGCTGCTTGAAGCTGTAGCCGAGCTCCAGGAGGCGCGCAGGAAAGGCCCGCTGGCCGGTGATCACGATGTTGGCCATCTCGCCGTAGAGGGCCTTGACGGCGAGCGCCGGCACGGGCGCGAGTGCGGGCCGGCGCAGGGCATGGCCGAGCGCCGTGGACAGCTCCTTGTTGGAGGCCGGCTCCGGGGCCGTCAGGTTGATCGGGCCGTCCGCGGCATCCGTGTCGAGCTCGAACAGGATCGCGCCCACCTCGTCGTCGAGGTGGACCCACGAGACGTACTGCCGGCCACCGGCAACCGGCCCGCCGACGCCGGCCTTGAAGAAGGGCAGCATCTTCGCGAGCGCTCCGCCGGACTTCGATAGCACCATCCCCGTCCGGTTGAGCACGACGCGGATCCCGAGCTCCTCCGCGCGGCGTGCCTCCGCCTCCCAGTCGACGGACAGCTTCGCGAGGAAGTCGTCGCCCGCCGGGGCCGACTCGTCGAGGAGCTCGTCGCCGCGGAAGCCGTAGAAGCCGACGCCCGACTGGGAGATCAGGACCCGCGGCCGCTCTGCCTCGGGCAACTCGCCGAGCGCGCTCACGAGGTTGCGCGCCGAGACGACGCGCGAGTCACGAATCTCGCGCTTGGCGTCGTCGGACCAGCGCTGGGCGATCTGCTCGCCGAGGAGGTGAACGACGGCGTCTCGGCCGCGGAGAGCGTCGAGGGGCGGCGGGCCCGCCTTCGGATCCGCCCACGTCGCGACCTCGACCGCGCCGGCGCGCCCGCCGGCGGCCCCCGACTCACCCAGCACGCTTCCGGCACGCCCACCCACCTCGCTTCCGGCACGCCCACCGACCTCGCTTCCGGCACGCCCACCCAGCACGCTTCCCGCCCGTTCAGCGTTACGGGACAGCACGGTCACGTCATCACCGCGTTCCTTCAACGCACCCACGAGCCCACGACCGATCGTGCCGGTCGCGCCGGTTACGGCTACGTGCATCAGCTGACCGTCGCGCGCTCTACCGTCGGCTGCTCGGGCTCGGCCTCGTCGTCGCGGCGCTCGGCCACCTCGGCCACCGCGCTCGCGACCTCACGCGCCACGTCGCGGTTGAACACGCTCGGGATGATGTAGTCCTCGTCGAGCTCGTCGTCGCCCACCACCGAGGCGATCCCGCGGGCGGCCGCGAGCTTCATGTCCTCTGTGATGCCCGTGGCGCGCACGTCGAAGGCTCCTCGGAAGATGCCCGGGAACGCGAGCACGTTGTTGATCTGGTTCGGGTAGTCGGAGCGGCCGGTGGCCATCACGCGCACGTACGGCGCCGCCTCCTCCGGCTTCACCTCGGGGTTCGGGTTCGCCATTGCGAACACGAAGGGCTCCGGACTCATCTTCTGCAGGTCGTGCGCGTCGATGATCCCGGGACCGGAGAGGCCGATGAAGACGTCGGTGCCCTCGATGACCTCGCGCGGCTGGCCCTCGCGGCCCTCGGCGTTCGTGTTCTCGGCGAGCCAGCGCTTGGGCGCGTTCATCGATTCCGCCTGGTAGTCGTCGCGGCCCCCGTGGATCGCGCCGAAGCGGTCGCAGGCGACGATCGAGGTGACGCCCGCGTCGATCAGGATCTTCGCCACGGCCACCCCGGCGGCACCGGCGCCCACCATCAGCACTTCCAGATCCTCCATCGCCCGTCCGGTGAGCCGGCAGGCGTTGATAAGCGCCGCAAGCGTGACGATCGCCGTGCCGTGCTGGTCGTCGTGGAAGACCGGGATGTCGAGGGCCTCCTGAAGCCGCTGCTCGATCTCAAAGCAGCGCGGCGAGGAGATGTCCTCGAGGTTGATCCCGCCGAAGGTGGGGGCGATGCGGATGACGGTCTCGACGATCTCGTCGACGTCCGTGGTGGCGAGGCAGATCGGGAAGGCATCGACGTCGGCGAACTCCTTGAAGAGCATGGCCTTGCCCTCCATCACCGGCATGGCAGCCTCGGGGCCGATGTCGCCGAGGCCAAGCACCGCGGTGCCGTCGGACACCACGGCCACGGTGTTCGCCTTGATCGTGTACTTGAAGGCCTTCTGGCGGTTCTCGGCGATGGCGGTGCACACGCGAGCGACCCCCGGCGTGTATGCCATCGAGAGGTCGTCGCGCGACTTCAGCGGGAGGTTGAGCCCCGTGTGGATCTTGCCGCGGCGGTGGACCTCGAAAGTGCGGTCCGTGACCTCCACGACCTCGGCCGCCTTCACGGCCTGAACGGCTGAGATCACCTGGCCGCGATGGTGGGTGCTGCCGCACTCGACCGTGATCTCCCGGAGCGTGCGGTCGCCCTTGGCGGCGACCGTGTCGACGGCCACGATCGACCCACCCGCCCGGGTGATGGCGGCGGTGACCTTGCCGAGGACACCGCCGGGCCTCGACGGCAGGGCTACGCGCAGGGTCAGCGAGAACTGTGCGGAGGTGGTGGCCACCGTCGGTGATGATACGGGCGGGCCGGTGTGGCTCCGGCGAGGCGGGGCGTGGGCTCCGGCCCGGCGCCGCGCTGGGCTCCGGCGAACGACGGGCATTGAGGGGGTCGGGCCCTCTCGCGCAGCTCCTCCGCCTGGCCCCGGCTGGGTTAGGCGTTTTTCCTTTCCATTTCGCAAGGAAAGGCGCCTAACCCCGGTTGAGGCTTTCCCTTCGGCGGCCGGTGCCGTCGATAGGGTTGATTCGTGGACGAAGCTTCGCCCAAAGAGCTGTTCCTGATCGATGGGAACAGCCTCGTTTACCGCGCATTTTTCGCGCTCCCGGAGTCGATCGCGACCTCCAAGGGGCAGCCCACGAACGCGATCTTCGGCTTCGCCTCGATGCTGGTGAAGATCATCACGGACTACGGGGTCAAGCCGACGCTCGTGGTCTGGGACGCCGGCATGTCGGGGCGCGAGGCGGTTTACGAGGAGTACAAGGGCCAGCGCGATTCACGGCCGGATCTGCTCGCCGAGCAGTGGCCGCACATGCAGCCTCTCGTCGATGCCTTCGGCTACGAGAACGTTCGCGTTGAGGGCTACGAGGCCGACGATGTGATCGCGACCATCGCCCAGCGGGCGCGCGAACAGGGATACGAGGTCATGGTCGTGACCGGGGACCGTGACCTCTTCCAGCTGATCGAGCCCGGCGTGCGCGTGATGGCCACGAGCCGCGGAATCACCGAGACCAAGGTCTACGACCGCGACGCGGTGATCGATCGCTACGGCATCACGCCCGAGCTGATCCCCGACTTCGTCGGGTTGAAGGGCGATACCTCTGACAACATCCCCGGCGTCCCGGGCATCGGCGAGAAGACGGCCTCGCAGCTGCTGCAGGAGCATGGGTCGCTCGAGGGCGTGCTCGGCAGCATCGACAAGATCTCTGGCGCCAAGCGCAAGGAGAACCTGTCGAACCACGCGGAGGACGCGCGGATCTCGAAGACGCTCGCCACCGCGATCCGCGACATCGACCTGGGCGCTGTCGATCTCGACCATATCGCCGCCCGCGAGCCCGACCGCTCACGCTTGCGCGAGACGTTCCGCGAGTTCGAGCTGCGCGCGCCGCTCGAGCGACTCGAGGAGGCGCTGGGAGAGGGCGAGGCCGCCGCGCCCGCCGAGCGCGCCGAGGAAGTCATCCGCACGAAGGCGCGCGAGGTGCCGCTCGCGGAAATCGGGTCGCTCGACGGGGAGCTCGTCGCACTGGCAGCCGAGCGGCCCCGCCCGGCCGGCGAGCAGGACGGCCAGGAGACGCTGGATGTGGGCGGCCCGCCGACGGGGCCCATGCGCGTGGCGGCCTACGGTGGCGGCGCGGCGCTGGTCGCCGAATGCGAGACCCTAACTGCCCTGACGATGGCGCGCGGTGACCGGCCCGTGGTCTACCACGACTGGAAGACCACGGCCGTGAGTGAGGAGTCGGCACCCGCCGTGGCGCTCGAGCACGACACGATGATCGCCGCCTACCTGATCGACCCGGCGCGCCGCGGCTATCCGCTCGACGAGCTCACAGCTGAGGCGGGGATCGCGGCGTCGGTGGAGGGCGCGAACGGGATCGCCGAGCGGGCCGTCGTCACGCGCGTGCTGGCGGAGCGTCAGCGGGCGCGGCTCGAAGAAGACGGGCTCACCCGGCTCTTCCACGAGGTCGAGCTGCCGCTGGTCGATGTGCTCGTGGAGATGGAGCGCGCCGGCATCAAGCTCGACGTTGAGCGCCTGCGCGGCATCTCGGAGCGCTTCGGCGCCCGGGCGACCGAGCTCGAGCGGCGCGTCTGGGAGCTTGCCGGGGAGGAGTTCACGATCGGCTCGCCTCAGCAGCTCGGCCACATCCTGTTCGAGAAGCTCGCGCTGTCGAAAAAGCGCCGCGGCAAGACCGGCTTCTCGACCGACGCGCGCGTGCTCCAGGCGATCCGCGGCGAGCACGAGATCATCCCGGCGATCGAGGAGTGGCGCGAGGTCACGAAGCTCAAGTCAACCTATCTCGACGCGTTCCCGGAGCTGCTCGGCGACGACGGCCGGCTCCACACAACCTTCAACCAGACGGCAACCGCCACCGGCCGCCTCTCGAGCACCGACCCCAACCTCCAAAACATCCCGATCCGCACCGAGCAGGGTCGCGAGATCCGCGCCTGCTTCGTCGCCGAGCCGGGGACCAAGCTCATTTCAGCCGACTACTCCCAGGTCGAGCTCCGGCTGCTCGCGCACATCGCCGACGAGCCGGTGCTCAAGGAGATCTTCCGGCGCGGCGAGGACGTGCACACCGCCACGGCGGAGGCGATCCTCGGCGGCAAGTCCGACCCCGGCACGCGCTCGAAGGCGAAGATGGTCAACTACGGGATCGTCTACGGGCTGTCGGCGTTCGGCCTCGCCGACCGGCTGCAGATCGAGAAGGAGGAGGCGCAGGAATTCATCGACGCCTATCTGGAACGCTTCCCGCGCGTGAAGGCGTTCATCGAGAGCACGATCGAGCGCGCCCGCGAGGAGGGGCACGTGGCGACACTGTTCGGGCGCATCCGGCGCGTTCCCGAGTTGCGCTCGCGCCAGTTCCAGACGCGCTCGCTGGGCGAGCGGCTCGCGGTCAACATGGTCATCCAGGGGACGGCCGCGGACATCATGAAGCTCGCGATGGTGCGTGCACGCGACGAGCTTCGCGCCCCCGGGCTCCGCACCCAGCTCGTGCTCCAGATCCACGACGAGCTGCTCTTCGAGGCTCCCGACGACGAGGTCGCCGCCGCCAGCGAGATCATCGTCCGCGAGATGGCCGGCGCCTTCGAAATGGACCCGCCGCTCGAGGTGGACTGCGGCGTCGGGCAGAACTGGCTGGAGGCGAAGTGAGCAAGGAAGTCGCCGTCCTGATGACCGTCGCCGCGGGCGGGGTGGTTGCCGCCCAGGCGCCGGCCAACAACGTGATCTCGCATCGGCTGGGCGACCTCGGCGCCGTGACGGTCAACTTCGTCGCCGGGACGGTGCTCGTGCTGCTGCTGGCGTTCGTCATCGACGGCGGCATCCACGTCAACGACAGCGTCGAATCTCCGGCCTGGTATTACTGGATCCTCGGCGGCTTGGGCGGCGTCCTGATCGTGCTGGCGACGCTGTTCGCGGTGCGCGAGCTGGGCGCCGGTGGCGTCACCGCGGCCGTCATCGCCGGCCAGCTGAGCCTCTCGGTCGCGCTCGATCGAATCGGGGCGCTTGGCCTCCCAGAGCGCGTGATCACGTGGGAGAAGCTGCTTGGGATCGCGTTGCTCGCCGCCGGCACGGTGCTGATCGTGCGGGACTAGTCGTCGAGCGTCGCGCGTGCCGACAGCATGTGCCGCACCGCCGGTGGCCGCTCACCGCGATGGAACGATCTGGTCAGCTTGGTCAGTTCGAGGTCCGCGACGGTGAGGCGGTCGTGCTGGCGGAGATGCTCCGACCACGACTCGACCACGAACGTCTCGACGTAGGACCCGGGCCGCTCGAGGTCCGCGTAGAGCTCCCAGCGATATGCGCCATCCCGGCGGCGGACGCGGCCGAGCTCCTGCATCGCCTCGACGAAGCGGTCGGCGTCGGCGGGATCGATGTCGTACTCGACGCTGATCATGACGGGCCCGTCGTGGGGGCGGGGCTCGATGTCCACGTTGGG